>SMYC01000260.1 GCA_004356105.1 Acidobacteriota bacterium | reverse complement strand
CGAGCCCACGCCTCGAGGACGCGCCGGTCTTCAAGGAAGTCGGGAAGGAAGTTGGGAAGGAAGTTGGGAAGGAAGTCGGGAAGGAAGTTGGGAAGGAAGTTGGGGACGACGCCGGCGAGGAGGAGGAATTCGCCGTTGTCGTAGAGGATGACAATTTCGCGATCGGCGATTCCGAGGACGAAGGGGCGGCGCTTCAGATTTCGCTCGACGAGGAGGAGTTCGAAGTTTCCGTCGAGCCCGAGGCCGGGGGTGAGAACTTTGCCGTCGAGGTTGATCTGAGTGATGTTGCTCAGAGCTCACCGGACGTCAAAAGCAACGACGAGCTCGATAATTTTTCCGTCCCGGTCTCCGACGACGACGACCACGAAGATTTTTCGGTGGAGCTTCCCAAAGGCTTGGCGGATGACGACGACGACCTCGTAGACCTTCCGGACACTCCGTTGGTCGACATCCAAGTCAATGTTCCCGCGGACGTACCGTCGGTCGACGACATCGAAATCGATATTCCCGCGGTCGACGAGATGGTTTTCGTCGAAGAGCGTGACGATGCTGTGGCGGCAATTCCGACGCCGCCTGAAGAGCCTGTCCTCGAGCCGCGCGCGTCGGCCCCGGCCCCGACCGCACCAGCGAGCCCCGTGGCTCTCGAGCTTGCAGAAGTCGATGAGTACATCGCGTTGGGCCTCTACGAGGATGCCCGGGATACGTTGCGCGAGCTTCAAAAGCAACATCCCGGGGAAGAAGCCGTCGCTGCCAAGCTCGAAGAGCTCGGATTCTCGGCCAAACCGACCGAGCCTTCCCGGTCCGCCCCAGCGACGGCTCCGAGCTTCGAGGCTCCAAAAAGTCTCGAGGTCGAACAGGACCCGTTGGCGGCGGCTCTACCCGACGCGTCTCACGACGGATTGGACGACATGAGTATCGAGTCGCTTGTCGACTCTCCCGCGCCCGGGTCGATGGATTTTTCGCGAGGGTCGGGAGAACCGTTCATCGACTTGGCCTCAGAGCTTTCTGACGAGATTTTCGGTACCCAAGCCGTCGATGACGATGGCATCGAGCCTGACGGTCCGATGACCGATCCGGGGCTCGACCAGATATTCAAGGAGTTCCGCAAGGGCGTCGAAAAACAGCTTGGAGCCGAGGACTACGACACACGGTACAACCTCGGGATCGCCTACAAAGAGATGGGCCTCACCGACGAAGCCATCGCGGAGTTCCAGCTCGCGGCCAAAGACGAGGTCCGTGGGCTCGAATGCTGCAGCATGTTGGGTTTATGTTTCATGGAGAAAGGCATGCCCCACATCGCCATCAAGTGGTTCTCCAAGGGGTTGGGGCTGCCCGATCGTCGCGTCGAAGAGTATCAAGGGCTCCGCTACGACCTTGCCCAAGCCCATCAAGCGGCGAGCGAGCCTGCGCGCGCGCTCGAGCTCTACATGGAAATCTACAAGGACAACGCTCGCTTTCGTGACGTCAAGGATCGCGTTCGTGAGCTTCAGGCAACGCGAAAGTGACGCGCTGCTTTGTTTCGGCCGATCGTCGTGCCGAGGCTCCGCTCGACCGGGTTGAGCTCGTCTTCTGCCGGGTTCCTGAATGATGCTCGATCGGCAGTGGTTCGTTCTCTACGTTCTCGTCTGTCTCGAGATTGGGCTCTTTCTCACGCTGGTGCCCTGGTCGGCGATCTGGGAGCGGAATTACTTCTTGGAGGCCTACCCGGGCCTGCGGCCTTACATGTTGGCGCCCACGCTTCGAGGCGCTGTCTGCGGGCTGGGTCTCGCAAATATCTACGTCGGCTTCAGCGAGGTTCTGAATCGATGGCGGGGTTCGATAGAGCGCCAAGAGCTCGAGGAGGAGCTCTCTCGCCATCGACGTCGGGAAAACCGGGTCTCGCCCACGGACGTTCGGAACGCCTTCGCGGCACCTGAAGATTCCTAATCCGACCCCGCCTTTTGCCCGGGCCCTTAGGTCAGAATTGTGGATTTGGTTCACGTTTTAGAAGAAGAACATCTCACCGCAGAGGCGCAGAGCACGCAGAGAAGAGAAAGAGCTCTCCCTAGCCTCAGACGAAATTCCGAATTTTCCTCTGCGTCCTCTGCGCCTCTGCGGTTCGAACGCTTTCAGGTTTACCTGGCTAGAGTTAGGTGGGGGCAACGGATTTGGGTGAAACCAAAGATGGATCGGAGACTCGGCCGGCTCACTTTCGAACGTGCATGATTACCGGCCTCGCGGAAGGTGAAGCGCTCTTTCGGAACATTGCGCACGCTCTCGAGAGCGGCGTCGATTGGGTGCAGCTGCGCTTGAAACAGGCGGCAGGCCGAGACCTCGAAAACTTCGTGTCGAGCGTGCTCGAGCGGCACCCGGACGCGAGGGCGAAAATTCTGGTGAACGATCGCTTCGACGTAACACTCGCGGCTGGGCTTGGCGGCGTCCATCTTCCGGCGGATGGCTTGTCGGTTGCCGAGGTTCGCGGAAGCGCGCCGCCCGAGCTCGTGATAGGCGCTTCGGCACATAGCCTCGAGGAGGTGCGGGACGCGGCCCGAAACGGAGCGGATTTCGTGTTTTTTGGCCCCGTCTATCGAACGGCGTCCAAACCCGGGCATCCAGGAATCGGGCTCGAGCGGCTCACGGCCGCGTCGCGCGCCGCTTCGATCCCAGTCTACGCGCTCGGAGGGATTACGCCGCAACGTATACATGCCGTGCGTGAGGCCGGAGCTGCTGGGGTCGCGGCCATCGCTCTTTTCGAGCGCGAAGCGTCGGTCCGCGCGCTCTTCGAAAAGCTTGCATGACACCGAGAGAGAGCGTCGAGCAGATAGGTCCTCACAGTACGGCCGCCGACGTGGCGCCGCTGCTCGATCACCGCGAAACAGACGAGACCCATCTTCTCGTGCTCCTGAGAAAACGCGAGCTTTCGAGCGGTGTGATCGAGGCCGTGGCACGACACGATCGATGGAACAAGAGGCGCGCGGTGCGCGCCGCCATCGTCAACCATGTCAAAACGCCCAAAACACTGGCATTACGGCTGCTCTCGCTCCTGTTCTGGAAGGAACAGTTGAAGGTCGCGACGAATATCCGCCTTCCTAGGTCGCTGAGGGTGGCTTCGGAGAGCCGTCTCAAGGAGCGTCTTCCTGAGCTCGAGCTCGGGGAGAAAATCTCGATGGGGCACTCGGCACCGACCGGGGTCCTTTCCACGCTCGCGCTCGAGAACGACGACAAGATCATCCGGGCTCTGTTACGCAATCCGCGCATTCGCGAGCAAGAGGTCATCGCGATTGTGCGACGGGCGTCGACCTCTGGACTAGTGCTGAGAGTTGTGGCTTTGAGCGAGCGCTGGGTCCACCGGCCGTCGGTGAGAAAAGCGATCGTCTCGCACCCGAATACACCTATCCATGTAGCGCTGTCGTTGCTTCAGCATGTATCCGAGCGTGAGCTCCGGACCCTGCTCCGCGAAAGCGAGCTTCCGCGTGTCGTTGCGCTCTCGGCCGAGCAAATGTTGTCGGGAGACGAACCGTCCCTTCGCTCGTGATGTTGGCAAGGCGAGCTCCGCGGACGCCATGCCTCCCTGAGCGATGTGTTTAAATCTCGTGCCCCGTTCGTTGACACGGAATTCCACGTCTGACACAATAGCCATGATTGGAGTAGAGCAGTAAAAATGCCTTAGTCTGAGGGAGATAGAGGCCCACGACTCTTCGGCAGCGGAGGCCGGGCAACGACTCGGCACAATTTCCAGATGGCGTCGCTTAGCGAGAAGCTGAGGCGCGAGCGTGAGCTTCGCGGTATCAGCTTGAAGCAGATTTCCGACGATACGAGGATCGGAGTCCGCTTTCTACAGGCTCTCGAAGAGGACCGACTCGAGCTCATACCTGGCGAGTTCTATCGCCGGGCCTATCTGCGTGCCTATACGCGTTACCTCGGGCTCGACGAGGACCGGGCGGTCAATGCCTATATCTTCTCCCAGAACGAGAAACGGACATTGGAAACAAAGAGCCTCGATGGCCGCTCTCGGGCCATCCCGTTTTGGCTTCCCTGGGTGGGCCTCAGCGCGGTCGTGCTGGGCATCGGTGCCGTCGTGCTAATGGGGACATTGTGGGTCGTTAGCTCGGAGCCCGCTCCCGCGGCAAAGGAGATTGGGGAGACGGGAGCAGAGGCTTTCGATAGGCCGGCCGCCGCGTCTGTGTCCCCATCCGAAGCCGTTTCTTCTTCCGCGAGCCGCGTCCCCGTCCTTGTCCCGGTGCATGCGCCGTCGGGACCACCTCCGGTTCCGCGGTCCATGAGGGGGGCCGCTACCGGAGCACTCCGCTTGGTGCTCGAGGTGGGCGAGTCTTGTTGGCTCGAGATCATGGCGGACGGGAAAATCGTAACGACTGGGCTCAAAGAGCAAGGGTATCGCCGCGAGTTCGTCGCGAACGAGGAGTTGCGTCTCTGGCTCGGGAATGCAGGAGGCGTCTCGTTGTGGATTAACGACCAGCCTCTGAGACCACTCGGGCGACCGGGGCAAGTTCGCAAGGATTTGTCCATCACGCCGGACAATTACACCGAATATGTTAGTGACAATGTTTCTTGAGAGCCGAGTGGCTTGTCTAGGGGCTCCGGAATGAGCTCGCCTCTCGTCACGCAGTTTCGCAGGGGGGGCGTGTCCAAGGACGTTCGCCTGACCGCTGCGACCGGCACTCTGCCGCTATCGCCGGCGGATCAGATCGAGCTCCTATTCCTTCTGACCCGGGACCGCGATGACGCGGTCAGCGCGCGGGCGTCGACGAGCCTCGAGGCTATGGACGAAGCTCCACTCATCAGAGTTCTGAAGGAGGTGAGCACCCCTGCGGACGTTCTCGCGTTTTTCGGAACACGGGATTTGTCGGACGAGGTGCAGCAATCGCTGGTGCGAAACGCGACGACACCCGACCAAACGATCCTTGCCATGGTGCCGACCCTCACGGAATCGAATCTGGAATTCATCGTCCTCAATCAAACGCGACTGCTCCGATATGCGCCCATCATCAAGGCGCTCGAAGAACAAGACAATCTGAGCTCTGACCAGCGTCGGCGCATCGACGAGCTCAAGCACGATTTCAAGCTCGACCGGCCCGCTCCTGACGCGGCCCCGCCCCCGCGGCCCGCTCCTAGCGAGGCCGCTTCGCAGTCCAAGCTCGATCTGAGCTCGGGGCCGGCGGAAGAGGAGGGGCCCCCGCCGAAAACCCAAGAAGATGCGGCGGAGCTTTACGGCGCGGATGAGCGCGATGACGAGCTGACAGAGGAGGAAGAGGAGAAGAAACAGGGCCTCATCGCCCAAATCATGAAGATGACGCCGGCCCAGAAGATGCTGAAAGCGCTCAAAGGCGAGCGTGAGGCCCGCATGATGCTCATCCGAGACCGCAACCGCACCGTATGGAGCGCGGTTTTGTCGAGCCCCAAAATGAACGATGCGGACGCGGAGCAAATCGCGAAGATGCGTAACGTGTCGCCCGATGTCTTGCGCGAAATGTCGAAGAATCGTCAATGGGTAAAGCGATATAGCATCGCCCACGAGCTCGTAAAGAATCCGAAAACACCTCCCGAGGTCTCATCGAAGCTTCTCGTCCGCTTAAAAGAACGTGACTTGAAGCGCTTGCTTCGTGACCGTAATGTGCCGGAACAGATCCGTCGCCTCGCTGAAAAACGGACGCGCAGGACTCCGTAAAACAGTATGGCCGACGACTATTATGCGACCCTTCAGATCCCGAAGACGGCATCTGGCGCTGACGTCAAGAAAGCCTATCTCCAGATGGCACGGGACACTCATCCGGATCGCTTCAAGGATCCCGAAGAGAAGAAAAAGGCGGATGCCCACTTCCAGAAAATCACGGAAGCCTATAATCAGCTGCGTCATGGGAAATCGCGACAGGAGTATGATAGGGAACTTGCGAAAGAGAAACGTTCTCCCGAACAGGAGGCCGATCTCTTTTTTAAGAACGCAGAGCTGCGTGAGCAGTCTAAGGATTATGAAACTGCTTTGAAGTTCTATTACGAGGCCATGCGACTTCAGCCGAAAAAGCTCGAATATGTCATGGCGGCGGCGCGCCTCTTTGTCATGGACAAGAGTAAAACGCGGCAGGCTGCAGACCTGTTTACCAAAGCGATGGAAATCGATCCCAAATCGCCCGATCCTCATGTCGAGCTCGGTGACGTCTACTTGCGTAGCGGCATGACGGTGCGTGCCATGCGGGTATACGCGACGGCGCTCGAGAAATTCCCTAACCATCCGGAGCTCAAACGCCGGATGGTGAAGCTGAAGGCCAAATGAGCGAGCGCGAGCGCACACGAAGCATGTATATCGAGTCACGTTCCGTAACCGATGTGGGCCGCAAACGCCAGCGGAACGAAGATAGCTATGTCTCGAATGACGAGGTGGGCCTCTACGTGGTCGCCGATGGGATGGGCGGGCACACCCACGGCGACGTCGCCTCGCGCATCGCCGTCGAGACCATCGACGAGTTCGTCCAACTGACCTCGGGTGACGCGGATATCACCTGGCCTTACGGAATCGAAGAAGGGCTGTCCCTCAACGCAAATCGGCTGAAGACGTCGATCCGCTTCGCGAATCAGAGACTGCTGGACCACGCCCGTAAGGAAGTGGAATGCGAGGGAATGGCCACTACCGTCGTCGCGGTGCTCGTGGAGGGCGGCGTTGCAGAGATCGCCCATGTAGGGGACAGCCGCGCCTATCTCATTCGTGACGGCAAGATGCAGTTGGTGACGAGCGACCATTCTTGGGTCAACGAACAGGTGCAGTCGGGTGTCATCGACCAGAAGCAGGCGCGAAATCACCCGCTCAGAAACGTCGTCACGCGGGCTCTAGGCGGCAAGCCGGAGCTCGAGGTGGATGTACAGGCCCTCGAGCTCGCGCCCGACGACAGGCTCTTGCTTTGCTCTGACGGTCTGACGACTATGCTCGAGGACAGCGAAATCCTCGGGATCGTGCTCGATCGCGGGGGATCCGTCGGGCAAGCGGATCCTTTGGTGGATGCTGCGAACCGCAATGGCGGGGAGGACAATACGACGACCATCTTGCTCCGGGTTTCTTGAGTGCTTGTTCACATCACGGGGTCCATGAACAAGAAGCGCCTCTCGACCAGTGAATCATGACGGATAACGATACCGAAATTCGGATCGACAAATTTACGGTCCTTCAGCGTCTCGGACGCGGCGGGATGGGTGCGGTTTACGAAGGCCATGACCCGGCCCTGGACCGTCGCGTCGCCATCAAGACGCTGGCGGCGGACGTGATTGCCGATGTCGATTCTCGTAGCCGTTTCGAGCGCGAGGCCCGAGCGGCAGCGAAACTCCAGCACCCCAACATCGTCACGATTTACGAGCTCGGTAATTTCGGAGGAGCGGAAAAGCCCTATATCGTGATGGAGTACCTAGAGGGTACGGACGTCTCGAACCTCATCGGCGACGAAGGCATGCCGATTGCCGAGGCGCTCGATATCGTCATCCAGCTTTGTCGCGCTCTCGATTTCGCCCACCAAAACGGCGTCGTTCATCGCGACATCAAGCCGGCCAACCTTCGCTGTTTGGACAACGGGCAGATCAAGATCATGGATTTCGGGATCGCCCGTGTGGAAGGAAGCCGCCAGATCACGAAAAGCGGCGTGATGATAGGAACGGTCCATTACATGTCGCCTGAGCAAATCCGGGGCCAGAAGCTCGACGGGAGAACCGATATCTTCTCGGCGGGTTGCATCCTCTACGAGCTCCTGACCGGCGGCCGGCCGTTTCTGGGAGACTCTGCGACCTCCATTCTCTACAACATCGTCAACGAGCAGCCGGTGCCCGTCGTCGAGAAGAAAAATACTATCCCTCAAGAGATCCAGGATGTTCTCGAGCGCGCGATGGCCAAGAAGGCCGAGGATCGCTTCGAGCATGCGGGCGACATGGCGCGGGAGCTCGAAAAGATCCTCTCGGTCTATCGCAAGACGCTTCCGCGGACGACGAGGGCGCTTCAAACGACATTGGACGAGCTTCAAGCTCTCAACCGCTCGGAAAATTGGGAAGAGCTGGTCAAGAAATCGCGGATCGTTCTCGAGAATTGTCCCGAGCTCGAAGAGGCGCGCCGCTACCTACGTCGCTCCCTTCGGGAGCTCCACCAAGACGAAGTCGAGCGAAACCAGACCGAGCACGATCGCACGCGTCACCTCAAGGAGATTCAGCATGAGCTCACGGAGCTCTACGGTGCGAGCGTGGCAGCGACGGCGTACATGGTCGGCGAGGAGACGGAGCTGGTCACGGCGACGCCGACTCGCGTTGCTTCCGAGGCGGCGCCCGAGAAGCACCACGCGGAAGAGGGCGAAGGCGACGCCGCTGTCCGAGCCTTGGCCGCTCCTATCTGGGCGCTTGTCATCGTTGTGCTACTGGGGCTCGCGGGGGGGTTGTATTGGATGTTCCTGAGGGAGCCTCCGGGTCCTCAGCCGATTGCACATACGATACGTCTCAGCTCTGAGCCGCCCGGAGCCGCTGTGTTCTTGGATGGTGCGGCGACGGGCCTCACGACCATGGAAGGAAGCGTCGAGCTGCTCGTCTCCGGTGTTACCGCGGAGTCGCACATTATCGAAGTACGTCTCGACGGGTTCGAATCAGCGTCGAGCGAGCTCGTTCTCTCCGAGACGCCGCCGGGTCCTCTCGAATTCGTGCTGACGCCCACGACGCGCTTTTTCGAGCTCGTGACGAACCCCGAAGGCGTCACGGTACAGCTTGACGGCGAGCCGGTGGACGGCGTGACGCCCTTGACCTTGGAGCTCGTCGAGGGCGATCACGAGATCCAGCTTGCGAAAGACGAATATGTATCGCGCTCGGTCTCGATTGCGGCGGGCCAGCCACTTCCGGAAGAGCCCATTGCATTGACGCCACTCGGCCGCCCGGGGACCTTTCGGGTGAGCTCCCCCTATCCGGTGGCCATTCATCGTGGCAATGGTGTCGTTGCTAGCGCTTCGCCCAATCCGAGCGTTCGGTTCCGACCAGGTAACTATCGGTTTCGACTGGTGGCGCCCGAGGTGTTTCTGAGTCGATCGGTGGAAATCGCGATCCGTGAGGGGGAGACGACAACGCACCAGGCACCTCCGGTCGGGCGCGTCAATGTGCGCGCGAAAGGGAATTGTACGGTCACGATCGACGGGATGCCGGCGGGCTCGCCGCCCTTCATGAATCGCGAGGTCGTCATCGGCCCGCACGAGTTCGTCTTCACTTGGGCCGGGAACGTGACGGACACGCAAAGTGTAAACGTCGAGGCTTCAAAGCCGACCTACGTCATCGGGCGAAGGCCGTGATCAGCATTCAGCATTTAGCATTCAGCATTCAGGGCAGACGCGCTTTCTTGGAGGTTTGGTCATGACGGGAATCTTTCGGTTTCGGGTTGGGTTTGGGTTCGTGGTGCTACTCGGTCTTTTTTCTTCGGCGCTCTTTGGGCAGGGGCCACCCACGGAGCTGGCGCGGCAGCATCTCGAGAGCGGGATTCAGTTCTATCAGCAGGGGCGATACAAACAAGCGCTCAATGACTTTCAGATCATTGCGACGTCAATGTCGGGGACAGAATATGCGGACGACGCGCTCTTGCGGATCGGCCGCTATTATCTGGACATCGAGGAGGACTTCGCTAGAGCGAAAGAGAGCTTGGACGCGATCCTTCGAAGCTATCCGACCGGTGACGCGGCGCCCGGCGCTTATTATTACCTCGGCGAAGTGATCTTCCGGTCCGACCGGGGTGGTACGGCCATCGATGATGCTCTCGCCAATTATCAGAGGGTGTTTCTCTATCCGGGAAACGCTTATATCCCGGCGGCTATCTTTTCGACGGGTTTCGCTCTCGAGCGTCAAGGCAACTTTCGGGATGCTGTCGACGCCTATTTCCAAGTCATCGTGGACCACCCGCGCTCGGATTGGTCCGTGGGAGCCCAGCTTGGTGTGGGCCGCAGCTTGGTGCGGCAAGGCGAGCCGATTCTAGCGATGGCCCAGTTTCAAGAGGTCCGTAACAACTATCCAGACTCGGTCGAGGCCAAAGAAGCACTCGATTGGCTGACGCTTCTCTATCGTTTCTACGGAGCGCCCAGTCTTGGACAGGCGGTCAACTTTCGTCGCGACACGACTTTTCGCGCGGCGCTTGCCGACAAGTTCAAGAACGTCAAAGCTGTCCGTGTCTCCGCGAGCGGCATCCATGTTTTGGAGCGTGGCCGTAAACGTGTGATCACGTTCGACCGTACGGGAAAGCTCGTGAGCACGAAGCGTGCGGTCGATCCTTACAGTTTGGTGGTCGACCCGCGCGGCCAGCTCGTCATCGCGAATAATAAAGGTGTGGTGATTGAAGGCCAGCCAAAGGCTTTCAACGTGCCGACCGAAGACGGTCCGGAGCAACTCCAAAAAATCCGCGCGGCGGCGCGCGATCGTCTCGGCGAGGTTTATATTTTCGACCAGAAGCGGAAAGCTGTCCTTCGGTTCAACGATAGCGGTGAGTTTCTCGGCGCGTTTCCCGACAACAGCAAGCGGGAAGTTCTCGCTCTCGAAATCGATAAAAACGGCAATCTCGTCATGCTGATGAAATCCGATCGTAGCGTCCACGTCTATAACCCGGCGGGGCGGACCCTGGCGCGCATCACGACCAAAAAAGGCGGGCTGAACCTGAAAAAGGCGGTGGATATTGCGCTCGACCCCGCGGGTTTTCTTTATATTCTCGACCAAGATCGAGCGCAGATCGCCGTGTTCGATGCGTCCTACAAGTTTCTTACTATGCTGACGGCTCAAAACCTCGGTGGAGGTGCGTTATCCAAGCCGACCAGCTTGGACGTTGACGCTTCCGGAGATCTCTATGTTTACGATGACAAAGAGAAAGCGCTTATTCGTCTCAATTGAGCTCTTGCTCTCGTTTCTGATCACGGCCGCTGTGCCGGCCCAGGATTCGGTTACGCTTGCCGAGCAGGAGCTTACGTTGCGGCTTTCGCAGCAGTTTCAGGAAGCCGTGGAGCTGTTCGAGGACCAGGGGCGGCAATCTCAATCGATCCCATTCTTTAGTCAGATCATCGAGGAAGTCGATAACGGTCGTCGGCTTCGCGACACTGTTTCTGATGAGCTCGTGGAGCTACAGCAGAAAGCCTACGAGCATCGGGCGCGGGCTTTTTTCAACGCTGGCAATCTCCAGGGCGCGTCGGATGATTTCCGGCAGCTCTTGCTGGACAATCCTCGCTACGCGCTCGATGCGGAATTCCTGTCGCCCAGGATCATCGACTATTTCGAGGACCAGAAAAACCGGCTCATCGGATATATCGCCGTTTCCACGGAGCCTGCGGGCGCGCGCGTGATGGTCAACGGAGAATTCATCGGGATCACGAATTTTTTCCCCGTCGAGGTCCATACGGGGATCGCGCGCCTCGAGATCACGCTCGAAGGACACGAGTCCTATATCGACGAGGAGTTTCGGATCATTCCCGGCGAAATCGCGCCGCTCGATATCCCTCTAACGCGCACGAGCGCTCGCTTGCCGATCATCACCGATCCTCCGGGCGTCGAGATCGTGGTGGACGGCACATTGGTGGGAACGACATCCGGGACGCTCCCTCCCGATCTGCGTAGCTTAACTGGCGACCTCGATCCGAATCGGCTCTCCGCACCTTTCGATATCGCCGCGCTGCCAATCGGGCTTCACGAGATCGAGCTGCGTCTCGAATGCTATAAGCCCGTTCGATTTCCTTTCAATGCCGAGCAGCCGCGGGACTACACGCCCCAGATCATCAAGCTCGTTGAATCGGTGGGCCGTGTCAGTATCACGTCCAACCCGACGGACGCGCGCGTGTTCCTCGATGGGATCCTCAAAGGGACGACGCCGCTCGAGATTGACAAGGTCTGTTCCGGACCGCATCGTCTCGAGGTGAAGCACGCGATCGGAAAATATGTCGAAGACATCGATGTCGGTGTCGATGAGGCCTTGACTTTCGAATGTCGGATCCGACCGACGCTCGCGATCCTCGGAGTGGTGGCGGATGACGACGTACCCGAGCGCGATCTCATCGACATCCGCCAGAAGCTGGACGAGGCGCTGCGTAACTTGGAGCACATGAACCTCGTCTTTGCCGATGCGGCGATCGTCGAGGCGCAGATCGGCGCGGAGGGTCTGAACGCGTTCATCCCCTCGAAGCGGTCCTCCGAGCTGACCCCCGAGCGGGTTCGCGAGCTTTCGGAGAAGCTCGGAGAAGCGCTGGAAGTCGAGGCGCTCTTGGTTGGTTTCGTCCCGGCGCAACGATTGACGAAAGATGTCATTTTGCATTTCCTGGCCGTAGGTTCCAGCGCCCCCGACACTTATCCGTTGAACTATCTCGACCCCCAGGCGCTGCCTTTGTTTCTTTCCGCGCTTTCGGCGCCGACGAAGCTTCATGGAAGCTGGGTGGGGCTTCTGGCTATAGACACAAAGCTCCACGCCGGGCCGGTTGTACTATCGGTCGAGGCCGGTGGGCCCGCGGAGCAATCGGGGGTCCTTCCCGGCGATGTGATCGTCTCGGCGGGTGGCCAATCCGTGACCGGCGCGCTCGGTCTCTTAGAGGCGGTTCGGGCTGCTGCGCCCGGCTCCAGTCTCGTGCTCTCCATCTCCCGCGGCGGTAGCTCGACCCAGCTGGACTTGAACGTGGGGACGACACCACTCGAATTGCCAACGGGTGATCCCCACTTTCTCTACAACAAGGCAATCGTCGATTTGCGGCACCGGATGGCGGTGGAGCCCGAAGTCGAGCATTTGGCGCGGCTGAACGTTGGCCTGGCGCATATGCAGCTCGGCGATTACGAGACGGCTCTGAAGGAATACTTGCCGCGGGTCATCTTGCCCGGGACCCGAGGCGTTTCACAAGGCACCGTGCTCTACCATATCGCCGTGGCGTACTTGATGCTGGGCGAACGTGAGGAGGCGAAGCGGGTCTTTCAGCAGGCGCTCGCGTTCCCCGATGCGACCTTGCAGTCGAACGACGGACCTCGGGTCCTGCCGCTCGTACAGCGCAGGCTACGCGAGCTCGGACAATAAGGGCACGCTCAGCGGATCCTCCTTGGCCCGCGGTGCCCGTTCGATCCATACTTACTGTGCCGCCCGGTGTGACTAGATAGCTTTGGGGACGAGGTGACGAGGTATTAGTGGACAAACTCATTATCCAGCATGGAGATCGCGTCACCGAGCACGAGATCGGTGAACATCCGCTGATCATTGGCCGCGATCCGCAATGCGATCTCTTTTTTGCAGATAAGAAGCTGTCGCGCCGCCACGCCCGATTCGAGCGGGCTGGGAAGGACCTCAGGCTCGTCGACCTCGACAGCCGCAATGGCAGCTGGGTCAATGAAGAGCGGGTCGAGACCCGGCTCGTTACGGCGGGCGACTCGATGCGGCTGGGCTCGCTCAGCATCAGCCTTTTAACGGAGAGCGAGCCCGAAGAGGACAGCACCGTCTACCTCACCGCGGAAACATCGAGCTCCGACGAGAGCCGTACGGTGATGCTGTCATCGGAGGCGCTTTCCGCCGCGGCATTGGGCGCTCCCGGGCGCGACGCGAACGAGGCGGTGGAGGACGCCGGCTCTGACGAGAGCCCGACGGTGATGCTGTCATCGGACGCGGCATTGGGCGCCGCCGGGCGCGACGCGAACGAGGTGGTGGAAGACGCCGGAGATGCCACGATGATGCTTCCGACGACGGACACCCTCAGGCCTCCAGAACACGAAGATGCGTCCAGTGAGCCAGATGAGCCAGATGAGCCAAAGGAGGAAGCCCCGACACTTTACCGGCCCGAGAGTGACAGCACGGTCATGCTGGAGAGCGCGACCCTACCTGAAGAAGGCAAGACCGGGGAAGTCATTTTCCGGGGAAAGGTCGACCCCTCGCTCGCGGTGGCAACCCGTATCCTTTCACCGGAAATCCTTCGCGAGTCTCACGACGACACGGGGCCCGACGGCAAATCGGGATCCGTCAACGTCGTTTCGGACGAGCCTTCGTCTGCCCACGAAACAAGAACGCCGGGGCGAAGAGTTCGCGGGAGCCTGCGTTTCGTCGCTCTCGTCGCCGCGATCTCGGTCCTCGCGATCGCTGTGCTCAGCTTGCCGCTCATGCGCACACTCGGAGGCGCTCTCGCCGCAGAGTCCTCGCACCGCGCCCGTGCGCTCGTCTACTTGCTCGCGGCGACGAACGTGGCGGCTCTCTCTCAACGTCCGCCAGGAGCACGTTCGCTCGAGCGCGTTATCGACGAGCCCGGGGTTGTGGCCGCCTATATCCTCGACCGGAGCGGCAACGTTCTTGCGCCGGAAGGCGGCGACGTGTCTTCGCTTCCAAAGGATGCGCTCGAGGATGCGGCCGGTCTCAGCACCCCCTCGACCCGCGATCTGGTGAACGGCGATGTGCTCATCATGACGCCGATAGCCAGCGATGCGGGCCCGATCGGCCTCGCGGTTTTACAGTTTCGGGCCCCAACCGTGACGAGCTGGTCCACGCTCATCCTGGTGCTTGGCGCGTTGTTGCTTCTCATGGGTGTCGGGGCGGCCGTGCTGCTCGCGCGACGCTGGACGCTCGGCCCTGTGCGAGATCTGCGCGATGATGTTCTGGCGCTACGCGAAGGCCTTCCTGGGACACTTCCGGAGGAGCGCCCCTACTCGGAGTTGACGGATCTCGCGAGGAGTTTCAACGAGCTGCTCGAGCAAAGAAGTCCCCCGCCTGGCGACGATGCTTCGTCGTCTGGTCTCGACGCAACGGTGATTCGAGAACGCTGAAAAGACAGTTGTCAGTACCTGATTCTTGTGACGATGGGCCCGATTCAGGCTAGACAACTGATTACCGAGTCATGATAGGCTTTTACCCTGTCAACGAGCCCAATCCATACATGAAGACCGACAAACAACTAGACTACCCGTGTCTGATCGTTCCCGACCCTCTTGGAAAGCGAAAGCGTTTTCCTATCAAGCGCCGTGAAGCGACGGTTGGCCGAGATCCGTCCAACGATATTTGTATTCCGGATCATCTAGTGAGCAAGTTTCACGCGAAGCTTCTGGTCTCGAACCGGAGCGTCACCGTGATCGATCTCGACAGTGTCAACCGGACGCGTCTCAACGGCCAGGTGGTGACCCATGCGGCTGTGAGGTATGGCGATGAGCTTCAATTCGCACGCGTGAAATGCCAACTGGTGCTCACGGACAGAGAGCGGCGTTCGTCGATAATCGTATGAGCTTGTCCGAAAAACTCCAGACCGAGCTCGCGCCGGCCATGAAGGCCAAGGAGCGTACGCGCGTCGGCGTCATTCGGCTGATCAAGGCGGCGCTCAAGAACAAAGAAATCGAGAACGGCAAGTCTCTTTCGATCGAAGAGGAGAACCAAATTCTCCAGACGATGGTCAAACAGCGCAACGAATCGATCGAGCAGTTCGAAAAGGGAGGTCGCTCCGATCTCGCGAAGAAGGAGGCTGAAGAAAAGGAGCTCATCCAGGCCTATCTGCCCGAAGCGGTCTCTGAGGACGAGATCGAGCGCGTTGCCGTCGAGGTCATCGCGGAAATTGGAGCGAGCTCGCCCAAGGATACGGGACGCGTCATGAAGGAGACCATGGCCCGGCTCAAAGGTTCGGGAAAGCCGGTAGACGGCAAGGCGGTGAGCGCCGTCGTGCGTACGAAGCTGTCTTGAGCGGATGCTATGCTCAAGCCCCTTGCGATCCGACCCGGCGCTCTCATCGGGATCATAGCACCCGCGAGCCCGGTCAAAAAGGAGTTCGTCGACGCCGGACTCGAAGCACTCGAAAAGCTTGGATTCCGGTCGCGACTCGGAACCAACCTGTACGAGCGCGGGAACTACACCGCAGGCAAGGCTTCAGAGCGCATCGACGATCTCCTGGAGCTGTGGCGCGATCCCGAAGTGGACGCAATTTTTTGCGCCCGCGGGGGTTACGGGAGCATGGAGCTTTTGCGAGAGCTCGACGCCGAAAGCTTCCGTAGCGCCCCGAAAATTTTCCTCGGCTCGAGTGACATCACAGCACTGCTCGGCTTTCTCGGGGCGCGTTGTGACCTGATTACGTTCTACGGTCCGATGTTGGCCCAGCAAATGGCGCGCGGAGCATTCGATGCGGAGGAGCTTCTTCGAACGATCCAGTCCACTGAAGGGGTGGGCTCTCTGACGCCGCCCGGAACCCAATGGCTCCACCCGGGAGCAGCGGAAGGAAGGCTTTGGGGCGGCTGTCTCTCCATCGTCGCTGCGCTCGTGGGAACGCCGTATCTTCCGTCCTTCGACGACGCCCTTCTCTTTCTCGAAGACACCCACGTGAAGCCGTATCAGATCGACCGCCTCTTAACCCAGCTGCGCCTGTCGGGCCGGCTGGAAACGGTACGCGGCATCGTCTTTGGCCAAATGCCCAATTGCGCGCAGCATCCGGATCAAGGCTATACGCTCGAAGAGATGTTGCGGGAGTGGACGGCCCCGCTCGGCATTCCCGTACTGTTCGGTTTTCCCTCCGGGCACACGACCACGGATGGCCTGACGCTACCCCTCGGTATCCGGGCTCGTCTCGATAGCAACGGTCTTCACTTGCTCGAGGGTGCGGTCGCGTGATTCCCTCGATCGGACAGGGGCCCGTCCATCTTCTCGGGATAGGAGGCACGGCGATGGCCTCGCTGGCGGGTCTTCTGAAGGAGAAAGGGATAGAGGTCACCGGATCCGATCAGAACGTTTACCCTCCGATGTCGGACCTCCTCGAAAAACTGAAGGTCGAAACCCGGACACCGTATCGCGCCGAGAACGTTCCGCGCGAGGCGAAGCTCGTCGTCGTCGGCAACGCATTGTCGCGCGGCAATGCCGAGCTCGAAGCGGTTCTGCGCTCGGGAGTGCCGTATACGTCGATGGCGGAGGTCTTGAAGGAAGTCTTCCTACGCGATCGCTTGCCGATCGTGATCGCCGGAACCCATGGGAAAACGACGACCTGCTTGCTAATGGCTTGGCTTCTCACGAGCGCGGGACGCCAGCCGGGCTTTCTCGTGGGCGGGATCCCGCGCGCCACGGGTTTGAGCTTTCGCGTCGGCGAGGGTGAGGCTTTCGTCGTGGAGGGGGACGAGTACGACACCGCCTATTTCGACAAAGGTCCCAAGTTCATGCACTACCTTCCGCGCGTGGCCGTTCTCGGCAATGTAGAGTTCGACCATGCTGACATCTACCGCGATGTTACGGATGTGGAGCATGCGTTCCGGCTCTTCGTGAATCTCGTGCCGCAGAACGGGCTCCTCGTCGTCGGTAACGAGAGCGAGCGCGCCGCCTCGATCGCCGAAACCGCTCCTTGTCCCGTGACGAGCTTCGCCGTTTCCGGTAATGCGGACTGGACAGCGGAGGTTCGCTCCTCGGATAAAGACGGGAGCCGATTTCTCGTGCGGCACAAAGGCAGCAAAGCTCTCGATGTGCGCGGTCCTTTCTGGGGAGCTGCGGCACTCAGGAACGTGTTGGCGACGATTGCCGTGGCCGATTATCTCGATCTGAGCGCAGACGAGATCCAGACGGCACTTTCGAGCTTCGAAGGCGTCAAGAGGCGGTTCGAGATCGTCGGCGAGGAGCGCGGCGTCACCGTCGTCGATGATTTCGCGCATCATCCCACGGCCGTGAGAGAGACGCTTTCTGGGGCGCGTCTCCGTTTTGCCGATAGAAAACTCTGGGCCATCTTCGAGCCTCGCTCGTTCACGACGCGCAGCAATGTGTTTCAAGCAGAACTGGCCGACGCTCTCGGTCTTGCCGACGCCGTCATCGTCTCGGAGGTTTTCCGGAGCGCGCGCCTTCCGAAGGAGCAAGAGCTATCGGAAGAGCAGTTGATTGCGGATTTGCGCGCAGGAGGGGCCGACGCCCACTTCGAGACGGGAGCCGATCCGATCGTAGGTCACTTGATCCGGGAATGCGCCGAAGGGGACGTCATTATCGTCATGTCGAACGGAAACTTCGGCGGACTCCCTGAGAAGCTCCTCCGTGCCCTCAGCGGAGAAGAAGGTGCAACAGTCCAATTCTAGCCACGTAAACCTGAAAGCGTTTTGAGCCGAGACGATTCTCCATTTTAACCCCACATCCCCATTGCCTTTAACAGCTTCAAAAAGCAAGGAGAGGTGGGGATAGGAGGAGAGGTGGGGATAAGAAAGAAGCTTAATATGGATCCAGATCGAGGCCGGTAAACCTGAAAGCGTTTGAACCGCAGAGGCGCAGAGGACGCATACGAAAATCCGGGATTTCTTCTTCTCCGCGCGCTCTGCGCCTCCGCGGTGAGATTGTCTTGCTCTAGATCTAGCCAGGTAAACCTGAAAGCTGTTGAAACGACGTCACTTAGCTCGCGCCCCCAGAAAAGTGCGAACAAAATCCTCACTTCTGACCGGTTAGAGGCTAAATAGCCTAGTGCTAGACTAGTTGGCGCTGGCCTTGGCGCTGGCCGCGACAGCGGTCGGTTGCTTGGAGGCATCGACGGGCAAGTAGAAACGCACCTGGGTGCCGACGCCCTCCTCGCTTTCGACGGTGATCTCTCCGCCGTGATCTTCCACGGCCTTCTGAGCGATGAGCATCCCAAGGCCGATGCCCTCCGATTTGCCGTAGGAGAAGAACGGCTCGAAGATACGATGCTTCACTTCCTCGGGAATCCCGCTTCCATCATCTTCGACCGACAGACATACGCCATTGCCAAAGCACTCCGAGCGCAGGATGAGCTGGCCGCCATCGGACATTGCTTGGCAGGCGTTGATGGCGACATTCCATAGGGCGCGGTCCAGTCTCTTCTTGTCGACGAAAATTTCTCCCGAATAGCCGAGCTCGAGCTCGACCCGAATATGGCGCTCTCTAAACTGAGCGCGCAATCTTGCCGCGAGAGCCCCGAGATACGGAGCTGGGCGAACCCATTCGCGAGAGAGGTCGAAATGGTTACCGCGCGTGAACTCGAGCAGCTCGTCCACCATCTGATTCAAGCGGTCGCATTCCTCGATTACGCTCTGCCCATAGTCGCCGCGCTCTCTCTTGTTCAGATCGAGATTCGTTAACATTCCGGCATAGCCGCGAAGCGCCGTCAGAGGACTGCGAAAATCGTGAACAATGGAGCCGATCATGCGACCGACAGCCGAGAGCCGCTCGAACTGGATGCGCTCCTGCGTCAGGTGAATATTGCGAAGAGCGGTCGCGGTTTGAAGACACAAGATCGATAAGAGCTTCTGGCCCTCGGGGCTGAAGCTGTCTCCTCTCCTGAGCACAAGAAGCCCGAGAAGCTCGCTCTGATAGGCGATCGGTAGAAAAAGCCGACACCCGTGCTCGAAAGCGGTCGGGACTTCGTCGTAGTCCTTTGAAACTCGCGCGAGCATCGCGCGGCGCTCATCACGACCCATGTGGTCCGGGTCGGGTTGCTCTGGGTGCCAGAGGGCACGAGAATTAATGGTGTCACAACCCTTATAGAGCACTTCCACCGTGCGGCCTTTGGCGAGCTGCTCCGCGGCCTCTCGCGTCTTTCGAAGGATGGCCTGGATGTCGAAGCTACCGGCGAGGGCGACGCCGACATCGCTGAGCGATTCGAGGAGCTGGTTGCGTGCCCTCAGGCCGTCGAGCTCGAAGCGCTTCAGGATGTCGCGCACCATCGGCCTCAGCGTTTCCGGGGCTCTGTCTCCCGCCTCGGGCAAAGGATGGACCTTGACAGGGAGCTCCGCGCCGCGAGAGTCTTCCATCAAGGCGCCGACGATCTCGGCGCCAGACTCGAGAGCCTGCTCGATCCACGCCCGCGCCTCGTCGACCGAGTCGAAGCACTCAAGGGCATAGGCGTCGTCCAGCTGTGGACGGAGCACGGCCTCGAGCTCTCGGCGCGCGTCTCCTATGCAGATGATGGTGGGCTTGCTCATGAATGCGACTCGAGAACCTAGCAGTGCGATGACGGGCTTTCAGAGACAGACGCTAACAAAGATTGTATGAAGAGGCATTCATTATACATGATCGGGCGCCGAGGGGTCACGCTGGCTCGGAAACGTGCTAAGATGGATCCCGGTAACTGATTGACCACATTGAATTAACTGCTGGAAGGACGGGCGGAGCCGATTGTCCCGGCGAACTGAGTTTCTGCTTGGTCAGATGTCTGACTGGGTCGCCCTACTCGAAGAGACCGGCCGGACCGAGTTTCTCTTCGAGCTCGAGATGTGGCTCCGAAGCTTCGAAAGATATTTCCGCACCCGCAATCAACCCCTTTCGGAAGATTCGAACCGCACACTCGCCATCCGCAGTTTCTATGACGAGATCGGGCTCGTGTCGCATGCGATCGAACGCGTCACAAAAATCTGCCCACTCCTGTCGAGCGAAGATCAAGTCAGCCATGAACGCTTCGACAAATATGTCGAGAACTTTCTCAAAGCGGATCACATTGCGGATCCTTATGTAGCGCGACTTCTTCGACAGAACAGCCCTCAGTCGGGTCTGACGCTTCTCCGAGAGAGCTTCGAAGATCTCATGTTATTGCTCAACGAGCTCTCGAAGCTCTCGAGAATCCCTTACGCCACGTTTCAGGCCATCGGACGCGTCATCTATCGGGAGACTCGCAGGAACGACTATCTCAGCCTGTTGATGGATCGCCGTTTCATTCCTGCCTATGACCGCATTACCGCCGAGCCGATCACGCAACTGATGCAGCGCATCGACGATCGCGAGCGACGCCGCGTCGTGGCTGCTACTTTTCTGCAGTTCTTTCGCCAGCTTCACTACCTCGAATATGCCGACCCTCGACGGCGCCACCTAGAAGAGCTCCGTACGACCGTCTTGATTTTTTCACTCGTCGCCTCGGAGACGCGGGAGCTCGTCGAGTTCATAAGGCTAGAACAAGCGCGCTTGGGGAGTGAGTCCGGGTTTCCCGAGTCTTTCGAGAGCTTCATTTATTGTGTGCCCCTGGAGCTTCGGAAGGTAATCCAGAACGAGCTCACCGAGCTGACCTCTTTCAAACAAGCCGACGCCGTGTACATGAAGATCGAGAACTCGCACGGAATTTTGAGGGACTGCTTTCAGCAAAGCGTCATACAGCTCGCTCGAGGATTCGACCCGGACATCGACGGTCACCGGATTTTTCCCCAATACCGGACCCATCTCGAGCAATCACGAATTTTGAAGCATGATCTCATCACGCTTACGCTCTCGGTCCAGAAGTTCGGCCAAGAGCCGAGCGACGAAGGCGCGGAGGCACTCAAACGTCTAATCTCGCGCTTCCGCGACCGCTCGCTCCGTTTTCTCATGTATCGCGATTGGTCCAGTTTCGAGTCCTTCGCCACCGAGCTCCTGAAATGCGACCGCGTTCCCGGCATGCTCCAACTAGCCCATCGATTCGAGACTTACTTGAAGACTTTGGTCCGTGAAGTCAACAAGCGATCTGTTTTGAGCGTGACGAAGGACGAGACCCTCGACGAAAACCGCGTCAAGCTGCTGTAGCAAAAAGATTGATCAATAATAAAAAAAGCGTAACGCAAAGGAGCAAAGTCGCAAAGAAAAGACAAAAAGAGAGAAGGAGAGGAAACTCTCGCTGCTCAGTTTTCTTGTCCCGCCAGGTTTGCGTTGTTCTTACGGGGGCTATTTGGAGCCAGAGGGTGGCCTGCGGTCGAGCGTGTCGGCCTCGGAGATGCTGGCTTTTAACACTTCGATAACTCTTGGGTCGAACTGGGTGGCCGCGTGGGCTTCCATTTCTCTCAATGCCATCTCGTAGGGCAGGGGAGATTTGTAGGAGCTCGTGCTCGTAATGACGTCGAACGCTTCGCACACGCCGACGATCCGGGCGCCTAGCGGGATGGCTTCTCCCTGGAGCTTGTTCGGATAGCCACGTCCGTCCCAACGCTCGTGGTGGTGAAGGATCACCGGAGCGAGCTGTTTCCAAAAGATGATGTCTTTGATCATCTCGTAGCCCAGAAGTGGATGGAGCTCGATGCGCTCGCGCGTCCATTCTGCGCTCGTGTCGAGCTTGAGGAGGCCGATATCGTGCAGGAGCCCTGCGAAATAGAGCTCACGTTGCTCATCGTCGGACAGTCCGAGCCCTGTCGCTACGAGCCTGGCGTAGCGGGCCACTCGGCGCGCATGGCCGTCCTTGATGGGAACGTGAGTATCCATGGCGCCGATCAGGATCTCGCTTACGTGGCTGAAGTAATTGTTCTGGGCGTCCTGGAGCCGCACGTGCTCGATGGATATCGCCGCCTGGTCGGCGAGGCTGAACAATAGCGTTTGATCCTCTTCGTCGAACTTGCCGTCGTCCTTCTTGTTGAGAAGCTCGAGCACGCCGATGACGCGTCCCTCGAAAGTCAGAGGCACGCATAGAATGGAACGTGTTACGAAGCCACTCTCCCGGTCGAACCCCCCCGCGAAGCGCGGATCCGTGGCGGTGTCGTTCACGATCGCCGGCTCGCCGTTCACGGCTGTCCAGCCGGCGATCCCTTGACCGGGCTCCACGATCATGGGCTTGACCGCTCGCGCGGCGCGGCCAGAGGCCGAGTGAAAGCGAAGCTTGCCCTCGTCGTCATAGAGAAGGATGGAGCTGGCTTCGGCGCCGACGGTGTCAGCGGCTGTCTCGACGATAGTCGACAGCAATACGTCGAGATGAATGATGCCGCGATATGCTTTGGTGACTTCGAGGACAGCGGTCAGTTTTTTGACGTACTCTGCAGGATCGCTCAGTTTCATTGAAATACCGGGTTACTGAGACGGGGCCCAATTTAGGGCGCCATGATAACATGCGTCACGAGGCAGCGTCAATCGGCCGGGCCGCGGGGCCGCGGGGGGGGTGTCTTGCTGTCGGATTTCTGGAGCCTCAAAGTTGACAGACTCGAATGGGTCATGCTATCTTGCTGTAGTAAAAGGACGTAGCCCATTTTAACCAATCGAGCAAAGTATGGCTGGCAAAGAAAGTCCGTTTGCCAAATTCCTGACCCATTTTTCGAAAGGCGACTTCATATTTCGCCAGGGTGAGGAAGGTGACGAGATGTACATCGTGCAATCGGGCCAGGTTGCCATCCGCAAGATGATCGGCGGTAAGCGCAAGACCGTCAACGTCCTCGAAAAAGGAGACTTCTTCGGTGAGATGTCAGTTCTCGAGCGCTTGCCGCGGACTGCCGATGCTGAGGTCCTCGAGGATACCGGCGTCATCTCGATCAATAGCGCCACGTTCGGCGAGATGATCCGCTCCAATCCCGAAATCGCGGTCCGGATGTTGAGGAAGTACTCGATGCGGATGCGGGAATATTCCGAGCAGCTCGAAAAACTCATGGCGGAGCCCGCGGCCGCGTCGAGCTCGGACCAGGAGCTTCCCGACGTCGACCAGCCGACAAAGACCCCGGAAGGCACGGTCCCGTCGACGGGTACGGCGGCTGCCTATTTCGTCGCCAAAGAAAGCGGAAAGATTTATCCGATCTATAAGGACGAAGTGCTCATCGGCCGTTACGACTCGGTCACGGGCCATCGCCCCGAGATCGATTTGACGGACGAAGACAACAACCGCAACGTCAGTCGTCGCCATGCGCGTCTTCTGTTCAAGGACGATACCTATTACGTCGCTGAAGAAATTGGAACGATGAACGGGACCTATATCAACGGGGACCGTATTCCTACCGGCGTCCTCACACCGGTCAAGGACGGCGACGAGGTGACTCTTTGCCGCGTGCCCGTCATATTCAAGACTGCTAAATAGCGCCTGGCGTGTCTCAGGCCCTCAGTTTCCTGGATCCCGGTTCGGCCCTTGCGGGCGTCTTTCTCCCTCGACGGACTCGCGACGCGGTGCGGGTTGAGGCTCGTAGAGGACGCTGGTTCCACTGATACCGTCGATCACGTGGGGGAGGAGATCCTCGAGCGTGACGTCTGTGCGGCGGATGATCCGAGGCGTCACCGTTAATACGATATCCGTTTCCTCGATCTCCTTCTTGTTGGCGGAGAAGAGTCGGCCGATCACGGGGAGGCTTGCCAGGCCCGGAGTCCCCGTGAGGCTCGTACGTTCCACGTCGTTGATGAGGCCTGCGAGGAGGCTTGTCTCACCGTCGCGGAGGCGCAAAACGGTGCTCACCGAGCGGTTGCCGAATTTGGGCAAGCCACCGAAGCCGGTTCCGGAGATCGTGCTCAACCGCACTTCGAGCGCGATGCTCACCTGATTGTCGTGATGGACACGAGGTGTGACGAGAATGTTGACGCCGATATTCTCGTATTGGAAGGTGGTGACGGGCTGTTGTGCCACGCCTCCCGCGGCGATTGGCGTGAAGGTTGTAATGGGCACCGGGACGCGCTCGCCGAACTCGGCCTGCGCCGTTTCGCCATCCACCGCTCTCAGGTGAGGGTTGGCGAGAAGGCGCGTGTCGCTATCGGCACGCAGCAAGCTCAAAACGGCGCCGGGTAGGCCCGCGGTGAAGAGATTGCTCGAGCGATAGGGGTTCTCGTTCGCGGTCCCGTCCTGGGGAAAAATGCTGGCGCGGATACCGCCGTCTTCGGCAGCCGAGCGAAACTGGATGCCGTACTCGTCCATCCGTGTCCTGTTGACTTCGAGCACTTCGATCTCGACGATGACTTCGCTCCGGCTCTTGTCGATAGAGTTGATGATGGTCTCGGCCGCGTGGACGCGCTCCGGAGTGTCGACGATCGTTAGTGCGTTGTTGGCAGTGTGCGGCGCGATCCGCCGTGCCCCGAGAACGATCCGCAGCAGATCGATGGTCTCCTTCAGATCGGCGCTCGAGAGGTAGAACGTTCGCGCGACTTGCTGTTCATATTCCCGGCGCTTCGCCTGGGTGTCCGGGATGATCGTGACGAGATTCGCGCTCTCGACGCGATAGAAGTTCCGCGTCGTCGTACAGAGGGAGCGGAAGGCTTCCTCGAAGGTCGCATCCTCGAGATCGATCGACACGTTCTTGTCGCGAAAGTCGCTGTCGAAGGCGACGTTGATGCCCGCCAAAGCCCCGAGCGAGAGCAACACGTCGCGAAGGCTCGCGCTGCGAAATACGAAGCTCGCGGGCGCGATAGCGCCAGAGGCAAGGTCCAGGCTTCCAAAGGGGGCGTCTCGAACTTGGCGCTTCAGCGCGGCAAGCGAGCGCCGCTCCGCCTCTTCTCCTTCTTCGGCGATCGTGTCCTCGAGCTCGCGCAACTGCACCGCGAGCTGTCGGTCGGTTGGGTTCAAAGTGAGCGCTATCTCGAGCTCTTCTTGGGCGCCTCGAAGATCGCCGAAGGTCATCGCGCGGGCGCCTTCGAGCGCGTGGGCTTGTGAAGCGCGCAGCTTCGCGCGCTTGAGATCTTGCGCAATGTGGCGCTCGTTCGGCTTCTCCGCGAGCGCTCTGGTGTAGAGCGCCAACGCCTGATCGTAGCGCCCTGCTTTTTCGGCGATCTCGGCGTCCTTCACGTAGCTCGAGCCGGCACAACCGGAGAGCCAATAAAGAGCGACCGCGAGAGCCAGGGTTTTCCGCGTCTGCATGACGGACCTCGACTAGGACTACGGAACGTCGCCGGGCGCGTCCGATTGGACGACGACGTCGACGCCTGATGGGATGGTGAAGCGAAACAAAGATTCTGGAAGGTCGATGTTGCGGAGGACGTTCTCGAAGGAGAACTCCGTCCGATTGCGCTGCGCGTCGACGAGAACGACCCGCAGGAGCTCGCCGGTCTCGGGAGAGACCTCGATCTCGACTTCCTCGAACCATTCTTGATGTTTCGTCGGTATCAAATGGAGCATAACGCCTCCTCGTCGCGGCTCCTGCTTCGACGTAAAGAACGCGAAGTTGTCGGTCATGCGGCTCGTGCCAGCCAGGAGCTCGAACGGCGAGCCCTCGCCCATTCCCATGGCTCCTCGAGGATGGTGGCTGACAATGACCTGCTTTTCCATGGGGAGGTAGAAATAGCTGCGGCTACCGTCCGTGACGAAGAGCTTCTCTTCGGGCGTCTGATACTCCCACCGCATTCGGCCAGGTTTCTTGACCATGACCCGCCCGCTTTCCTCGAGGGTTTTCCGCAGAACCCGCCTCTCGTAGCGCTGGGTAAAATCGGCCTCGAAGCCATCGAGCGCGTCGTGATAAGCCTGGACCTTCATAACGAGCGCCTGAAGCTCGGCGTCCTGGATAGCCGGGACAGTAGCGAGAACCGCGAGCAGCGCAAGCATAGCCCTATTGTACACACGGTTCGCTGTTGATAGCTAAAGGGATTCTTGACCTCGCATATATAATACTAGTACTGCCTTGCATACGAAAAAGAGCTTATATCCTGCCGTTCGGTGGATCCTTTCGACCGCTCGAACGATGTCTGGTATCAGACAAACAGCCTGGACCGAGGCGTACTCATCAACCAGTTCGTTTAGTGTGGAGGTGACGTGAAGACGAATGACGAACCCGAACCATGGGAGCTGTTTCAGCGAGAAATTGAGGTGAGCTTGTCGAGAATCTACAACTAGGCCCTGACAATCATGAATTCCTTCGGTTTTGAGTGGGCTGCAACGGCTATCCGTGACCCATTGCGGATCTCGGAAGTGCGGGACTCAATTCCTTAATCAGAAAGGTTCACCTCTGGAGCTCGCGATGCTAAAACGTGACCAGCGCACCTGTGATATGTGTGGCGCTGCCATTTTGAAGGATCAGATTTACGACCGGTCGACGATACCTAAAGAGAAGGCAAAGCTTGCTAAAAGTCTTCTCGAAAGGCACACGTTCATCGAAGATTCTGACGGCACTCTAACTTTGGATCTTTGTTTGGGTTGCCATCTGCCTGATAGTTTGATCGTGTACGAGTGACCAACTCGACGCCAGACAGACTAGGCTCTAACCCGTCAGAAGCGAGGATTTTGTTCACGGTTGGGAGCAAGAAAATCCCACCGCAGAGGCGCAGAGCACGCGGAGAAGAACAGGTGTCCTAGCCTAAGCCTCGGATTCACGAAATTCCGGATTTCCTCTGCGCCTCTGCGGTTCAAACGCTTTCAGGTTTACCTGGCTAGCCTCTAACCGGTCAGAAGTGAGGATTTTGTTCGCACTTTTCTGGGGGCGCGAGCTAAGTGACGTCGTTTCAACAGCTTTCAGGTTTACCTGGCTAGGACTAGCCAAGGCGCTGCCCTCTGTGCCCCTTGAAATCCCTGCGGGATTTGAGGAGTCAGAAGTCAGAAGGGTGGTGGCGGCGGCGCCGCGACATTTGGTCTCTCAATGCCTCTGTGGCCATCCCTTTTGGTTGCGACCGCAGGCTGTGCTGGACGAAGTTCGAAGTGTGAACAAAATCCTCGCTTCTGACGGGTTAGGGCCTAGTGGCTTAGCTCGTCATCGATGATGCGCTGGAAGGCCTCGAAAGGCTGGGCCCCCGACAAGAATCGGCCATTGATGAAGAAAGCCGGCGTTGCGTTTACGCCAAGAGTACCGCCCTGCTCATAATCGGCCCTGACCGCCTCGCGAAACTCTCCAGAGTCGAAGCACTGGTTGAACGCCTCTACGTCGAGCCCCAGATCGGACGCCATTTGCTTCAGGTTGTCGTTTCCGAGCGACCGTTGATTCTCGAAAATCTTGTCGTGGTACTCCCAGAACTGTCCTTGTGCGTGGGCGCAAAGAGCGGCTTCCGCGGCGGGCTGAGCCTGCGAATGATTGGGAAGGGGAAAATCACGATAAACGAGACGAACCTTGTCGCCGTAAGTGCTTTCAACCTGCTTGAGGGCCGGACCGACCCGTGCGCAGAACGGTCATTGAAAGTCGGAATATTCGATGATCGTCACCTCCGCGTCCCCCGAACCGCGGATACGTTCGTTCGACGCAACCGTGACCGGCACGCGAGGCGGCGACAACGCGACATGCACGCTTGCCTCATCGCGGAGCCCGTCGATGTAGCTCTGTCGGACGATGCCTTCATTCCGACTCTCCATGAATTCCCGAATCTGCGGCTCGACCTGGTCGAGCGGCTGGCCCCGGAGGCGTATCCTGTTCTGCTCGTAGAAGGCCTCGATGTCCTCTTCGGTTACCGGAGTCACGTCGGACGTGATTTCTTGCTCGATGAGCTCATCCACCGTGATGCTGCGCTTTTCCGCTTCACGGGCCAAGAGCACCTCCGCAACGAGCTCTCCAAGTGCGGCGCTGCGAGCGTCGTACAGGTCTTGAAAAACCTTGACGTTCGTTGCCAGAACTTTCTGATCCAGCTCGGCCATCGTGATCTCGCGATCGCCGACGCGGGCGACAACGCTCTCGACGCCCCCGCCCGAGGCTTCAACCTCGTCGGAATGGGTCTGCGACTGCGACGCCGTGCCACAGGCGACGGATAGAAGCAACGGGCCGGCCAAGAGTAAAGTACTCGCACCGCAGACACCCACTCGCATAAACCGGACTCTCCTTTTGATCAAACCAGGTTAGCACAATGCAAACATCGCCGCCCAGTCTCGCCCGCCCACAAAGTTGCTACAATCAGATTAAGAAGCCATGTCGAGTGTAAGAATCTTCGCCGCGCTCGTCCTCGTGGCGTTGTCGAGGGGCGTCTCGAGATCCTTATCTTTTAGCTCCTGCTGACCCCGCTCCCGCCTAGTTATCTGTTGTAAACCTTTCCCGGAAAAGACTCGTCTTATCGGACGAATCAAGAGCATGGCGGATGGGCCGGCATGTGATGGCAGTCGGGAGGCTAATTGGGTAATCTGAGCACCGTGGCCAGCTTCGACGAAAGCAACCCGGCACCGCCCACCCCGTTCGCACAGCAGAACGCCCAGAAAAGGCGCGCCGAAGACGAGCTCCTCGTGGCGCGATTGCGAGCCGGAGATGTCGACGCGTTCGAAGCGCTCTATCAGCGTCACAGCTCGGGTGTTTTCGGCCTCGCGCTCAGAATGCTTCAAAACCGCGCCGATGCCGAGGACTTGCTGCAGGAGATCTTCTTGCAGGCCTACGACAAGATCGACAGGTTCGAAGGCCGCTCCGCCTTCGGCACTTGGCTCTACCGGCTCGGCGTCAATCGCTGCCTCGACCATCTGCGGAGCCGTAGCGCCAAAGAACAGTCTCGAACGGAGCCCTTGGGCCCGACACTCCCGGGCCGAGCTGGTATCGGAACGCGCAACCTGGAGCTCGAGCGCGCCATCGGGGAGCTTCCTCCCTCGAGTCGCGCCGCGTTTCTGCTCCACGACGTCGAAGGCTATGAGCACAAAGAAGTGGGCGAGATCCTCGGGATCGCTGTCGGGACATCGAAGTCCCTGGTCCATCGCGCCCGCATGAAACTACGGACCCGTTTGAATCCCATCGCCGCGGGAGAAACATCATGAAAGAAGATGCGTTCACCGACCAGCTGAGCGATTACATCGACAGAGAGCTCGAGCCGGAAGAGCGAGAAGCCCTCGAGAACCATCTCGAGCAATGCACCGATTGTCGGATTGTGCTCGCGGAGCTACGCGGTGTACGTCGAGAAGCAAAGACGCTCACGCGCCACGCTCCTCCCGAACGGGCTTGGGCCTCCATTGCGGAATCCATCCGTACCGGCCAGCGCGCTCGGTCGCGAAGGTCGTATTTTCAGAGCGGGCTCGCCGCGGCGGCCGCCGTCGTTCTCGGCGTGAGCCTGTTCGTCGCTCTTCGTCCATCGAGAGAGATACAGATGGCCGACTTGGCGCAGGAAGATCCAGCCGCGCTCGCGAACTTGGTGACCGAGGAGCTACGAAGCGCGGAGACCCATTATGAGAACGCGATCACGGGGCTCGAGCAAATCATCGAACTGAACGACGGCACGCTCCCGAGCGCGCTGAACGGGACGATGACCGAGAGTCTCGACCTCATCGAGCAAGCGATCCACGAAAGCCGTGAAGCCATGGCGACGGAGCCCGGGAGCTTGGCGGCCCAAGAGAGCCTTCTCGAAGCTTTCAGGCGCAAAGTCGAGCTTCTTCAGAAGACGATTCTCCTCATCAACGAAGTTCGCAAGGGCGAGGGTCAAAACGCCCTCGACTTGATAGACGAAATCCGTGGTTCGGATGACCCAACGAATCCGATCGGATGAAACGAGCGAAAAATATGAAAAACATACGATTCACAACCACGTTGCTGATTGGTGCCCTGCTGACGGCAGGCATGAGCGTCGCGCAAGACCGCGAAGAACGGATCTCTCGCACGTTCGATATCGGTCCCAATGGAGAGTTCTCTCTTTCCAACATCTCCGGAGACATTCGTGTTTCGGGAACCTCCGGGAATCAAGTGACGATCGAAGCGGTTAAACGTCTTCATGGGCGCGGCGATCGTGATCTTCTCGAGCGGGTCGAGGTAGACATTTCCCACCAAGGCAACCGCGTGCGTGTCGAGACGCGTTACCCACGCAATCGACGACGCGATGATGACGACGACCACGGGCACGGCCATGGCGGCGTCTCCGTCGACTATAGCATCACCGTCCCCGTCGGGACGGAAGTCGAGATCAGCTCGGTCTCTGGCGACGTGACGCTAAAAGGAGTCGAGGGCGAGACGAGCGTGAGCTCGGTCAGCGGCGAGATCGAAGTGAGCGACGTCGCGAACCTCGTAAAAGCGAAGTCGGTCTCGGGAGACGTGAAAGTTCGCAACGCGCGTTCCGACGACGATGTCGAGATCGCGAGCGTCAGCGGGGACATCACGATCGATTCCATCGAGGCTGAAGAGCTCTCGACCTCGAGTGTCAGCGGGGACGTCCGCATCCGCCAAGTGTCCTGCGAGCGAGGTGAGTTCGAAAGCGTGAGCGGCGATATCCGATATATAGGCCAAATCGTGAGCGGCGGCCGCTACGAGTTCACGACCCACTCCGGAGACGTCGTCATCGTGATCGGCGAAAACATAGGCTTCGAGCTCGAAGCCAGCACTTTCAGCGGCGAGATCGAATCGGAGTTCCCGATGACCGTGACCTCGAGCAGCAAGAGACGCCGCAATATCAGCGCCGTGGTCGGCGACGGTAGCGCCGTCATCGAAGCGACAACTTTCAGCGGAGACATCGAGATCCGAAGGCGCTAACCAAGAACCGAAAAAGACAAGAAAAGAAAAGGAGATGTGGGGATTGTTGGAGATGTGGAGATAAAGGCAAACCGTCTTTTCATCCCCACATCCCCTCCTATCCCCACATCCCCTTGCTTTTAACTTTAACGACCTGCCGAGTAGTGTTGAAGCACCTTCATCGAGACGTCGTAGACGTGGGTGTTCTCGTAAACCCCGCGTAACATCTCCGCACCTGGGCCGCGTCCGAAAGTGAGAACCGGCTCCATCGTGTGCGCTCCAGTCGCCCAAACGACGAATGTGTGCCGAGCGAGGCGCCGGCCTAGAAGACAAGCCGGGTTGCTGGCTTGGTCTTGATAGAACTGACTGAAATCCTCTATCCAAGCCTTTCCGTCGGCGTCTCGGACGAGAGCTTCTCTCGCTTCCTGGATCGTCATCTCGAATCCAGTGTGGGCTCGCACCTCTTCGACGAGCCTCTCGGGAGAGCCCTTCGCCTCGTCGAGCATATAGAGGTAGGACGCGGATTGACGGCCAAGCGCCACGAGTTGCTCCCGGGTAGGATATGAATGGTGGGGCGCATAGGCGAGACCGCTCGGAAGCTCCCGTCCTGGGGGGCGGCCGTTGAAGTCGCCATAGGTGAACGAAAATCCACCGGTGCCGTGATCGGCCGTCACGATGACGAGCGTGTCCGGATGCCTCGCCTGGAAATCGAGTACGGCCCCGAGCGCTTCATCGAAATCGAGAATCTCGTGGAGCATCGTCCCCGCGTCGTTGTCATGCCCGGCATAGTCGATGCGACCTCCTTCCACCATCAGAAAAAAACCGTTGCCCGTGCGTGAAAGCACGTCGAGCGCCGCCTGCGTCATGTCCCTCAAGCTCGGCACTGATTCGAGCCCCATCGCCCGCGTATCCACCACGTAAGGCAGATGCGACGCGGCAAAAAGCCCTAGCAGCTTATCCGCTTTTGGCGATGCTTCCGCGAGGCCCGTTCGGTCCGAGACAACGACATAACCCTTCGCCTTCGCTTCGGCGATGCGGTTCACTTCGTCCGGCCGATTCGAGTCACCGTCCAATTCGTCGACGATCCCCGGCAGAAATTCCGAAACGCGCCGGCCCGCGGGCACGAGCGCCCGAGCCCCTCCGCCCAATAACACGTCGACGTCGTAGCCGGTCAGCACGTCGTCCAGAATCTCGGGCTCGGGGTTGTATCGCGAGATTTGATGTGCGGCGAAGGCTGCGGGCGTGGCATGGGAGAGACGCATGTTAGAGACGAGCCCCGTCGCAAGACCACGTCTCTTGGCTGCCTCGAGAATCGTCTCGACGACGTAGCCATCGGAGCTCAAGCTCAACGTCTCGTTTCTGGCCTTCCGCCCCGTCGCCAGTTGGGAAGCGGCGGCAGCGGAATCGATGACGGTACTGAGATAAGGTGTCGGCATCGAATAGCCGGTGTTACCGTCATTCATCAAAGCTTCGAGGTGCAGCTTTCGGCCCTCCACCATATTGGCGTAGTGGAGGCCGAACGCAGTTTGAGCCGCGCCAAGCCCATCGCCGATGAGCAGGATCACGTTCTTTGCGCGAGGGGATTCCTGAGCGCCCATCGGGACACTCGAGAGCAATATCGTCAGAACGAGCAAGAGCGAGCGCATGATCGGTAAGAGCTCCTTTTCAAAAACGAGCCAGGTGACATCTATGGCGCAAGACATTCTATACTGCCGTCTCGCCCATGCGACGTTTCGATATATTCGAGCCCCTCCCCGGAATCTGGTGCGTCCAGCATCGCCCGAGCAAGAGCGCCGCGTACATTATCAAGACCTTCCCCGGCGCTGTTGTCATCGATACCGGCCCCGACGCAACCGCCTCCTCATTGATGATGGGGCTTCAGGAAGCCCGCGTCGGGCTGTCCTCCGTCCGGCTGGTAGCACTCACCCACTGGCATTTCGACCAATCGGCGGGGGCGGCCGCGCTCCACGCGCGCTCGGGAACACGCGTGCGCTACGCGGAGGCGGAGGCCCTTTTTCTGACCGGCCAAAAAGAGACGGCGCGCCAAAGGCACCCGAAGATCTCGCCGATTGCCGCCGACGGCTTCGTTACAGACGGTGAGAAGCTCGAAGGAAGCCTCGAAGCCATCGCCACTCCCGGACATACCGAAGGGCACATGGCCTACTACTTGGAGGCGCGAGCCCTTCTCTTCGCGGGCGACAACTTCATCGTGACAAACAAGAGCGAGCTAGAGGTCAACGACGAGACCCGCGCATCCGCGGCCCGCTGCCTCGAGCGACCCATCGAGGCGCTCTTGCCTGCCCATGGCCGCCCTGTCACGGACCGCGACGCCATCAACTCGCTGCGGAAACGACTGCGAACATAAGGTTCGAGCCCTACGCGTCGAACGCGTTGATGCTGTCGATGAGCTGTCGGAGGCGGCCGAAATCGTGCCGGTTGAAATCGAGCTCGACGCGTGCGAGACCTTGGAAATGAGTCCCGCGCTCTTCGCGAATAGGCTGACTTCGGGCGATCTCGCCCGAGCGCAGCACGTCCTGAAAGCCGTCATTCAGAGTGGCAAGCTCGTCG
>SMYC01000259.1 GCA_004356105.1 Acidobacteriota bacterium | reverse complement strand
TACATCGTGTTGGTTCTCGGTCGCTTAGAAATAGAATGCCTTAGTTAGGCGGCAAGTTGCAAACGAAGTCCCGGACGATGTCCGGGAGCACCAGTCCCTAATACTAGGGTCTAGTTGAGGCGGAGCAACGAATTGGCCAGGCGGTTCTGTTGCTGTCCCGCGCCGACGAGGCGCTTGCGGAGCACGAGGGGCTGCAAGGGCGGCTCTTCGAGGGCGAGTCGCTGACGCTCCACTTCCCATAAACGGCCGAGCAGCTCGTTGAGCCAGTCGAGCTCCTCGAGCGAATAGTGGACTTCCGTCGATTCGTAGCGCTGCATCCAGTGATTGGGGTCTTCTTGAACGATCCCGGACCACAAATTGTCTAGACGCTGAGTCCTCAACCGCGCCACCTCGAACTCTTCGGAGAGTGTGTCGAGAAGGCCGTCTTGACCGAAAAGGTGATTGCGCCCGGCAAGGTAGCCGATCCCACGAATCAAGTAGAAGAGGCACCAGCGAATTTCGGGAGTTAGTGAATCGGGATCCGCGAGCATGCGAGGGACGAGCGCCGATGCAGTACCTGCTTCTTCATCGAGAAGCAAACGATAAAGTTCGCTACGTACGCGAAATCTCTCGTCGTCCATTCAGGCATCCAGTAAGAATCGTTCAACGCGTATTCCCGACGGTGTCCAATGACACCACCCGGCTACAGAATATCAAACCCGCGGCAAAAACAAGGAAAAAATTCGAGTGTCCTTTCTTGCCAGACTATCGGATGTAGCCTAAAGACCGAAGTCGTTCCCGCTCTTCGGGATCGAGCTCGACGGCCGGATTATCTCGATTGCCTTCGCGCGCCCCCGCCATGTCACGCAGATATAGCTCGAGGCGTTTTTCGAAAGCTTCGCGCGTTTCGTCGTTGGTGGCGGTGGGGCGGAGCTCATTGGGGTCGCGGGCGAGGTCGAAAAGCTCGACATCGACGTGACCATCCCTCAGGCTGAAAATCGCCTTTCGGCCTTCCGCGCCGAGTCGCAGTGACAGCTTGTGAGAATCGTCGATGGTGTGCTCCGTCTCGGACCACGCTTCCCGCCCCCCGCTTCGTGGCGCGGCGCCCAATAGCTCGAACAAGCTCCGGCCTTTGAATGAAGGCGGCCGTGGCACCGAGAGCGCTTCGAGAATCGTGGGTGCTATGTCGACGAGCGACACCTGCTCGGAAACACGCCGGCCGCTCTCTTTGCCGTTCGGGAGCTTCACGAGTAGTGGGATGCGAAGCAGCTCTTCATAGAGTGTCTTCTGGTGCTCCCATTGGCCGTGCTCGAGAAACTCCTCCCCGTGATCCGAAGTCACGACGATGATACTCTTGTCGAAGATCCCGAGCGACTTCATCTCGCGAAAGAGGCGCTCGACATGTCGGTCGGTATAGAGAATCTCACCGTCATAGAGCGCTTTGATGTGACGGAGATCGCGCGCATCGACCTCGTCCGCGTCGAGCTCTTTGAAATCCCACCATATACCTGACACCTCGCCCTCATAGGATGGATCGAACTCTGTGTCGTAGGGTGGCGGCGGGTCGTAATGCCAATGAGGATCGTAGTAGTGAACGAAGAGGAAGAAGTCCCGGTCGCCCATGGCCGACAAGAAACGCACGGCGCGATTGGTGACCTCTTCCGCGCGGGTCTCCGGCAAATATTGATGGCGATCGAAGCCTTCATCGAAGCCGTATTTGGCGGCGAGATAGACGTGGGTCACCATCGCCTGGGTTGTAAAACCCCGCTCTTGGAGGAGCGTCGCGAGATTGGGCCAGGAGCGTGAGAGCCCGACGTTCAAGTTCACGGCGCCGTGAACGCTCGGATAGGTCGATGTGAATAGCGATGCATGAGCTGGGAGTGTCCACGAGGACGTGCTAACCGCGTCGTCGAACACGATCGCTTCCGACGCAAACGCCTCGAGCCCGGGCGTCGTCTTGCGGGGATATCCGTAGACGCTCATGTGGTCGCGCCGCAACGTGTCGATGGACACGAGGACGACCCCCCGTCCTTCGCGAAATCGCGCGCGGTCATGAAGCACCGGGTCTCCGAAAACACCGATAAGGGGGAGCGGCTCCTCCCGATCTTCCGCGCCGGGAAAGGACGAACGGAACACGAGCCACACTTCGCGCCCGGATAGCTTGCGCAGATCGACTTGCTGCTCGATCCATTGCCCACGACGCGCCACGTGGATCTCGCGCTCGAAGAGAAGCTCGTCTGGCCCGTCCTCGCCGGCCCGCACCTCGAAGCGCATGCGGTTGCCCGGTAGTGACTCGGCGCTGGTCGTTCCCGGCGCTTGCAGAATTCCGAGAGCGAAGCTCAGCATTGCCCGCTCCGGGACTCGCACGCGATAACGGAACTCTGCTGGCGTTCTTGCGATGAGTGCGGGGCGGCTTTCGCCGTTGAGCGCGACCGGCGACACCAAATCCTCGTCACCGCCGGGAGAGAACACAAGATAGGTCTCGTCCATCAAGTCCCGGGGTGGCGCGGCGGGTGCCTTGTCGCGGCAGGCGCCACTCGACACAAAGAGCATCAGGACGAGTGCGACCGTGTTTCTTGGCATCTGGCTACTGAACAGACGTCCTGGTCTTTCTACGCGGTGCAAACGGGTTGGCGCCATCCGGACCGACATAGCGTGTGTTGTACCGGCGATGAAGCTCGGAATCCGGAAAGGATTCATCTTCGGGATACGGATAGGAGGTCATGTCGTGAAACGGCAAAGGCTCGATACGATTGGGCCGCGCGGAGTTGAGATCCATGTCCTTTCCGAAGCCGTCCGCGAAGGCGAGAAAGCTTCGCGTCCAGCCATCGGGCAGCTCGGGAAGCTCCGACGCCTCGAACGTCAAACGAAGCTCGTCACCGTGATGGGTGATGACGTATTGATCGTCGATGGCGGCGACGAGAGGACGCACGTCACCGTAGCGCGTGTAGTAGCCTTCGTGCGCGCCAAAGAGCTCTGTTTCCAGAATTTGGTCGTACGTATAGAGCGATGGGGACCGCCCGTCCGGGTTGAAGGGCGCGGGGTATCCGGTGAATCTCAAATCCGCGGTCGCGGCGTCGAGCTCCGTCACCCGCAACGTGTCACCGTCGGTTGCAACGTGCTTGGCCACGAGGATCTGATCCCAATGGAGGCGCATGCTCGTTACGATACGCACGTGATTCTTCTCGGGCGTCACGATAGCTGAGAGATCGACGAGCATGGTTTTCGGCAGCCCTGCGGGGAAACCCATTTGCGCGAGACCCATCTCGAAATTCCCTGCAGCGTCGCCGACTTCGAGATAAGGCGTCACCAAGGTGACGCCCGCCTGGGATGCAGCGAGGTTCGAGCTCGAATCAGCATAGTCGACCCAGCCATATAAGAGCAGCACGTAGCTCTCGCCGGGCTCGAGAGCACCCAGGTCGAGCGTCAATGCATGCTCTTCCGCGTAGCCCTTGAATTCGAGAAGCTCGAAGCCGTCGGGATAGAGGCGATCTTTCTCCGCGATGAGGGCAGTGACATCTTTGCCTCGATGATCGACGGCGCGCGCGACCGCGCGCATCTCCGCCACGGCGTAGAGGCGGTCTTCGGGGTAAGGCGGCCCAGGCATGAGACGCTCGTTCGGGAAGACGTCGAGCTCCTTGGGGTGATCGACGACGACAAGGGAAGCCCGATCGTAGATGAGGACTTCTTCGAGCTGATTGACCCAGCGCATCTCAAAGCGCCCGTCGCGAGCGACGAGAGGGAAGGGCTCCATCTTGACGGTCTCGGCCGTATCGGGATAGTTGTACTTGTTCCGAGCGTGGAGATTTCCGAACGCGCTCCCTCCGAGAAAGTCCGTCACGAATCGGATCTTCTCACCATCCCACGCATAGAGAATCGGGCACGAAGTGCCCTTGCGGTTGAGCTCCTCGATCGAAGCCGTCTGACCGCTCTCGAGCTCCATCTCGATTTGCTTGACGCCTCCCGGCCAGAGAAAACGCACATAGTCCGCGCGCGGGCTGTCTCCGAGACCGAAATGAAGCGGGAGCTCGTTCTGCGAAAAATAGCCGCTCGAGGAGCGCACCTCGCGCTTCGTACTGACTGCGCCGGCTTTGACCTCGACTTTCGCACCGAGCCCATCGCGATTGCTGCGCAGTCCGCGCGCCCGGATGCGGAGGAAGCCTTTCTCGTTGCCGCCATCGTTGCGAAAATAGACGAGCTCTCCGAGGTCGGTGGCGACGACCACGTCCACATCACCGTCGCCGTCCACATCGGCAAGTGCTAAGGCGCGGCCTTCTCCTTCCACCGGGGTCTGAACTACCTGAAGTGAAAGCGCACGCACATAGCCGTTCGGCGTGCTCTCATAATAAGCAACGAGCGCCTCCGCTTCGTTGACGACAACGAGCAAATCCAAATCGCCGTCGTTATCTGCATCGATGAAGCTCGCACCGTAGCGTGCCCCTGGCGCGCCCGCGGCGAGAAGCCCCGGTGAGAGCACGTCGGGGCGGAACCCAGACCGGGCCGGCCCTCGCAAGAGACTGTTCAAAGCGGCGCCTTCCGATGTCAGGAACAGATCGAAGCTTCCGTCCCGATCGAAATCCGCCGAGTCCAGCCCGCGCATTCGCGAGCTCGTCTCGAGCCCCCAAACCCGCGAGCTTTCCGTAAAAGTCCCGACGCGATCGTTCGAGAACGCGAGTACGGGCGATCCGTCATTGACGACGACGAAATCGATGTCGCGATCGTTATCTAGATCGGAAAAGACCGCGCCGAGGCTTCTGCGCGCGCCACCATCGGTGCCGGTCTCGCTCGAGATCTCGGTAAACGATCCGTCACCGTTGTTCTGATACATGCGATTGGGCGCTCCAGGAAGTCCGTCGGGGAGTATGAGCACGTCCACGTTCTCAGGCGCTTGGCGCGAAAGGTAGTTTGCGACGTAGAGATCGAGGTCGCCGTCGTGATCGATATCGGCAAAGGTCGCGCTTACCGACACGTCGTCGCCGCGTACGGTTTCGTCCTCGGAGAGCGTAAAATGTCCGCTGCCGTCGTTGAGGTAGAGCGCGTTCGGTCCTGCGCCCGTGAGGTAGACGTCTCCGTCGAGGTCGTTGTCCACGTCGCCTACGACGACGCCGACGAAATGGCCTTCGTGGGGAAGCCCGCTCGCCGCGACGGCTTCGAAACGGCCATTCGTGTTCCTCAGAAAGACCGGAGCCCCGCTCCTAACGAACAGGATGTCGGGATCGTCATCGCCATCGAGATCGCGAAAGGCAAGACCCGTCCCGAGCCGGGGGAGCGCTCTATCCCGAATCCACTCGAGTGTGTACTCGGAAACGTCGAGGCGTTCGGGAAGTGCTTCGTAAGCTTCGAGCGCAGGGAGAGAAAGGCCGGCGCCTTGGGTCGCTTCGACGAAACGCAGTGAGGTCTCGGTTGTGCGCTCCCGAGTCATCGGTTGAAGCAGATCCTTCACCCCTTCCACGGCTTCGGCATATTTTCCGAGCTCGGTATATTGGAGACCCGCCGACGTCCCCTCTCCCGCAAAGTTTCGCTTCAGATCTTGAAAAACGAGAAGCTCGGCGCGCCCCTCGTCGCGCCGGCCTTGTCGGATGAGAATATTCCCGAGGCTGAAATGCGCGGACTCGTTGTTCGGCTGGAGCTCGATCGTGCGCCGCAAGGTGGCCTCTGCCTCTTCGAGCCGACCAAGATTGGCGTAGAGCGTACCGAGGTAATAGTGCGTCATCGAGTCGACTGGATCGATCTTGAGCACGCGCGTAAACGCCGCCACCGCTTGCTCCGTTTCGCCCTGCAGCTTGTGAACGAGCCCGAGATTGTAGTGAACGTAGGGACTCGAGGCATCGAGCTCGCGGGCCTGCTCGAACGACGCGAGGGCTTTCTCGAAGTCGCGTTCGTTGAAATAGGCGATCCCGAGATTGATGTGTCCCTCCGCCCCGTTCGGCTCGAGCGCAACGACGGCTTCAAAAGCTTCGATGGCTTCCATAAAGCGAAATTGTTCGAGCAGGGCGACGCCGCGATTGGCTTGGGCAGTCGCTTCGGCGCTCTGTCTGGCCCACGTCTCCGGGGGTGCTATTGGGAGACCGACACCCACTGTAAAAAGCGCCAGGACAACGACTTGCAGAGGTTGTTTCATATCTCGCCTTCGACTCTCCGTTTTCACGCTAGTATATTGCGAGAAACGTCTCGGCTCGCAAGGGCCGGGCCTTTTTTTTGTGTGTGACATGCTTCAAATCCAAAGCCTGACCAAAGCTTACGCGGGCCGCGTTCTGTTCGACGACGTCACGTGGAACGTGTCCGATGGCGACCGCGTCGCCCTTGCTGGCCCGAACGGGTCGGGCAAGACGACGCTCTTGCGCATAATTTTGCGCAGCGAATCGCCGGATAGCGGGAAAGTCTCGACCCCACGCGGCACGACAATAGGCTATCTGCCGCAGGAAGGGCTCGCCCATAGCGGCAAAACCCTTCGAGCAGAAACGCTCACCGCGTTCGAAAAGCTTCTCGCCATGGGCGAAGAGATGAGGGAGCTCGAAGAGCAGATGGGCGCGGTCGATGCCGAAAATGCTTCGCATGAGCGCATTCTCGAGCGCTACGGCGAGTGCCGCGACGAGTGGGATCGGCGCGGCGGCTTCAGCATCGAAAGCCGGGCGGAAGAAGTTCTTCTGGGCCTCGGTTTCAAGACAGAAGAGCTCGACCTCCCCACGGAGACGTTCAGCGGCGGCTGGCAAATGCGCATCGCTCTCGCCAAGCTTCTTTTGTCGCAGCCGAATCTTCTCCTTCTCGACGAGCCCACCAACCATCTCGACCTCGAAGCCCGCAATTGGCTCGAGGACTACCTGGCCAACTACCCGCACGCGATCGTGCTCGTCTCCCATGACCGCTATTTTATCGACCAGGTCGCGACGCGCATTACCGACATCGATCGCCGGCGACTCGTCGACTACACCGGCAACTACAGCACGTTCCTCGAGACGCGGGCAAACAGCCTCGCGGAGCTTCGCGCGAAAGCTGCGCGCCAGAAAGAAGAAATCGAAAAGACAGAGCGATTCATCAATAAGTTCCGCTACAAGGCGACGAAGGCAAAGCAAGTCCAAAGCCGCGTCAAGATGCTCGAGAAGATGGAGAAGATCGAAGTCCCTCCCGAACGCAAGCTGATGCGGCTTCGGCTACCGGAAGTCGAGCGCTCCGGTCGTGTCGTGCTCGAGCTCGAGAACATTCACAAGAGCTACGGCGACAATCATGTCTTCGAAGGAGCGAACCTTCTCGTCGAGCGCGGAGAGCGCATGGCTCTCGTCGGACCGAACGGTGTTGGAAAGTCCACGCTCATGCGCTTGCTCGCGGAGATCGAAGACCTCGACTCCGGAAAGCTCCGTCTCGGACATAACGTCAAGACGGGCTACTTCAGCCAAGATCGCTACGACCTAGACGAAGAGCGCACCGTCCTCGAGAACATGACAGACGGCGCTCCCACCGAAATGATCCCGCGACTTCGAAGTCTTCTGGGCGCCTTTCTCTTCCACGGCGATGACGTCGATAAGAAAGTGAAAGTGCTCTCCGGTGGCGAGAAGAGCCGACTCGCGCTCGCGCGCATGCTGCTTCGCCCTGCGAACGTGCTGCTCCTCGACGAGCCCAGCAACCATCTCGACCTCGACTCGAAACAGATCCTTCTCGAGGCTCTCCGGGCCTATAAAGGTACGCTCGTTTTCGTCTCGCATGATCGATACCTTCTCGATCAGCTCTCGACCAAAGTCGCGGAGATCGCCGACGGCCACATACACGTGCACTGGGGAGGCTATCCGGATTTCATACGTGCGAAAGACGCCCAGCTCGAGGCGCCCGTTGCCGTGAAGAAAGAGATCATCGAAGAGCCCGTCCCGTCAAAAGTTCCCGCCGAGGGCAAAGCTCTTTCCAAGAACAAGGCGCGCGCGATCCAGGAGAGGCTCGAGGAGATAGAGACGACCATCTCGGAAACGGAGATCGGCATCGACAGCCTCGAGGGCCGCATGTCCGTTGCGGGATTCTACGATGACGATCAGGCGGCCGCCGGCGTCGTCAAGACGCACGAAGACCTCAAAGCCCAACTCAAAGCTCTCTACGTGGAGTGGGAAGAGCTCGCCCAAAAAGCCTCAGCATTTTGCTAGTCGGCTCGGCCCCTCTCGGGCTAAGCTAAAGCGGTATGAAATTCCTGATATTGCAGAACCCCGTCTACATTTTGGCGCTAGCCGCCATCGTAACCCTTTTTTCGAGCGTTGGTTGCGGCGGTGGAGAATCCACCGGCGGCGCGGAACCGGCCGCTCAGAGCGCGCCGCCACGCGCCGACCTCTGTGCGCTCCTCACGAGCGCCGACATCGAGGCGGCCCTTGGCACGGCCGCGGGCGAGCCCGCGCCAGGCGACGACGGCAAAGGTCAATGCACCTGGGGCGCGGCGGACGGCTCGGGCGCCTTGGTCGTGCTGACGCTTCAGCGCGCCGGGCTCGATTCGTTCGACGAGTTCGTGGCCGATTTCGGTGAGGAGTTCGGCGGAGAGGATCCGCCGCGCGAGGAGTACCACCCCGTCGAAGGCATTCCAGGCGATTGGGCGATGTATGTCGCCGAGGAACACATGGTACGCGCCTTTCGCGGTGACGACGTCTTGGAAGTGAGCGCGCCATCCGTGCCATCCGTGCCATCCGTTCCATCCGTGGAAGAAGCGCAAATCATAGACCTCGCGACCCGCGCGATGGCGAACCTCCCGTAAAGGCGTCATTGGTCATTGGTCAGTGCTCAGTGCTCAGCGGGGAACGGCTTCCTTGGCGAGGGTGTCGGCGCGCTCGTTGCCGGGGTGGCCGTCATGACCTCGCACCCACTCCCATTGGACCTGGTGGCGTTTGGCGAGCGTGTAGAGCTCTTCCCAGAGCTCGCGGTTCTTGACCGGGGAGCCGGAAGCGGTTTTCCAGCCCCGTCGGCGCCACCCATGGATCCAGCTCGTCATGCCCTTCGCAACGTATTGAGAATCCGTCACGACGCGCACTCGAGACGTCTCGTCGAGCGCCCCTAGCCCGGCGATCACCGCTTTGAGCTCCATGCGGTTGTTCGTCGTATGTGGCTCGCCACCGGTGACATCTCTTGTTTCGCCTTCTTCTTCTTCGATGATGGCGGCGAAGCCGCCCGGGCCAGGGTTGCCTTCGCAGGCCCCATCCGTATAAATCGTTACGTGTTTCATCTTAGCCTCACGAATGTGCCGAGCTTCCTAGAATCGTCGGACGTGCGTTCTTCTCGCGGGACGAAGCTTCCCGTCGAGTGCACTTGGAACCGGTACAAAAATCGCTCCCCGTTCTTGCCGTCGAATCGGTAGGGCTTTCTCAAGAGCACCGGCCGGTTATGTGGTCCAAAAGAAGGAAGATCGAGGATCTGCTTCGGCTCACGGCGCTCACGAAACGAGACCTTATTGGCCGCGGGTCCATTCCTCAAACGCAGCGTGATTTCCGAGAGCGGCTCGTCGGCGAGCAAGAGAAAGCTCGTCGTCCCGCCTCCCGGGACCCACACGCCGCCGTTTTCGAAGCCGTGCTTGCCAAACACCGACAGCGTTTCTCCGCCTCGAAGTACGCGCGTTTCCCGAAACAGTGGCCCGCGCTTTTCCGAGTCATTTCCGGGCCAGCGCTCTAGAACGAAGCCTGCGGCAATGAGCGCGAGCAAGACAGCACCCGCACCGAAGCACGCGCGCCGGTGGTACGCCGCCGCTTCCGCTTCGACGGAGAAAGGCTCTTCGTAAACGCGCTCGCGGAGAAAGTAGACGAGCGCACCGACGGCCATGGCGAGGATGAGAAATTTTGGAAAATGGGCCGCGCCCGAGCCGAGAAGCCCATCGCTCAGAAAGGACGGCAAATATTGGCTCGGGTCGCTATAGAGAACACGGCCCCAGAACATTGGCGGTTGGTAGCTCGGGATGAGATCCCGCACGAAGCTCGCGCTATAAGAGAGCGTTCCCGCGAGTAGCGTCGCGCCGACGCCCGCGAGCACGCCGTCGGTGAAACCGCGGCCCACGACGAGGGCCATGGGAAGGGCGAACAGCGGGAGGATGCTGAGCATGTAACGCCCCATCGTGCTCACGGCTCCCGGCCAGTGCGGAAAAGAAGCGATGACCACGATGTAGGAAGCGACAACGAGAAGCAAGGGTGTGAAAATGGCCCGGTGTCGCAAGAAAAAAGCCTGCAAGCCGACGAGAGCAAAGACGTAGATCGGGGCGAAGATGAGGAGCCCGTTCTCGCGATCGAGCAGAAGACCCGAAAGACCTTTGAAAAAGTTCCACGGCTCGAACGAAGAGCGCTCGGCTGCGCTGAAAGTCGCGGTCGGCGACAAGCTCCCGGTGAGCGCGTGATTGTAGAGAAAAATGGAATAGGCGGAGATCGCGAGAGGAAGCCCCAACAAAACGAATTTATAGCGACGGTGCGACCACCCGCCGGGAGACACGCGAAGAAGATTCAAGCCGGCAAGGATCCCGAGCACGGCCGACGCGACCGAGTACTTTTGATGGAGCCAAGGTAGCGCCGCGAGGGCGAGCGCACCCGCGAAGACCGCGCGTCCCGTGGGCTCCGGATCGAGCACCAGTTTGCGAAAGGCGAACAAAAGAAACAGCCCGCCGGGAAGCTCCGGATAGATTTGAAAAGTGTAGAACAGAAACGGGACCGCGAGCGCCATGGCAAGCGCCGTCACCACGCCTTCTGGCCGAGCACCCATGGTCGCGACCGACAGAACGATCTCGCAAGCGAGCAAGGCCCCCAGTAGTTGCCAGAACAGGATGATGGCAATTTGGCGGTCTCCGCCCAGCCACCGGTTCAAATACTGATCCACGATATAGGCTGGGACGAGCAGAAGGCCGGGACCCGGCGCGTTGATGTAATAGACGCCGCCATCGATGCCGCGAAACATCGAGCGATTGACCTTTGTGCCGTGCGCTTCACCCCCGGGGTGGGCGAGAAGATTGGCTGAAGCGCGAACATAGCTCGAAGCGATCCGAGGAAGGTGCCCGAGAAACTCCCCGACGGTGGGCTCCGGGTTCTCGTCGGCGCGCTCGATGTTCAACGTTCCCGTCCCCGCGACAGCCTGCGCCATCCGCACATATTTGTGCATGTTCCCTTGGCCGACGCCCGCTTGATAGAAACGAGCGGGCGTCGCGACCAGAAAACAGACCATCGCGAGGCCGAATATCCCGAGCGCAGGGAGCCGTCTTTCCCAAGGACCGAGTAGCTCGACGAGTGCGTGCACGAGCGCGCCGACGAACAAGAGCGCGGCGAGGAGCGTGGCGAAGGCGCCTTCGAGCGCCAGCGTCACCGCGAGATTCGCCCCGTAGGGATAGCTCGGCGACACCACGAGCGAGCCCGCGGCCAAGAAAGTGAGCCCCGCGGGAACGAGTAGCGTGAGATAAGGCCGTGCCAGCACCGCCAGGATCTCCGAACGCTCGAGCTCGATCCGCCGCGCCAGTAGAGCCGAGAGCCCGAATGCCACGGCCAGTCCAAGCGTGGTCCACCCCAAAAGTGGCCACAGCCACTCGACGAAGTCAGCGTTTCGGGCGAGCGCAGGCAGGAACGATTCTCCGGAATCCTGGCGTAGGAACAGGCGCAAGAACGCGTCGAGCGCGCGAGAAAGACCGAAGAGGGCGGAAAACGCCGCAATGAACAGTGTGGGCCGGAACACGAACGGATTATTATAGGTCACCATCGACATGCCCCGCGAACCGGTTTGGTACTCGAACGGACTACGCTTTTCCTGCCACCAGTGCAACAACTGCTGCCGTGGCGCTCAACCGGGTTGGGTCTATGTGAGCCCGGCCCAAATCGTGCGGCTCGAGCGCTTTGTCGAGCTCAGCCCGGTAGCTTTCAAGGAACGCTACCTGACCCAGGACGAGGATAAGGACCCCGTGCTCCGGCTGAAGCCGAACGGCGACTGCATCTTTTGGGAGAACGGTTGCACCGTCTACGCGGCGCGGCCGCGCCAGTGCCGTACGTTCCCGTTCTGGCCGGAGACCCTCGAAAGCCCCGAAGCCTGGAAGGAGCTCCGCACGTTCTGTCACGGGGTCGACCAAGGCCGGCTCTACGCGCTCTCCGAGATAAAGAGCACGCTCAAAGGCCGGGCGACGCCATCCGAAGGATCTTGATGAAGCGCACCGTGTCGCTCGGCGCGGATGTTGTCTCGCTCACGCGCCGGCGAGAGAGAGAACGAAGCGGTCCGCTACCGCAGAAATGAAAGAGGAACGGGCTCACTAAAATCGTAAAGGACCGGATAGAGCAACCTCTCCTGCCGGTAACGGATACCCCGCGCGTCGAGTCGGCGGCGGATCCGGCGCGCAAAACGAAAGCTTCGCGGCACGAGGGCGACCTCTTCGGCCTTCGCAACCTGATCGCGGAAAGGAAAATACCACTCTGTCTGCGCCGGGCCGAGCTCGGAGGTCCAAACCATCCGGCCGTGGCTCAAGAACACATATTTGTAGGAGAGATGATAGTCGGAGCGCACATAGCGGATGTCGAGCTCTTCGAGCTCTGCTATGAACTCCCGGTTGACACTGTCGCTTTCGAGCGCGGCCTGAAGATAGGCGATATCGCCGCGCAGGTTCACGAAGAGGAGAGACAACAGGGCCACGCTTGCGAGCAGGCGCGACCGGTTCCAGAGTGCTATGGCTGCGGAGCCCAGGAAGATCGGGACGACGGAGAACAAGAACAAGAGGTAGCGGGGCTCATCGGTCATCCAACCCGAGCTACTTTGCGCGAACACCAGCACAACGAGCACTGCGAAGCCGAGAAGCATGGCTTCGGGCGAGGGCGGGATCAATGACAGCGCGCGTCGGTGTCGCCAGGCGAAGAACAGAAAGACCGCTGGGATGAGAAGTCCCAGAGCGACGTGCCAAAACGGCGCGGGCCAGGGAGGCGCGTCGTGAGGCCAGTAGCCGGAAAGCACGGAGAGTGAGGTTGTCGCGACTTGCTCGAGCTGCGTCAGCGTCCGGCCCACGCGGTCCACGGATTCGACCGTCTCGGCGTCGAGAGTCCACCAGCGAAAGCTGAGCCACTCGTGACTCACGTTCCATAGAAAGCCCGGGAAGTCCCCGACGATGAAGCCGCCCGCGAAGCTCGCGAGTCGCACCAAACCGTCCCGCCCAAAGCGATGGAGTGCCAGGACCCCGATTGCTGTCAAGAGATAGTAGGTCGCAAGGATGTGCGTCCAAAAGGCGAGGCCCCCGAGCACACCGATCCAAAACGCCTCGGAGAAGCCCGCGCCGTCGCCTTGCATCCACCGAGCTGCGATCGCGAGCATCAGGGTCCCGAGAAGCATCACATCGACATAGTTTCCTTCGTTTCCCATTCCCCACGCCGTGAGAAAACCCGGCGCGACGATCACATAGGCAGCAGCGACGCTCGCCTCGGCGCGTGGGACCACCGTGCGGGCGAGACGATAGACGGCCGCGGTAAAGATCGCGTAGTTGATTGCGGCCGCGGCCGCGAAGCTCACGACCGGTTCGCCAAAGATCGCGGCGATGAGGGCCGTCAAGTGTGCTTTGAGACTCCCGATATAAGACCAGTTATAAAGAAAGATGGGGTGGTGCTCGCCTTCGAGAATGTGGAGCGCCATCAAACCCTGTGCCGAAGCGTCGGAGCTGAACAGCCCATAAGCGCCCCAGAGAAAAGGAAGACGCAACGCGAGCGCGAGCGCCGCGAAGCCGAGTGCTATAGCGTCATCCGTCTCGAAACGCGGCCGCCACGTCGCGACGGCAGCCCCCAGCAAGATCAGCGCGGGAATCCATGCAGGTGTGGTGGCCAGAAAGACATCGAAGTCGTGATCGAACCAGCTGAAGCAAAACCAGAGGTAGGCGACGAGAGCTAGAGCTCGAAGGGCGACCGTCCGCATTCGGATGAGCGAGAGAATAGCAGAAACGACGATCCGCCCAGTCCGCTCAGGATACACTTTGCGCGTGCGCGTGCTCGTCATTCGAAATGCCCGCTCCGGAACGTCCCGCCGCCGCTCGCAAGTCGACAAGCTGGTGACCCGTCTGGAGTCGGGTGGCGCTACTGTCGAGTTGGCGTCGCCGACGAGCCCTGCCGACGCGCGAGCTGCCGCCGCTCAGGCAAGGCGCGCGCAGCACGACGTTCTCCTCGCGGCGGGAGGCGACGGGACCTTGAGCGTTGTCGTCAACGGGCTCGTTCAGACGCCGAAAGCAGAACGGCCAGCCCTTGCGATCCTGCCGGTGGGGCGCGGTAACGATTTTGCCGCGGAGCTCGGCCTGAACGGGATAGAGCAGACTCTCGACGCACTTGCCCGAGACGAGCGGCGTTTCGTCGACCTCGCAAAAACGGAAGCGGGCGTTTTTCTAGGTGTCGGCGGCACCGGCTTCGACGCCCAAGCCGCGCGCCGCGCACAGAACACGCCACTTCTATCGGGAAGATTGGTCTATGGCTATGCCGTTTTGCGGACGCTCCTCGACTTTCGCCATCTCGAAGCTCGGGTGCGCTACGACGGCGGCGTTTACGAAGGGCCCGTAACCTTCGCGGCCGTCGGCAATGGCCGGCGCTATGGCGGCGGGATGCACATCACGCCTGAGGCGAAGCTAGAGGACGGGCTACTGGATTTGTGCCTCGTGCGGGATATCTCGAGAGCAGGGCTTCTCTTCATGTTCCCGACCGTGTTCTCGGGCTCTCACCTCGGGCACTGGAGCGTCGAGTACCGCAAGACGAAGTTCGTCGAGATCGAGACCGAGGAGCCGGCAGAGTTCTTCGCGGATGGCGAGTTCCTTCAAGAAACTCCGTTGCGGATCGACGTGCTGCCCGGTGAGCTCGAAGTCATCGCGTGAGCTCAGTGGTATCCCGTGAGCAGGGCTTTGCAGAGCGTCCGGAAGCCTAGGACAACAAGGCTAGGCAGGCTAGGTACAGAAAACCGCTCCGCTTCGCTTGGACCCGTCGCAGACGGCGAGGCTGTCGCTCGCGCGAATGAGACTGGTCGAGTCGAGCACGGCATTGGCGGTGTGACAATAGTGGTATTCGATAAGAATCTCGTTCGAACGAGATTTCCAGCAACGGACCAGTGGTTTCCGGCACGTTCGCACCGCGTTCCGATCGCGAGTTTGCAGCCGGTCTCGACGACCCCTGTCGAAGTACACAACCCAGCTTCTCGGAACTCCGGATCGCTCATGCACTCGCGGTTGACAACGCTCGATTGCTCCGCTGGATGTCAAAAAAATCTACAAAAAGACCTGACAGCTTTCCCGCGGCAAAATCGCGAAGGTCGAGACCGCGTCTGAGAACCGTGTTCACGTCAGCGGAGTGCGTCACCACCGCACTCGAAGACGTGATTCCGACTTTCGTTTCGATCTGACCTCCGTTCCATGCTCTGCCGCGATCTGAGGGCACACAAAAACCAGGGAGTATAATCAATTACTGGAGTCGGACAATGATCGAAACGTTCAAGGAAGCTCGAACAACTTTCTCGCGAAGAGCTCCTTCGGCTTGCCCGCCGAAGCCTTGGCGAAGGCGGGAGAACACGAACATCGCCAAGCTCATCGCACATCTCGCCGAGATGTCGGCTCGAAAACAGCACTCGAGCTTGGATACAAGAGCCTCTACGATTACTGCATCAAACACCTGAACTTGAGCGAAGGCGCCGTGCCGGCACGCATACATGTAGCGAACGTCTTGCGGCGCTTCCCTCAGCTTCTCGTCGCGCTATCCGAGAGTCGAGTCAGTCTCACGGTCGCCGCCCTCCTGGCGCCCCACCTGAACGAGGACAATGTCGACGAGCTCATCGGCGATTGCACCGGCAAGACGCGCAGGGAGACTGAGGAATACCTGGTGGCACTCGAGCCGAAGCCCGTTTTCGAGCCGTCGATCCGCAAGCGGCCCTCGCAACCCGCGCAACCCGCGCATGTCGAGCCGCCTCGAGAAGTATCGGCGCCGTCACCACCTCCCGCCGTCGAGACCCCGAAGTGTTCCCCACCGATTCTTCAACCCGCCCGTCCGGAGATCTACAACTTCAGATTTTCCGCCGGCCGAGCTTTCAAGGACAAGTTCGAGCGATTGGCGGAAGTTGTGGGCATCGAGAACGCTCAGAAGCACATGGCGGAGATCCTGGAGAAGGCGCTCGACATCGCGCTCGAGAAGAAGGACCCGAAGAAGAAGCTCGAGCGGCGGAGAAAGAGGCAGCGCGGCGCCGTGGCGTCATCTCGTTCAAACGAGATGGGCAAAAAAGACGAGCCCGCCCAGTCTCGATACGTTGCGTCCGAGGTTTCCGAGCGCGTCCACGAACGCGGATCCTATCGTATTAATGCGTGTTTCTTGGACCCGATGGAACGAGATGCACGGCGCGGGCGGGTCTCCAAATCGACCATGCCGCCCCGTTCGGATCTGTCGCAGCAACTACGAGTCCATTCTTCAGATTTTGTGCCCAGCACACAATCGATTACAGGCCGAACGTGTTTACGGGCCGGCGTTCATCCAGCGCAAGATTGATGAAAGACGAAAGACGAAAGACGAAAGACGAAACGGAAAGTCTCGGTCGCCATGAGAACACCCGCATCGTCAGCTCGACCGCTTTGAATTTGTAGGAAAGATGCCTCGGAGAAGCCCGCGCCGTCACCTCGCATCCACCGCGATACCAGAATACGTTTGATGAGCCAGAAGCTGAGGCAAGGAATACCCCAAGCTCACTGCGGAGGCTTTCTCTTCGAGTCCACGATGCTGGGTAGCGTTCGAGGAAGCGTACGATGGCCTTCGAAAACAGTGAGGACGTGAATCTCCGATTCGAGAATCCGATAGACGATTCGGTAGTTACGAAGCAACACCTCTCGCACGTCGTCGCGCCCGAGCTCCGGGACCCTTCGCCCAGCGCGAGGGTGACTCGCAGCATCCCGCGCGCGCTGGCGGAGGCGCGCAACCCAACGACGCGCCACTCCTGGCTTGTCGCGAGCGATGTAGCGACGGATCTGCAGCAGGTCGGAACGAGCGCGCTGCGTCCATCGAAGCTTCACGACGACGTATCGAGCTCATCGTTCAACTCCCGCTCCAGAGCCTCGTCCTCAACGAGCCGACCAGTTTCCGAGTCATCAAGGCCCGATGATACGGCCTCCACGAAACGCTCTCGCTCTTGGAGGCGATCGAAATCCTCGGGAGTGATGACGACGGCTGCCGGCTTGCCATTCTGAGTGATGATGAGCGGGCGCCGCCCTTCTTTCAGCTGCCGAAAAAGCTCTGACGTGCGAGCCTTGAAGTCAGCGAGCGGGACGATATCTTCAGCTGTATTAATGGGTTTCAACTCTTCCCCCTTTTTAAAGGATCCGAATACAGAATTAGTATAGCCCCGTATTCAGACCAACAAAAGGCTCCTCTGGGCCGCGACCCTTTCTCAGTGGTATCGCGTGAGAAGGACTTCGTAGAGTGTGCGGAAGCCGAGGACGACAACATACAGAATCGCCGCGAGAGCTGCGGTCTTGCCGCGCCAGCCACGCTCGAGCGCTTTCGACAAATAGGCGCCCGCGAAGAGTGCGAGAAGCGGTAGCGCCTGGAGCACGTAGCGGATCTCGATGGCCGAGAGCGTATCGATGACGGCAAAGACGACCGTCACACCGAGCCAAGTCGCGGCAGCCCTCGGGAACGAGCTCGAGAAAGGCCGCTTTGCAAGCGACAATGCGCCGAGCGCCGCGACGACAACGAATACCCATCCGAGTTCGGCGAGTTTGGAGCCCGGTCCTGCCGCAACCGTCGCGGACTCGCGCTCGAGGGCGCGGTCCCACTGGCTCGTGAAGAGATCCCAGTAGCCGAAGTAGTAGACCGCAGTGAGAAGCGCCGCCACCGTCAGTGCCAATGTCAGCCGCTTGCGCTGGTCGTTTACGGGGGTCGGCGCGAGCCAGAAAAAGAAAAGCCAAGCCGGCCACAGGATCGCCCCTTCGATGAGCATCCCGAGATGTGCGGTGAGCGCCAGGAAAGTCCAGAAAGCGCAAATCACGGGTGACGAGAACATGAAAGCGAAGGCCAGCGACAGCGCCGCGACGGCAAAGAGGTTCGTGAAGTTGCCGGCGGAAAAGCTCAGTGCGTTCACCGGCACGAGTTGATACAAGATACCGGCAAGGATGCCCGCGCGAAGGTCGTCGAGAAAACGCCACCCGAGATAGATCAATACGATCGACACGAAGACGTCGAAAAGGCCCGTCATGAACGAAAGAGAGGCGACGCGTTCGGCGCCGAGCAAGACCAGAGGTGCTGTGACTGCATAGAGCGAGACGGGATAGGGGATGTCGAAAGGTGGATCGTGCTGCGTCACGGAAGTCGGGTGCCAGTTGCCCTCGAGAAAATGCAGCATGCGATTCGCCTGGAAATCCGCGTCGGAGCTCACGCGTAACGGGTAGAACACAACCGTCATTTCCAGGAGCAAGACGACGCCGAGCGAAGCCAGGACCCACACCCGCGAGGCGGGTTGAAGCCGATCGAGCTTCGCGAGCACGAAACGGAGAAAGACCAAGACGGCCAAAGTCGCCGCCGCGAGCAAGGCTACATCTCTCGGATAGCTCGAAAAACGGAGGGCGTGTTGGGCTAGAAGAAAAACAAAACCCGAAGTGACGACGAGGGACGAAAGCCCGGCCCAGAGCGGAGCTGCGCCGGCCACGATCGCCGCGGCGAAGAGCAGGATTGCCGCGCTCCCCATCCACAGCGAGGGCACGATCCAGGAAGGGGAGTGATCCGGAAAAGCCAACGTGACGCCGAGCACTTGAACGCCGAGAAGCCGGGTGCCGGTGCCGGTGGGATCGAACGTATCGGAGCGGATGCCGAGACGCACTCGGGACCGCGATGCAGGAAACGCGAAAGGATAAACGGCTCGGCCGGGAAGACTGACCACACGCTCGACCGTTGTCCCGTTCACCGTAAAGGCGACGTTCGGACGCGGCTCGCCGCCTGGCCGCCGGACTCTCAGGAGCGCTTCGACATTCACCGTTCCGGTCTTGGGTAGGTAGTGGAAATCGAGATAGGAGGCGACCGTCGTCCAGCGAAAGTAGCCGTCATCCGCTCGCTCGCGGCCGTGGAACTCCGAAATGAAGCCGCCCTCGTACGCTTTCTGGAAATCCACGACGACTTCGCGGCTGCCGTGATACAAGGCCCCCGTCGCCCCGAACACGATCGCGCCGACGATTGCGGCGACAACGGCTCGAGCGCTCATCTTTCTATCGAGGCGAACCAAGGTTCCTCGCGCAGCACGTCAGATATTACTGTGTAGTAAAGATGACTCTCAGTCGTTGTTGGGAACGAGGCGCTTCACTTCTTCGAACCAATCGAGGACGACCGCGAGCTCGGAGACGCGATCGGTCGAGGAGCCGTCGCCCTCCTTGATCAGTACACGTTTGACGGGCCGCCACCCGGGGTGGAGACGAAGAAGATGCGGGCTCCGTCGGGAGACCACACGGGGTCGGAATCGCGGGCCGGATCGAAGGTGAAGCGCGAGAGCGTACCGGTCGAGAAGTCGTAGAGCCAGAGGTCCCGGTTTTCCTCTCCGATATCGAAAGCCAATCGTGTTCCGTGCCGTCTTCTTTGAGCTTCACGTTCGCGGGCTTCACGTCCCGATGGATGACACCGGCCTCGTGCCCCGCTTCGAGCGCTTCCGCGATCTGCCGCGCGATCGCAAGGATCTCTTCGACCGGGATCGGGCCGTCCTGGATCCGCTCGGCGAGGGTCGGCTCTTCCACGAGCTCTAGCGCGAGCGCTCGGACGGCGTCCCATTCCTCGATTCCATGGATGCTTGCAATGTTGGGATGGTTCAGCGATGCGAGAAGCGCCTCGCGCTCGAACCGCGCGAGACGATCGGCGTCCTGCGCAAACGCATCGGGAAGCACTTTGATCGCGACCTCACGATCGAGCTTCGTGTCGCGCGCACGGTACACCTCACCCATACCGCCTTTGCCGAGCGGTGCAAGGATCTCGTAGGCTCCTAGCGTGGTGCCTGGCCGCAGACGCATCGCCACGATTGTAAGGTCAAGGGAGGGCGCCTTCAAGGGCGCGGCGGCACTGTTCGTGAACAACGCCCCATCCGCAAACCTGAAAGACGTTTGTCTCGGCTCACGGATCGTGGATGCCGGCTATTGGCAACGTATCATTTGCGCGAGCTCGTGCCGGAGTCCCGACCGACGGTGAGCCGTTTCTCGCTGTCGACAGCTACGCTTCGAGCGCGTGGTGCGTTAGAGCAAGCGACGAAGCAGAAAAGCAAGACACTCAGAGCAGATTGCATCGGTTTAGGATAGTATTTCCCGTCTATGAGGGAGTATCACTTCTTCCAGGCCGACGTCTTCACGGACCGTCCCTTTACGGGAAATCCACTCGCCATTTTCCCTGAAGCCGAAGGGCTCAGCTCCGAGGACATGCAGTCCATCGCGAAGGAGATGAACCTCTCGGAGACGACCTTTGTTCTTCCTCCGACGGATTTGAAAGCACAGCTCCGCTTGCGCATCTTTACCCCGACATCCGAGCTGCCACTCGCGGGCCATCCCGTCGTGGGGACGTGTTTCGTGCTTGCCCAGCACGGGATCCTCGAAGTGAAAGAAGGCTCGAACCGTATCTTTCAAGAGTGTCAGGCAGGCGTGCTTCCGGTAGATATCATCGTCAAGGACGGCCAGGTGGATCGAGTCACGATGACGCAATCCCCTCCGCGCTTTTTCGACGAATTTACCGACCGTAAGCTCCTCGCGAAAGCGGTTGGTCTCTCGGAGGATCAACTCCTGCCCGATGGCCTGCCTGCACAAGTCGTCTCCACAGCGGTTCCGCAGCTGATGGTGCCGGCGCGCTCGCTCCGCCACCTCGACAAGATTGAGCTCGACCTCGTCGCGATGATGAAAGTCCTCACGGAGACGCAGACCGATTCCTTCATGATCTTCACACGCGAATGCATCCACCCCGAAAGTACCGTCCATGCCCGTATGTTTGCCCCGACCGTCGGCATCGTGGAGGACCCGGCGACCGGTAGTGCCTCCGGCGCACTCGGCGCCTACCTCGTCCACCGGGGGCTCGTGAAAGCGGAGCCGACGGCGCACATTATCGTGGAGCAAGGTTACGAGATGGGCCGTCCGAGTGCTATCTACGTCGACGTCGAGAGCGGCGAGAAGGGCCCTTTTGAGGTTCGTGTCGGGGGTAAGGCTGTGGAGATCGCCGAGGGAAAGCTTTCATTCTGAGGAGCTTATCCGAGTTGCGCGGACCGCGGCCGTAAACTAATCTAGGGATGGGACTCGACCACGGACCCCCTTGGTGCCCGCAGAAGCGTCGCTATGAAACAAGCATCCGATCTGGAGGAGCCGCTCTCCCGACCGTCAGCCAGGGGCCGCAAGAGCGCCTGGCTTATTCCCGGCGGCCTTTTGTGCCTTTTTATCGTGACGGCGTTCGCAGGGCGCCTCATCAAGAAGGAGACGCTCAGAGCAAGCTTCGGCGGCGCCGATAGCCTCGTGGAAAATCCGGTACAGGGCGGTGTTTTTCGCTATCCGCTCTTGGAAAACATGCGGACGCTGGACCCGGCCAAGGCGATCTTCAGCACGGACGTCATGCTCGTGCAGCAGCTTTATGACGGCCTGACGGCTTTCGACGAGCACCTGAATATCGTTCCCGCACTCGCAAAGTTTTGGGAGATCTCTCCCGATGGCAAGACCTATACGTTCGAGTTGCGCGACGATGTCCGCTTCCACAACGGACGCAAGGTGACGGCCGAGGATTGTGTCTTCAGTTTCGAGCGGCTTCTGATGCGTGGTTTGAACGATCACAACTACAGTTACTTCAGCCGCATCGAGGGAGCCGAGGATTTCCGCGCGGGACGCGCCGACCGCGTCAAAGGACTCGAAGCTCTCGGCGAGAGCGAGTTCCGCATAACCTTCGTCACGCCTTTCGTTCCGGCGCTCTCCGTGCTCAGCATGTACTCGTCCAAGATCCTCCCCAAGGAGGAGCTTCTCGCTCAGGGCGATAGCTTCTTCAAGGCTCCCATCGGCACCGGCGCGTTCCAGTTCTCGCGCTGGATCGAGCCTTCCGAGGATGCGGGCGTTCCGATGCTGGACGAGGTCTACCAAGGCATCCGTCTCGAAGCCAACCTGCAATATTTCGAAGGCCGCCCCCACCTCGACGCGGTGGTCTTCCGCGCAGCCTGGAACGTGCCTGGCTACAAAGGCGTTTCACGACCGTTCAACGAGGTGGCCGATTGTTTCGAGACCAACTGGGTCGATAGCTATGCCGACTGGGTCGCCGTCGAAGCCGAACATTTCTTGGCTTTGCGCTACCTTTATTTCCCGAACAGCGTGCCGCCCTATGACAACGCGAAGGTACGCCTCGCCATCAATTATGCCCTCGACAAAAGAAGCTTTCTCGATGCCCATAGGGTGACCGCGGGTACGGCCGCGGCGAGCAGTGTCGTTCCCCCTGGAATTCCTGGCTTCATACCCAAGGAATCCCACTATGGTCGAGACCTGGCCAAAGCACGCGAGCTGATGGCAGAAGCCGGCTATCCCGGAGGAAAAGGTCTTCCGCCGCTCGAGCTTCCCGTCTTGCCGAGGAACATCTATTCTTCCGATCCCGGCTCGGTCGCTCGCGACAGCTGTCTCGTTTCCTGCTTGAAGGAGGTCGGGGTCGAAGTAAAGCTCGTCGAGATGGACGGTGTCATCGATTTCGACATGCCGCGATTTCGTGATCGCGCGTTCCTGCGCATCCAGATCCGGCACGCAGATTTTCCCGACCCGGACAATTTCTTGAGGCCGCTATTCCACTCCCAAGGCCACATGAATACGTTCGGCTACAAGAATCGCCAGGTCGACAAGCTACTCGACCAAGTGTGGTCAGAGACGAGCTACACGAAAAGGAATGAGCTCTATCATAAGATCGAGGAGATCGTTCTTCTCGATTCGCCTATCATTCCCACGGATTACGGCCGGCTACGTTATCTGCTGCGGCCCAACGTGCGCGGTTTCAAGCTCACTCCGCTGGGAGCGGCTTACATCCAGATGAAGAACATCTGGCTCGCGAAGGAGGGGCGCGAGACTAAAGTCGAGCACTAGTGACTAGGCCGATGTGGCGCATCGCTCCTCTCAGCCTCAGGGATCGCTTCATTCTCAGCTCGACTGCACTCATCACTGTGCTGATGAGCATCGTCATCTTCTTCGTGGAGATGGAGCGGACCGCGGCGCTCAAAAAGCGAGCCGAGGAACATGCATCCTCGATCGCGCAAATGATGGCGGACCTCTCCGAGAACAGCATCATGTATTACGACCTCGTCGCCCTCCAACAAAACGTCGAGCGCGCAGCGGAGGACGAGGATATCGTCTTCGCCATCATCTTCAATCGTGAAGCTCGCATCCTTGCCGCGAACGCGGATGCGAAAGAGATTTTCCCCGAAGAGCTCTTCGAGATGACCGCCGAGATGGGCCGTTTGGAGCGTGACGAGGTGATCAAAAGGGAGTTCGGTCTCGAAACCACGGACGGTCGCATCGTGGAAGTGCTGGAGGTCGTCGCACCGGTCTTCGTCGAAGGCGAGCTTTGGGGCGCCATCAAGCTCGGCCTGTCCCTCGCAGAAGTCAATGCGGAGATCCAGAGAACTCGGATCGGTCTCATTAGCCTTGGCTTTCTCGGGCTGACTTTCGGCGCTCTCGGCTCGGTATTCCTCGCGAACCGCATCAGCCGCCCGCTCGAGAGCCTGGTCGAGGGCACGATTCGTGTGGCGCGCGGGGACTTGCAGCACCGCATCGACATCCCGCCCGGGGATGAGATTGGCGAGCTCGCGGCGAACTTCAATCGGATGACCGCCCAGATCCTCGACGACCGTGAGAAGCTCGAGGAAGCGTCCCAGAAGCTCACCGAAGCCGAGAAACTCGCCACCATCGGCCGCCTTGCGACGGCGCTCGCGCACGAGATTCGGAATCCTCTGACGGCGGTCAAGCTCAATATCCAGAAGATCGGCAAGCACCCCGCTCTCAACGAGATCGAGCGCGAGCAGATCGGGATCGCCGAGACCGGCGTGCAACAAGTGGAAAAACTCGTCAAGGACATCTTGAGCTACGCGCGCGCCCCCCAGCTTTACAAAGAAGAGTTTGACCTCGAGAACCTTCTCGAAGACGCGCTTCGTTTCGTCGAGGAACCTGTCGAGGAAAAGCACATCGAGATCGTCACCGAGTTCGACCATCTCCCGCCCATCAATGTGGACGGGGACCAGCTTCGCTCCGCCTTTTTGAACACGCTCTTGAATGCGACCGAAGCGGTACCGGCAGGAGGCGTCATTTTCGTGCGCACGAAGCAGCAGGAGACGGATAACGGTTTGGTGGCGATAGTGTCGATCGAAGATAACGGCGCCGGGATCGAGGAAAGCGACATGGGCTCGATCTTCGAGGCCTTTTTCACGACCAAGAGTTTGGGCACCGGACTCGGACTCACCAACGCCCGCAAAGTCATCGAGCTTCACGGCGGCCGCATCGAAGTCGCGAGTGTGGCCGGGCAAGGGACCACGATTACAATGACGCTCCCTTATGGGTCGCTGGCGTCATCCGAGCTCGCTATCGGAGAAGCATGAAATCGATTCTCGTCATCGACGACAACCGTCTGATACGACAAACGTTCAAAACCCATCTTACCAGCGAAGGCTTCGACGTATCGGTCGCTGTCGATGGCGGGGAAGGAGTCGAGAAGTTCCAGCAAGGCGAGCCGGATCTCGTCATCCTCGACATCCATCTTCCCGTCATGGATGGCCTCGACGTCTTGAAGCGCATCCGCGAGATCGATGACAAAGCTTACGTCATCATGATCACGGCCTTCGACGATATGAAGACGACCATCCAAGCGATGAAGCTCGGCGCCTTCGACTACATCTGCAAGCCCATTGACTATGACGAGCTTCTCCTGAGCATTCGAAAAGCCCATCGGATGAGGGAAATGGACACGAAGCTCGACTACCTCGTCACCGAGGCGTCCCAAGGCTTCAGCATCGACAATATCGTCGGGCGCACCCCGGGGATGCGCGAGGTCTTCAAGACGATCGGTATGCTGTCGCGAAGCACGACCACTGTTTTAATCGGTGGCGAATCCGGCACGGGCAAGGAGCTCGTGGCTCGAGCGATCCACTACAACTCCGTAAACCGAGAAGAGCCCTTCGTCCCCGTCAATTGCACCGCGCTCGCCGAAGGTCTTCTCGAAAGCGAGCTCTTCGGCCATGTTCGAGGGGCGTTTACCGGTGCGGTACGCGACAGCCGGGGGAAGTTCGAGATCGCGCAAAAAGGAACGCTCTTTCTCGACGAGATCGGCGACATCTCGCCTAGTCTCCAGTCGAAGCTCTTACGCGTGGTGGAGAATCGTGAGTTCTCGCGCGTGGGCGGCGAGCGCATCCAGCGCACCGAGGCTCGCATCGTGGCGGCCACGAACCGCGACCTCGAAGAGTCCGTGCGCAAAGGTCTGTTCCGCGAAGACCTGTATTACCGGCTCAAAGTCGTCGAGATCAAGCTTCCCGCGCTCCGCGAACGTCGTGAAGACATCCCCGATCTCGTCGCCTACTTGCTCCAGAAGATCAACCGCCAGCTGCACACGAACGTGGGTAAAGTACCCGATAGCGTGATGACGATGCTCGTAAATTCCACCTGGAAAGGCAATGTTCGCGAGCTCGAGAACGCTCTCACCCGCGCCGTGACGCTCGCTCATGGCGACGTCTTGCTGCCGGAGCACTTGCCGCTCTTACGCTCCGAAGCAGCGGGCACCGACCTCGTGACCGAAGAGCTCACGACGCTCAAGGAGATGGAGCACCGCTACATCGATCACGTTCTCAAGCAAACCGGCTGGAACAAATCCCGCACGAGTGAAGTCCTCGGCATCACCCGCCCCACGCTCGACAAGAAGATCAAGGATTACGGCCTCCTCGATCCCCGAAAGCAGAGGGATATGCACGAGAAGGAATCCGTGACCCGCGACTGAGGGCGCGGACCTTAAGGTCAGGGCTCGAGCTTGCGCGCGATGTGAATCCCGTCACGGATCGTCGCGAGCACGTTCTCGACCCGCGGGTCGTGTTGGATCGTTTCGTTGAGCTCGTGGATCGCGCGTCCCGCCGCGTCCTGAGGGTCGATGATTTCACCGCTCCAAAGACTGTTGTCCACCACCATCAGTCCACCTGGGCGAAGGCGCGCGAGCACGGGCTCGTAATAGTTAGGATAGTTCTCTTTGTCGGCATCGATGAATGCGAGGTCGAAGGGCCCAGGCAGCTTTTCGAGCGTCTCGAGAGCCGGCCCCATATGGATTCGGATCTTGCTGCCATGCGGGCTCTCCGCGAAATGACGGCGAGCGATCGCCTCGGCCTCGGGATCCACGTCGCAAGTGTGAAGCTCGCCGTGATCGGGCAGCGCAGACGCCATCATGAGAGCGCTGTAGCCGGTAAACATGCCGATCTCAAGGATGCGCTCCGCGCCGACAAGAATGGCGAGCATCCGCAGAAACTGCCCTTCCGTACGGCCCGTCAGCATCTGGGCGCCGTCCATCGCCAGAGTTTCTCGTTCGATACGCTCTAGCAGCTCGGGGGCTTCCTGCGTATGCTCGCGGGCATAGTTCTCGATAGCTTCATCCACGATTGGCTGCATCGGGTTCTCCCATCATCTGGACCACATATTCGCGCGAGCGGGGTCGGGTGTCGAAATCGACAAGAATGATTTGCTGCCATGTTCCGAGCGTCAGCGACGCGTCGACAAAAGGAACGGCGAGAGACGGTCCGAGCATGGACGCGCGCACGTGGCTGTGGCCGTTATCATCGCCCCACTTCTCGTGGTGACGATACTCGATCGCTCGCGGATAGAGGCGTTCGAAAGCGGCCGTGAGATCATGTACCAGACCGGGCTCGTACTCGATCGTCGTTAGGCCCGCCGTCGACCCGGTTACGAATATCGTCGCGACGCCGCTTTCGAGACCCGATCCCGCGACGGCTTCGGCCACGTTTTTCGTGATATCGAGGATGTCTCCGTGCCCCGCGGATGGAACAGCGCATCGGACGGTAGTCACGGACACCATTGCCCTCTATCATACAGTCTTGAACGATTTAGAGACTTTGGAGCTCGCGCAGCGACTCGTCCGGATCGACTCGGTGAACCCGAGTCTGGTCTCCGGCGCGGCAGGAGAAGCCGCGCTCGCCCATTTCGTGGCGGGCGTTCTCGAGAATCGCGGTGTCGACGTGGAGCTTCGCGACGCGCTGCCGGGCCGGCCGAACGTCATCGGGCGCATCCCAGGGACGGGAGGCGGACCGAGTCTTCTTCTGTGCTGCCACCTCGACACCGTGAGTGTCGAGGGCATGGAGGCGCCGTTTTCGGGCGAGATAGATGAGGAGGGCCGTCTGTACGGACGGGGTGCGCAGGACGTCAAAGGAGGCATGGCGGCGATGCTCGCCGCCGCGGTCACGCTTGCGAAAGCACCTCCCAAGGGCGATGTGATTGTCGCCTGCGTTGCTGACGAGGAGGCTTATTCGGCAGGCACGGAGGCGCTCTTGAAGTGGGGTCTCCGGGCGGATATGGCCATCGTTTTCGAGCCGACCGAGCTCGACGTCGTGGTCGCCCACAAGGGCTTTGCCTGGGCCCACATAACCACTCGGGGTGTCGCTGCGCATGGAAGCCGGCCGCGCGAGGGGGTCGATGCCATTGCCCATATGGGCCGTGTTCTGGCGACGATCGAAGCCTATGGGGTGCAATTGTCTCGGAGGACACCTCACGCGCTCTTGGGAGAGGCCTCGGTCCATGCGTCGTTGATTCGAGGTGGGCGCGAGCTTTCGAGCTACCCGGATTCCTGCGAGCTAGACATTGAGCGCCGCACCCTGCCGGGCGAATCCCGGCACTCGGTACGGCGCGAATTGGAGCCGATCATGGAGGCGCTTGCACGCGACCCGCAATTTCAGGCCGAGATGGAAATGAGGTTTTTCAGGCCGGCTTTCGAGATCCCGGAAACCGAGACCCTCCCGCAGAAGCTGAAAGCGGCGACGGAACGGGTCCGTGGTTCATGCAGCTTCGTTGGCATGACCAGCTGGACGGATTCTGCTCTGCTGGCCGAAGCGGGGATTCCTGCCGTCGTGTTCGGGCCGGGAGGCGCGGGCCTTCATGGGCTCGAGGAATATGGTGACACGCGCCAAATCTGTGCCTGCCGAGATGCCCTTATCGATTTTGCGAGAAATTGGTAAATATACCTATTTATTATTTAGCGAAGGAGAGTAGGGGCTTCGTCGCAAAAAAAAGGCGTGGATTCCAACTTGGAATCCACGCCCGAAAGACCTAATTTATTGGATGTAGTCGTGCAAGGCACGGCGGTTCCCCGCGGCCCGGAGACGACGCAACGCCTCGACTTCGAGCTGCCTCACGCGCTCACGTGTCAGGTTCAACACTTTGCCAATCTCTTCGAGGTTGTACTCGGTGTTGAAACCGATGCCGAAGCGCATCCGCACGATGAGCTGCTGCCGCGACGGGAGAAGCTCGAGCGCCGAGCCCACCTTCTCGCGCATATCGCGGTCGAGAACCGCCTGCCAAGGCGTCTCCGAGCGCTCGTCGGACTGGAGCTCCCAGCGGGGGCTTCCGTCCTCGACGGCCAGCGCATCGAGCGACTCGAGGTGTGGGATGGACTTCATCGCGGTCTCGACTTGCTGCTCGGGAGCGCCGACGGCTTTCGCGATTTCCTTCATCGAGGGCTCACGACCGTCTTTTTCCAGGAGCTTGTTCTTGGCGCGCGTGGCGATGCGGACCATCTCGAGCTTATTGATAGGAACCTTGATGGTCCTGGATTTCTGCGAAAGGGCGCGGGTGATTGCTTGGCGGATCCACCACGTCGCGTAGGTAGAGAACTTCAAGTTACGGCGAGGATCGAATCGCTCGACGGCCTGCATCAGGCCGATATTGCCTTCCTGCACGAGGTCGCTGAGCTCCATCCCCATGTTCTTGTACCGTTTCGCGATCGAAACCACGAGCCGGAGATTGCTCTCGATCATCGTGGCGCGGGTCGCGTCGAACTCTTTGCGCGCTCCCCGGCGACCGGTCCCGGACTTCTTTTCTTCGAGGACGGCTTCCGAGCGCCGCATCGCGCGAGAAACTTTTTGCTCTTCCTCGCGAGAAAGAAGAGGATAGCGGTGCGTCTCTTTGAGGTATTGTCCCAGCACGTCGAGCTCAAAAGGCGGCTCTTCTTCCTGGGCGGGCTTCTCGTATTCGACCTCAGCCCTGCCGAGCTGGAGCTCTTGTTCTGGGACTTCAATAGTGGGTGCTCTCATTATTAGTTCCTGTCCTTTCCTCTTCGCTTCCCTGACACGCTACACAACTTCAACTTCACGTTTCGTGCCAAAAGCGGGAAAAGGACAACTCCTTTCATAGCAAGACATTAAGCGAAACCTGGTTTTGACTGCGGGGGTCCAAACGCTGGCAAACTTTACAGTATGTGTCCACTTTTTACCCCTGCTAAAATTTGCTTTCTATTTATACCATATTTGTCATGTTTATGTGAAGCGTCTTTACGTCCAGATTGGGGACGCTCCGCTGATAGCTATCCCTAGCCAGGTAAACCTGAAAGTTTTTGAACCGCAGAGGAAAATCCGGGGTTTCTTCTTCTCTGCGCACTCTGCGCCTCTGCGGTGAGATTTTCTTGCTCTCGATCTAAAACGTGAATAAAATCCACGCTTCTGACGGGTTAGAGGCTGGCGCAATATCCATTTGACACTCCTGAGACGACGTTAGACACTTGTCTCGTGAGCTCCGCCGAGGACGACCGGCAGCAAGCCGATTTGAAGCGCACTATGCGTTCCGTTCGAGCCGCCTCCAGGGAAAAGACACCGGATGAGCGGCCCAAGCTACCCCGCTACGAAAACGATGCTCGAGCGAGGTCGGCTCTTCCCAAGCTCGGGAGCCCCGCCTCTCGAGAAGCAGACGCGGCGCCTAGCTCTCCCGGGCGCCAGGAGCTCAACGAGCTTTGGGACGTGTCCACTGCCTATCGCGACGCGCCACCGGGGCTCATGGGTCGTCTCCTGGGTCCGGTCCGCGGACCGGTCAGGCGGCTCGTACGTTTCGCGCTCGGCCCAGTCATCGAACGCCAAGTTCAAATGAACTCGGCACAAGTACGCTTCGACAATGAAATGGTGCAATACGTCGATGAGCGGCTCGATCGCGTGAGCCGGCACTACGACGACATCCTGGGCCAGCACGGCAAGCGGATGGAAGAGATCGACGAGCGTCACTTGATTCTGCAGCAGGAGCTCGTGCGTCACGTCCATGACCTCGTCGAGCGCATCGAGTTCGTCTTCGAGACCGCGGAGACCAATCATCTACAGGTCGAGGCGGTGCTTCGAGAGACGCGGGAAGAGCTCAGAGCGCTCGTCGAGAAACTCGACGCCCTATCCCGCCCGGGACAGGACTAAAGCCTTTGGCCCGGCAAAGTATTTGTGTGTGCTCGGTGCAAGCGCCTTTCATTACCGGCGGCGCCGAGATTCTTGTCGGCGAGCTGGCCGCGCAGCTCAAGGCGCGCGGCTTTCTCGTCGATGTCATCAATATCCCCTTCAAGTGGTACCCGGTCACGGACATCGTCAAGCAAGCGTTGATGTGGCGTTTCGCCGAAGTCACCGAGTCGAACGGCGCGCCCATCGACATGGTTATCCCAACCAAGTTCCCGTCTTATCTCGTGAAACATCCCGTCAAGACGACGTGGCTCTTCCACCAGCACCGGGAGGTCTATGATCTCTACGGGACCCCCTATTGCAGCTTCACCGACGATTCCGAAGAGCAGGAGATCCGCCAAACGATCATCGGGATGGACAACAAGACGCTTCGAGAGTCGCAGAAGATCTGCACGATCTCGAAGAACGTTTCGGCGCGGCTCGACCGATTCAACGGCATCGGATCGACGCCTTTATATCCACCGCCTCATTATGCGGGACAATATCGAAGCGGCGCGTTCGGCGACTACGCTCTTTATGCCGGGCGACTCGAGCAGCTCAAGCGTTGCGACCTTCTCGTCGAAGCTTTTCGCCATATCGACCCGCCAGCGCGGCTCGTGATTGCCGGTCGGGGCCCCCAGCTAGAGAATCTAGAGCGCCAAGCCGAACGCCTCGGTTTGACGGATCGCGTGCGTTTCGCCGGCTTTGTTTCCGAGGAAGAGCTCTTGGATCTATATGCCGGTGCGTTCGCGGTGCTCTACGCGCCGGTGGATGAGGACTATGGCTACGTCACGGTGGAAGCTTTCTTGTCCGGAAAGCCAGTCGTGACGTGCCACGACTCGGGAGGCACGCTCGAGTTCGTCGAGGATGGCCAGTCGGGCTACGTCGTGGCGCCCAACGCGGAGGAGCTCGGTGCGGCGGTCAATCGACTCTTTGCCGACCGCGACAAAGCTCGCGATATGGGTGCGGCGGGCAAGCCTGGCGTCGACGGCATCAACTGGGACCACGTCATCGACGAGCTGACCGAGCCGCTTCGATGAAGCTCGCCTTCTGGAGCCCGCTCTCGCCCAAAGGAACGGGCATCGCCGACTATAGCGAGGAGCTTCTTCCGTACCTCAAGAAAGGCGGCGCCGACATTCACTTGTTCGTCGAAGACTACGAGCCCACAAACCCTGAAATCCTCGAAAGCTTCGAGTGGCACTATGCGCGCGAGTACGAAGAAGTGGCCGCGCGCGAGGCGTTCGACCTCAACCTCTATCAAATTGGCAACAGCGCTTTTCATCGCTACGCGTTGAACGCCGCGCTTCGCTTTCCGGGTGTGGTCGTGCTTCATGACCTGGTGCTGCAGCATTTGTTTCTCGGCTTGTCGGTCGAGCGCGGGGATACCGCGCTCTATCTATCCGAGATGAAGCGTGCCTATGGCGTACGAGGCGCCGCGCTCGGTCGTCAGATCGCCGCCGCGCTGGGAAGCGAGCTCCTAACCTCGAAGTTCCCGCTTTGCGAGCGCATGGTGGAGCGCAGCTACGGAGTTTTGGTTCTGACACGATTCATGCAGCGCTGGCTAGAAGAGCGCTTCGGTTCGATACCGGTGGGGAAGTTCATCGGCCGCGCCCCTCATCACTATGCCCCGCCACCGCCACTTCCGGTCCAAACCCCTTTGGAAGCGCGACGCTTGCTCGGCCTTCCGGACGACGCGTTCCTGGTCGCCGCCTTCGGCCTCGCGACGCGCGCTAAGCGCATCGACCGCGCGCTCCTAGGCTTCAAGCGTTTCTTGGAGACGGGAGCCGACGCGCGCTTTCTCATCGTCGGCGAGGTACAAGAGAGCTACGACCTCGAAACGATCGCGGACACCGCCGCTTTCGGCGACAAGCTCGTCCTCATGGGCCGCCAGCCCATGGACAAGTTCTATCTGTACATGCTGGCGTGCGACGTTGTCGTGAACCTCCGCTTTCCGTCGACGGGCGAGCTCTCGGGGACGCTCATTCGAACGCTCGGCATGGGAAAGCCCGTGCTGGTATCGAACACCGGCCCGTTTGTCGAGTTTCCCGAGCACACCGTGGCTCGCATCGATCTCGGCGTCCCCGAGGTGGAGGCGATCGCGCGGACGCTCCAATTGTTCTACGAGAACCCGCAGCTTCGAGCCGCGATGGGCCGCTTCGCCCGCGAGCACGTCGAGTCCCGATACAAGCTCGAGGACGAGGCGGATGCCTATCTGGCGTTTCTCGAAAAGGTCGCCGCCGCTCGGCGCGACGGCAAGCTCGTGGACCCACCCCCTTACGACCAGGCGGACTTGGCGGCATCCGTGATGACGACGATCGCGGACATGCCGTTGGGAAAAACATTCGGGCTCGAGACCGTACGGGAAGCCCTCCGCGACGTCGCGGAGTAGGTTAGGTCGTCTCCCCGTCGTGTCCAAAAACACAAACGAATTCAAGACCCGCACGCACGGGGGCTTTTCGGATAGACGTGTCAACCTTTGGTTCGGCAACAAAAGCTAGGCATCCTCGGTCATGCGATCCAAACCTGTGCCTTCTATTTATTCATCCGCGGGCGCCGCCATTGACCTTCTCGGTCGTGGCGGTCACTATGCCTCCATGCTCCGATCGCTTCTGGGCTCACTCATCTCGGCGTTCAAGACGCGTCGCTCACTGGCGCTAGAGAATCTCGCACTTCGCCAACAGCTCGCCATCCTCCAGCGTTCCGTGAAACGGTCTAGGCTCACTGATCTTGATCGCGGCTTCTGGGTACTGTTGCGCAGAGTCTGGACGGACTGGAACAACGTGCTCGTCATCGTAAAACCGGAGACCGTTGTCCGGTGGCACCGGGCTGGTTCCGACGCTATTGGACTTGGACGACTCCTGATGCCCAGCTTTCCAAAGTTCTCGCATCCTGGCTTGGAGCACGGCTTGTCCTGGATGGCGCTCATGACTCAAGTGTACCGGGTTGAGAAATCCGCTCTATCTCTCATGATCTCATGTGCTTGAGGGGCTTTGGTGCATGAATAGCTCTTGACACCGGCAACCGCTTCGACTCAGCTTCTCGATACATTGAAGATCGAGGAGATGAAGCCATGGCTGCGCGCAAGCCCACCAGAGTGAACCGCAAATACAAGACGAAGTATGGTGTTACCAACTGGCCGGAGTATGAGCGTGGACTCAAGAGCCGTGGCGACATTACGGTCTGGTTCAGCCAAGAGGCGCGCGAAGCCTGGACGCCGCCACGGTGGCCAGCCGCCGCTACTCGAATCTGGCAATCGTGACGGCGTTGACGTTGCGCATCGTCTTCCGCCTGCCCCTGCGGCAGACCGAGGGCTTCCTGGATTCGTTGTTGCGGTTGATGGAGCTCGACCTTAAAGCGCCGGACCACACCACGCTGTCTCGGCGCAACCAGGAGGTCGACGTGCCAGCGCCCACGAAGGTGCATGATGGCCCGATTCATCTGATCGTGGATTCCACGGGGCTGAAAATCTCGGATGCCGGTGAGTGGCACGCCCACAGGCGCAAGAGCTCGAAGGCGCGTGGACAATGGCGGAAGCTGCATGTCGGGGTGGATGACGACGGATTCATTGTGGCGGCGAAGCTCACGAAGAGCAGCGAAGACGACCCGTCCACCGTTCCGGACCTTCTCGAACAAGTCGACTCTCCGATCAAGCGCTTCACGGCCGATGGGGCCTACGATACTCGGTCGGTGTACGAGCTGCTCGGTGAGGTCGGCGCCGCGGACATCAAGATCATGATCCCACCTCGACGAGGTGCGGTGCCTTCGGAGGGCGCCGAGGGCACGTGGGCGCAGCGGAATGCGACCCTTGAGACGATTCGCAAAGTCGGGCGCCAAGGCTGGCAGCGGGAGTCATGTTATCGACCACAGGGCGCCGTCGAGAATATTTTTGTCAGGTACAAGCGGACGCTCGGAGACAGCCTTCGTACGCGCGACTACGAATCGCAAAAGCGGGAGGCAAGGATCGCGTGCAATGTATTGAACCGGACGGCGGAGCTGGGCAAGCCTGAATCCCAAGCGATCGTCGGGGGAGTAAGTTCGGCCGCCAAACGGTCCCGCGCGCGCCCCCAACTGATTCATGCACCAACGCTATGTAACATGCTTGATTCGAAGGAAGGTTCAACCTTCAATTCGAATCGGATTTCCGCACGTGTAGCTCACCACCCTCCACGAACACCGACTCGACGGCGTGGGGCGACATATAGAGGTTGTTATCGTCACGTGTCAGGCGCAGCCAGCCGTTCGGCAGCAGCTGCACGTCCTCCGGCGCAATCTTTGCATCGTCTCCGAGCATCTGTTTCACCGTCCTCGTCACGCTTTGCGATCCGTCCGCGATATCGATGCTGACCCTGCCACCTGATTTCATGTACGGTTCCTCCTCGAACCATTCTAGCCCTGATAGACTCCCGTCATGGCGCTCGCGAGCAGGAAGCAAGCTTGAAAGCTCGAGCGCGTCACGTAAACGCTACCGACCGACAATCCTTAGTCACGCTGGAGCCACTAGATGACAACCCAACAAACGCGCGTACGGCGCAACTTGAAGGTGAACCAAGGAAGAATCATCAGGACGGAGCAGCTGCTCCAAAGGCTCGAAAAACGGATCGATCGCCTCGAAAAGCAAAACGCCGCTCTGAAAGCTGAAGTCCCGAAACGAGACCCCAAACTCGGCCAACAGAAGATCGTCCAGCTCGAAAAGCAGAATGCGTACCTGAGAGCCGAGCTTTCGAAACTTCGCGCGCGCGTCGACCAGAACACGAAGGACAACAAGCAAAACGCCAACTCCATCACAAGCCTGGTTGGGCTCAGGGCACCCATACAGGCACTCGTAAGGAGCTTCAAGCAAACCCCAGGCGCCCCATTCACGGTTTGGAGGATGTGGATGCTATCGACGTTCAGAAAGCAGGGGCTTTACCGCAAGCAAATGTTCAGATAGTGCGACGGCCGATGAGACCGGCGCTTCCGCCATCAAGTGTGTGGCTACGCCGCGACAGGCATCCGGATGCTCCTGTCAGTTCCCGGCCTACCTGTGCCGGCAAACGCCCATCGGGGTCGATTTGATGCTGAGCTGGGGAAGCCAGAATCCCAAGCGAACGTGGGCAAGTAAGTTGGGGGCCGCCAGAAACTCCGTCGCGCCCCCAGTTAATTCATGCACCACGCTACTCGTAGCGCAGGGCGTATATCGGGTCGATCCGAGAAGCTTGACGCGCGGGGATGAAGGCCGCGCCCGCCGCTACGACGAGAAGAAGGACGGCCGCGATCCCGAGCACCGACGGATCGTGGCCCTCGAGCTCATACAGCATCGTGCTCGCGAGCCGTCCGAGGCCGAGCGCCGCCACCGTACCTATCGCCCCACCGACGAGGGCCATCCGTGCGACTTGTTTCACGACCATGCCGCGCACATGACGCCCGTCGGCGCCGAGCGCCATTCGGAGCCCAATCTCCCTCGTCCGCTGCGTGATGGTGTAGGCGAGAACACCATACAAGCCCACGGCAGCGAGCACGGTGGCCAACACGGCAAAGGCGGCTGAGAGCGTTCCAATGAGGCGATCGAGAACGACGTTCTCGCGGACTTGCTGCTCCATCGTCTTCAGCTCCTCCACCGGAAGGTTCGCGTCCAAGCCGGCGACGACGTCGCGGATCGAAGCGAGCGTCTGTTCCGGCGGCACCTGCGCTCGGACGTAGAAGCTCATCGAGCCGATCGAATCATTCTGGCGATAAGGCACGAAATATTGCGGCGGGATCTCGTCCTTGACGTCGCTATATTTCGCGTCCCGCACGAGGCCGACGATTCGCATGTCCAGCTCGTCGCCGCGTCCCGTATGCATCCATTTCCCGACGGCGTCGCGGCCAAGATTGAATTTGCGCGCGAAGGCCTCGTTGACGACCGCCACCTTACCGCTCCCGATAACATCGCTTTCGACGAACTCGCGTCCCGACATGATAGGGATACCGAGGACTCCGAAAAACCCAGCTCCAATCTCGTTGAAGCGCGAGCCGGTATTGGTGTCGGGGCCCGCTTCGAAGCCTTCGACCGATACACTGCTACCCCAACTGCTTCCCGCAATGAGGGGCACCCTCGAGGCGGTGACACCGGTGACGCCGGGGACGGCGGCGAGCTCGGCTTCTAGGCGCTCGAAGAAGTCCCGCGAGCGCTCGGGCTCATATCCGTTGAGCTCCGGAGACACGCCAAAAGTCGACAAGCTCTCGATGCTCAAGCCGAGATCGACCCGCGTCACGTTCATCAAGCTCTTCACGAAAAGGCCCGCCGCAACGAGAAGCGACATCGAGAGCGCCATTTGCGCCGTCGCGAGTGTTGCGCGAAAACGCCCCGCGGACCTCGCCCCGGACGTGAGACCAGACTGAGCTCGAAGCGCCGAAACCAGATCCAGGCGCGTGCTGGAAATCGCGGGAAAAAGCCCGAAGAGAAGCCCGGTCCCGATTGACAAAGCCGCGGCGAAGGCGAGAGCGCGCCAATCGAGGCTCGTCTGTACGACGTCGAGCGCACCTTGGGGCAGAAGCGAGACGACGAGCCCGAGCGTCCATCGTGCCATGAGCAAACCGCCGAGCCCGCCGAGAATACCGAGCAAGCACGACTCCGTCAGAAGCTGCAGCACGACGTGACGGCGGCTCGCGCCGATCGACAACCGCACCGCCAATTCGGTGCCGCGGCTCGCGGCGCGAATCAGAAGCAAGTTCGCGATGTTGGCGCAAGCGATGAGGAGCACGACACCCGTCACTCCGAGAAGGAGCAAAAGCGGCGCGCGCGCTTCGCCATGCATCGAGCTTTGTCCTCTAGCGCCCGGCTCGAGGATCACTTGTCTCGCCCGGAAGCGCTCCATCGTCGGGTCGCTCATTCCTTCTTGGAGCGGGGCCTCCACGTCGTTGATGATGGCGCGATAGGGCACGTTCACGCTTTGGCGGGCTTTCTCGATCGATATCCCTGGACGGAGACGCGCAAACAGGTAGGCCCAATAGCTTCGCCGTGTATCGAAACCTTGCCACCCCGGGATCATCACGTCGCGCATCGTGATCGGCACGAACACATGAGGGTTGGAGCCGAGGGTCGTGCCCTTGAAACCGCGCGGCGCAACACCGAGGATCGTCATCGATTGCCCATTAACGATGAGTGTCTCACCGACAACGTCGGGCCTTCCGCCGAAACGGTTCTGCCAATAGGCGTGAGACAAAACCGCAACAAAGTGGCCGAGGGCGACACGATCGTCGTCGGGTGCAATCAAGCGGCCGAGGGCGGGTTTCAGGCCGAGCACGGAAAAGTAGCTGCCGGAGACGAGCATTCCGGTACCGCTCATCGTCTGGCCTTGGGACGCGAGATTGGCGCCAAAGTTAAAATGCGCCGCGATGCCGGTGAAGGCCTGCTGCTCGCGCTCGAGGTCACGAAACATGGGATAACTGAAGACCTCGTCGCAACCGCCAGCGTCATTGCACGACTGGCTCCCCGGCTTCGGCCCGGGAGCCGCGAGATTCACGAGCTCCTCGGGGGCCGTAACCGGCAGCGGGCGGAGGAGGATCTGGTCAAACAGCGAAAAAATGGCCGCGTTCGCTCCAATCCCGAGTGCTAAGGAGATGACGGCCACGAGGGTCACGAAAGGGGTCTTCCAAAGCGTTCTCAAAGCTAGACGTAGATTAGGCATCACTCCTATTCGACGATGCCAGGCCGCCAAATGTTGCCAGGAAAACGAAATGTCCGCCGAATCTCCAAATCGACAAGGAAACGCATAGCCCAATGCATGGTGACCTCGTCGTGTCCAAAAACACAAACGAACGCAAGACCCGCGCGCGCCGGGGCATTTCGGATAGACGTGT
>SMYC01000258.1 GCA_004356105.1 Acidobacteriota bacterium | reverse complement strand
CTCCAATTTGTCGCTAAGAAAGGGAATGAGCTCGTTCGCTTCCCGAACGGTGAACAGGTGTTTTTCGTCCATCGCCAAGATCAGTGTAGCCAAAATCGCCGAAGTGAACAAATCGCGACGATCGCGACGCACGTCACAGTTACCGAACCGCCAACTGTGTTACACTACCCGCACAAAGCGGTCCCATCGGGCCGCACGCCGACGTGTGAACCCTCCATTTGACGCCGGCCGGGGGGAGGCGAATTCATGAATTATCCTCGTAATCATCGCGTCCTAGGCACCGTTATCTTTCTCATTCCATTGATGTTTGCTGGATTTCTGGTGTCTGGGCAAGTGAACGCACAACAACAAGAAGGGGATCGGTTTCAGTTTCGGGCCGCGGTCCAAGCCATCAACTTGAGCGTCGTCGTGACGGACAAGAAGGGGCGCTTCATTCCGGACCTCGAAGCGTCTGATTTCATCGTTCTCGAGGACGGCACGAGGCAGAAGGTCGACTTCTTTACTTCCGAGGTCACGCCGGTCACGCTGCTGGTCTTGCTCGACGCCTCCACGAGCATCCGTCCAAGCGTGGACGGAATCAAAGAAGCGGCGTCGAACTTCGTCAGCAAACTCTGGGACGGCGACAAAGCCATCATCGCCGACTTTAACGAGCGCATCCGCTTCAGCTCGCATTTTTCCGACGACATCGACCGCCTCGTCTCTACGATCCAGTCGCTCTACCCCTCGGGCTGGACGGCTCTCTACGATTCGATCCTTTACTCACTCGAAAAAGTCTCCGAGGCCGAAGGTCGCAAAGCGCTTCTTGTCTTCACCGATGGCGACGACTCGCGCTCGGTCGGCCAGGGGAGCGAGGCTACGTCCAAGGACGCGATCGAAGGCGCCAAGTTCTCGGAAGTCTCGATCTACACGGTCGGTTTTCGAGGGCGGCGCACCGCCGGCTCCCGCGGTGTGAACAAAGGCTTCTTGAAGAAGCTCTCCCGGGAAACGGGCGGCCAAGCTTTCTTCCCGAAGGGGATCGGGGATCTGAACCGGAGCTTCAACCAGATCCAGAAAGAGCTTCATAGCCAATACCGGCTCGCTTACATTCCCTCGAATCTCGAACAGAACGGGGAATGGCGGACGATCCAAGTGCGGATCAAAGGCCGGGACGATCTCGTTGTGCGAACGCGCCAGGGTTACTACGCGTTTCCCGAGCAGCCCACGATGTGAACGTAATTCAAATGCGCCACCGGCTACCTCGAGCTGTGCTCGGGTAGCCACTCGGATTACACCCGCCGTCCCGCCAGAACCGCTGACTCCGTCCACGCGTTCGAGCTAGATCAATAATAAGAAAAGCGTAACGCAAAGGCGCAAAGTCGCAAAGACGCAAAGAAAAGAAGATGAGAGGAGATGTTTTTGCCGTCTGGGTTCTGGCCTCTAGGCTAGCTAACTCAGTCCGTTCGGGTCGGAAGCCACGAGCCAAACAGGCGCTGGGTTTTGAGACTCGTCGGGTCTGAAGTTCGGTTCTGGGGCCATAAAGCTAGCGACAAAAGCATTTCCTTTCATCTTCTTTTTGCTTTCTTTTCCTTTGCGCCTTTGCGACTTTGCGCCTTTGCGTTACGCTTTTCTTAATGTTGATCTTGCTCGAAAGCGTGTTAGCGGTAACGTTTTGTTAGGTAGCGTTTTGCTAGCTTGTTGGTGGGTTTGTCGACGTTGAGCGTTAAAGTGCGGCGGTAGTCGGCGCGGGCGCGGTCGCGATGGCCGGTGGCGTCGCTGACCATTCCGCGCCGCAGAAAGATTACGGCCTTGATGTGGTTGGGGATGTCCGGGACCTCGAGTGCTTTGCGTAAGATGTCGTTCGCACGCCGGAAGTTCTTTGCGAAGAGATGGCTCTCCGCGATCTTCAGGAGCACGAGCGACGGCTCGACGGCGTCGAAATTCGGCTTTCCTGCCGCCTGGTTTCTTCGCACTTCGTCGAAGGTACGTCTAGCGGTGGACCAGTCTTTTCGCAACAAGTGGACCGAGCCGCGCTCGAACGGAAAGAGCGGATTTTTGGGAAAGGCAGCCTCGAGCTCGCGCAGCACGGCCAACGAGCGCTGGTATTTCTTCTCTCGCTGCTCCATTACGGCGAGCGAAAGCCTTGCCGCCCAGCGCGTTCGGTCTCCACTCTCCACCGCTTTTCTCACGAGCTCGAGCCCCTTCTCGCGCGAGCCGCTAATCCCGATGAGAAACGCTACGACGCGGAGCGTCCTTGGAAGCGTGGCAACGGTGTATTCGTAGATGCCCAGAAGAAGACACGCGTCCGCATATTCGGGGTCTGCTTCGAGGAGCTGCTCGTGATACTTCTTGGCGCGCTTTCCCGCTTTGTAGGAGCTGTAATAGCTCCGTTCGATCATGGCGTAATAGGCGCTCAGCACGCCCTCGGCGGCGCCGCGAAAGTAGAGAGCCTCCTTGTTTCCGGGCTCGCGCGCGAGCGTCGCCTCCGCGCGCTTTACAGCGTCGGCCACGAGGTCTTTGAACTCCCGATCGAGCTCTGGCGCGGGCGGCTCGTGGCGGTTCTCGCTCCAGTAGCGACCCGTCCGAAACGTGGAGCCGTTCATTCCGCCGCGCTTCGCGAGCTCTTCCATCCAAATCGTCGCCGCCTGGTAATAGGGGCCGATGGGCGAAGTGGGTGCGAGCTCGTCGAGGCGCGAGAAAACCGAACGGGCATCCTTGTATTCAAGATTGTAGAGGTGTGAGCGCCCTTGATCCTCCAGCTCCGCGAGGGCCGGTGAAGTTTCAACCCCGACGGCAGGGCTCGAAGCAGCGAGCAACCACAGCAAGAGCGCGTGCATCTTCATCGAATGTACCAGACAAGAGCGCGTGTTAGAATCGCGAACGTGAATAGCGACGGCAAAGCGCGGCTTCTCGAGCGCCGGCGCATCTTCGAAGGGAGACTCGTGACGCTCGAAGTGGACCGCGTCGTGGAGCCGTCGGGTATGGAAGTCGAGCGCGAAGTCCTGAGGCATCCAGGCGCCGCGGTGCTCTTGCCCGTGACCAACGATGGTCGAGTCGTTCTCGTCCGGCAATTTCGTTATGCCGCTGGCGAGTTTCTTCTCGAGGCGCCCGCGGGAACGATCGACCCCGGCGAGAGTCCCGAAGAGACGGCGAGCCGCGAGCTCGTCGAGGAGACCGGCTATTTCGCGAAGCGGCTCGAAAAGCTCCTCGAGTTCTACCCATCTCCCGGCATTCTCGAGGAGAAAATGTACCTGTTCGCCGCTACCGATCTCGAAGCGAGGACGCAGTCACTCGACGAGGATGAGAGTCTCGAAGTCGTGGAGCTTCCGTGGGAGGACGCGATGGCGCTCGTCGCTGGCGTCGACGTTCGGGATGCGAAGACGATCATCGCCTTGTCCTACCTCCGCACCCATCCGGCCTTCGCGCAATATAACGCGCCTTGAAAACTTCCTGGATCGCGGTCGTGGCGGGCATGGCGCTCGGCCTCGCGCTCGCGATGCGCTCCACCCGGCGTTTCCCGGTCTTCGACCGGGACGTCGACATGAATGCTAGTGTCGAGCCCTGGCTTCTGAGCTCGATCCCTAACCTCTTGCTCGTCGTGGTGTTCGTCGCGCTCGGGGCCGCGCTTGGCTTCGCCGCCCACCGCTCTGGGAAGGCAAGCTGGATCACGCCATTTCTTCCCGCCGGACTGGCGGGCGCCGTGTTCGTCCCGTCGCTCTTCTCAGTGGCGCCGTTCACAGCTCTCTTCTCCGGACGCCTGCTCGACTTCCTGCTCGTCAGCGCCACCTTGTTGTGGCTGTGGCGTGCGCTCGCGCCGCGCGGGCTCGGCCGCCACATCGCCACGACGCGCCGCATAGCCTTTCTCGGGTTTTGCGTTCATCTCGCCATCGGGTTGAAGATGTCGCACGATGTCGGCCTCTCGGGCGACGAGCCTCACTATCTCCTCATCACCCATAGCCTCGTCCACGACGGCGATCTTCGCGTTCAGAACAACTACTTTCAGGAGGACTACCGCGGTTTTTATCTGGGAAAGATCGGGCCGCACCTCGCCGCCAACACGCCGTACTCGATTCACGGGATTGGACTGCCGATCCTTCTCGTCCCCGGCTACGCACTCGCGGGGCTGACGGGCGCTCTCGTCACGCTCGCGCTCTTGGGTGCGATGCTGTGGCGCGCGATCTACCTTGCCGCGTTCCTTCTGACAGGCAACCGCGAGGCGTCGGTACTCGCGTCCTGCGTTTTCGGACTGACTTCGCCGGCTCTCTTCCTATCCTCTTCCGCCTATCCCGAGCTTCCCGCCGCGGTAATCGTGACGCTGGTAGCCGTGCGACTTCTCCGACGTGAGGCCGAGACGCGTCTTCTTGCGCTCGGGTGGGCGCTTTTGGTCGCGACGCTTCCTTTTTTTCACATGAAGTTCATCCCGCTCGCCGGTTTGTTGTGGGGTGCTTTGGCTTATCGTTTTCAGCGCGGCCGCGCGCCGGTTTTGTGCGGTGCCGCTGTCGGTGCTTTGGCGCTCGTTACGTTCTTCTTCGTCTCGACGGGAAGTCTCGATCCCACCGCTTCCTATGGACGCCAGCGTATTTTCATGTCCGGTATCCCGATAGGTCTTCTCGGCTTGTTCTTCGACCAGGAGTTCGGGCTTCTTCCGGTCTCGCCCGTCTACCTCATCGGCCTCGCGGGGCTCGTGCCACTGCTGCGGCGCGATTTCTTTTTTGGCGTCGTTTCGCTGCTCGCGCTCGCTGTTATAGCACTTCCGGGCGCAGCCCATCCCCTATGGTCCGGGGGCAATTCGCCGGCGGCGCGTTTTCTCTTCCCCGTGCTCCCTCTTCTCGCAATGGCGGCGTCGAGACTGTGGGCTCGAGAGCGCCTCGAGGGCGTAACGCCGTGGTTACCAACGCTTCTCGCGGTCAGTCTCTCCGTTTCGCTCTTTAGTGTTTTCCTGCCGGGGCAACCTCTTTACTTGAATGCCAGAGACGGCACGGGGCGGCTTTGGGAAGCGCTCTCTAGCTCGTGGGATCTCACGAGCTATCTTCCATCGCTCATTAACGCGGACGCGCACTCGGTCATCTTCGCGAGCATCGCGCTCGCGCTGGCTCTGCTTGCTCTCGCGGCACAGTTTCGCGCTCGTCCGGTACGGCTGCCGCCTTTCGTTCTGCTGCTGCTCGCCGCGGCCTGGGCTCGAGACTTGACCGGAGCGCAGGTCTCCCGCCGCCTCGAAGGCCGCTGGGTGACGGAGCTCATGAGAGGGCTCAGCGAAAGCAGAGCTGACGCCTTTCGCGCGTTCCCATCGGGAGAGCGCTTGAGCGGCGGCGATGTCAAAGCGCGCGTCTCGCTGCCCCTCCGTCCTTTCCGTCCCGACGGCGACCCCCTCCATTGGTGGAGCTTGCCGTACCACATTCCGGCGGGACGTTATCGCGTATCGGGAGTTGCTCTCGAAGCCTTCGCGCCGTGCAGCGACCGAAGCTGTTTCGAGGCGGACGGCGCCCGCTTCGAGTCGAAGGTTGCGCTCGGCCGTTTTCGGGTGCGGCTGCGACGTCTCGAAGACGGTGGTCCTCCACGGCTGCATTGGGACGAGCTCTTCGATCCGCGACCGGTCGTGAACCGAAGTCTCGTCTTCCCCGGCGACCAGCGTGTTCACAGTCTCGATGACGGAGCCTATCTCGATCGCCGCGGCTTCTGGGTGAAGCGAGGCGCGCGCGCGGCCTTTACGCTCGAATCCACGACAGGCGACGAGCTCGAGCTTTTGAATGGCGGCTCGGAGAACTGGGTGCGCGTGGAGACAGAGATGGACACCAAGCGCTTTCGCCTCGGACCTTGGCAGAAGAAGCGCGTTCGCGTCGCCATCGAAGACGGTCTCGCCGCCTTCACCGTTTTCAGTGAAGGCGGATTCAGGCCTTCGGAGCTCGACCCGAACAATCCCGACCGCCGGGATCTGGGAGTCTTACTGCGCATACCCGCCTTTGACGAAACGCTGTAGCGTCCGGATAATAGAGATATAAACATTGGTTCCCGCAAACGGGTCATTCGGAGACGCTTCTTTCGATGCGCCTTCGTAGACAAAATTAGTAGAACTCGACCGGATCAAAGTGTCGTCAAATAACGGCTTTTTCTCGGGTCCTTCGCCGAGGCTCTTCGGCCACCGCGGCGCCTGCGCCCGCGCGCCCGAGAACACGATCGAATCGTTCAAGCTCGCGTGCCAGCAAGGGGCGTCCTATCTCGAGATGGACATCCACTTGACATCGGATGGCGAGCCCGTGATCATCCATGACAATTCCGTGTCCAGAACCACGGGCCGCCGAGGACGCGTCGAGAACATGTCCCTCGCTGAGCTCCAAAGGCTCGATGCGGGATACAAATTTACGATGGACTATGGCCGCACCTTCCCTTATCGCGGTAAGGGCCTGACAATGCCGACGCTCGACGAAGTGCTGACAACATTTCCCGATGTCGGTCTCACCCTGGAGCTCAAGAAGACCCGCTCGGGCGTCGAGCAGGTGGTCCAAAACCGTCTGCAACGCTACGGTGCGGAGGAACGCGTCATCGTAGCCTCGCATCATCACGACGCGCTGCAGCGCTTCCGCGGCGTCGCGCCGCGCGTGGCCACGAGCTTCAGCAAGGACGAGGTGCGCGACTTTCTCGTCCGCGTGCGAAGTGGAAGCCTTGCCGGCTATCGGCCGCCGGGTACCGCGTTCCAAGTGCCGGAATATAAAGGCTTGAGACGGGTCGTTTCAAAACCCGTCATCGACGCCATTCACGAGCTCGACGTGGAAGTGCACGTGTGGACCGTGAACGAGCCGATCCACATCACACGTCTTCTCGAATGGGGCGTCGACGGCATCATGACCGACGACCCGGCCTGTGCCGTGGCCAACGTCGAGGCGCTCAAGCCGCTCAAGCCGCTCGCCCATGTGCGAGATACTCCTCATGCGAGCTGAATCCCGTGCGGCGCTTCTCTTCGCGGCCCTTTTTGCCTGTGCCTCGTTATCGTGCAAGGGGAATCCTGGAGTCCAAGTAGGGGAGGCCGTGCCCGGCTTTACGCTTCCAGACCTCAAAGGCCGGATGCATGCGCTCGATGAGCTGAGAGGGAAGGTCGTCGTTCTCAACTATTGGGCGACCTGGTGTCCTCCTTGTATCGAAGAGATGCCCTCACTCGAAAAACTCCACGAGGCGCTCGCGTCGAGAGGGCTGGCCGTCGTGGCCGTCTCCGTGGACGAGCGGTTCAGCGATATCGAAAGGTTCGTCGATGAGCGGAATTTGACGTTCACTGTTCTACACGACGACGGCATGAAAGTCTCTCGCTCCTATAAGACCTTCAAATATCCCGAGACCTACATCATTGATAGAAGCGGCCGCCTGAAATCGAAAGTCGTTGGCGCTCGCGACTGGGTAGCCCCTTCGGTGATCCGCGACCTTGTAGCACTCTTGAACGAACCGAGCAGCGAGAGCTGAGCCTCGGCGATATGCATATCGGCCGACACATCGTGCAAGAGCTCGTATCCGAGTTCGGCGCGCCAATCATCGAACGGTGGGATGTTCCGTTGACGGAGCCCGAGTTTCGCAAGGTAGAGAAACATCGAAGTCAGGGCCGAGCGCATGATGTGGCTCTCCTCATTCTGAAGGACGGGCAGGTCGCCGTCGTGCGCAAGCCGGGCGATCCTCCTGACGCGTTTCGAATCCCCTCGGGAGGTATCCACCCCGAAGAGTCTTTTGTCGACGGTGCCGTCCGGGAAGCGCTCGAGGAGACCGGGCTCGCGGTGCGCGTTCAGGGCTATCTTCTGCAGATTCATGCGGACTTCACGCTCGACGGTGAGAAAACGTCCTGGACAACGCACGTCATGCTTGCCAATGCCGAGGACGGGAAGATCGGGCCGAAAGACCGCGAGGCGTTCGAAGCCGCACGTTGGGTCGCGATGGATGAGCTCGTAGCGAACATGAACCCGCTTCTCGAAGCGTCGAGTCTCGGCGATCTTCGCTATCGGGCGCGCATCCATCAACGTCTCGCCGATCTCCTGGAACAACGCGAGCAGGAGAAAGAAGACCGCTGATGGACAAGGCTTCCGAGTTGAGGGTCGCGGAGCGGTACCGCAGAAGCGGCGACCTTGACCGGGCAGTAGTCACCCTCCAAGGGCTCGTATCGGAAATACCGGACGATACCGGCATTCGGCGCCGCCTCGCCAACCTTCTCATCGAATCGGGAAATCGCGACAGCGCCATTTCTGAGCTCGTAAAGATTCAGGAGAGGCTCGCTTCCGCTGGGGATATCCTCGGCGCTATCGCCGCTGGTCTCAAAGTCGTCGAGCTCGATCCTCGCTTCGAGAACCCGCTCGCCTATATCGCCAAAGTCACGGTCGACAGCCTGAGAGACGAACAGAAGAAGCAAGAGGCAAAAACCGTGCCGGTGCCTACATTGACACCTCTCGGCGATATCCCTCTTCTGTCGGAGCTGACTCCTGAGGAGCTTTCGAGCGTGGCGGGCGCGATGAAGCGGCATGAGCTCAAAGAAGGCGCCGTTGTTTTCGATGAAGGTGACGCAGGTGGATCGCTTTTCTTTGTCACCGAAGGGCTTCTCGAAGTGCGAGCCGACACCGCGAAGCTCGGCATCGTTTCCGCGGGACAATGTTTCGGAGAGTTCTCGTTTCTGACAGGAGACCCTCGGACGGCGAGCGTTCGCTGTCTCGAGAATAGCGAGCTGCTCGAGCTTTCCGCTGACGGGATGCGCGGTGTTGTCGCGAACCACCGGCGCCTCAGGGAAGTGCTCTTCTCCATGTACCGGGACCGGGCGCTCGTCAACGTCTTGTCGCAATCGCCCCTTTTCGAGATGCTCCCGTCGAAGGACCGCGCCCGTCTTGCGCCGCGCTTCAAGCTCGTCACTCTCGCCGAAGGTCAAGCTGCTTTTCAAGAAGGCGAGCAAGAGGGCGCGCTCTATCTCATCAAGGAAGGCTCGGTCATGGTCGAGGTAAGAATTGGCGACGAGCTCATCGAGCTTGCTCGGCTTGGCAAGCACCAGTTCTTTGGTGAGGTGTCGTTTCTGACCGGTGTGCCGCGCACGGCCACGGTACATTCGCTCGAGGACGGCACGGAGCTCCTCAAAATCGAGGAAGCGGAGCTCAAAGAGCTGTTACGCCACCATCCTTATATGAAGGAGGTGCTGTCGCGGTACCACCTCGACCGGGTAACCGCGACGGCGGATACGCTGAAGAACTTTCTCAAGAACGGAAACGTGGAAGGGATCGTGAGCTGAGCGCTGGGCTCCGGCTCAGAGCTCGTCTTCCGTATCCTCTCCGTCGGACCCTTCTTCGGGAGGATCAGGAAGCTCTTCTGGCGTAAACGCTTCGAGCACTCCGCTTTCGAGCTCTAGGATCGCGATCGCTGCAGGTTTGCGGGAGCTACTCTGAATCTTTGGGGCTGCGCCCTGCATGATCTGTCGCGCCCTTTGTGCGGCTATGTTCACCTTAATGAATAGACCGGCTTCCTTGATATCCAATGGTGCTTCCTCCTCAATGTACAACCCCATTATTCTAACACGTCGCCGACCAGTTTTAGCCGCAGAACCAGGCTGTTACCAACGCCTTTCTTACACCGGGAACAACCCGTGGTGCGCCCGGTACCGTTTCATGCTACTGTGCCCTGAAAGTGATTCCGTCATTGTCTTTTTGACGGGGACAGAGGAGGTTCCATGCACGCAGAAGTCGGGCAGCGTATTCGTGAGCTGCGACAAAAAAGAGGCATGCTTCAAGAGGAGCTTGCGCGAAAAGCGGGGCTATCGCCTTCGGCTCTCTCGAACTTCGAGCAGGGTCGCCGGCGCACGTCGCTCGATTGGCTCAAGAAAATCAGCAAGTCGTTAGACGTGAAGGTCTCGGATCTCATCCCTGACAGCCACACCCGAAAACCGCTTGCCGAGAACAAAGAAGAAACAAAGCTTCTCGGTTACTGGCGGAAGATCGGAAACCCAGACTTGCAGGACCAACTCCTCGAGGTCATTGAGTTGTCAGCGAGCAGCGTTTCCCGCTAAGGGGCGGCGAAAAGGGAATAGGGTCCATTTTCGAGTCGAGGTGGGGGGAATTCTTATTTCAAGAAGCCCCTCGTAAACAGCTTCGTGAGCTCAGTCGCCAGCTGCTCCTCCGCGAGAGGGCCGTCGACCTTGTACCACTGATAGATCCAGTTGAGGGAGCCGAGCAGGAAAAACGTCGCCGCGGTGGGGTCGAGATCTTGCCGCGCCTCTCCGCGTTGCTGCAGTCGGACGAGTAGACTGCGCACGTAATTGATGTACTCTTTCTTCCGCCGCAATATCTTCTCACGGTAGACACCAGTCAATGCCGTTCGCTCGTGGAGGATGATCGTGACCTCTCTCGGACGGTTCAACACCATGTGGGTATGGAGCTTGATGAGCTCGGTGAGGAAGTCCTTGGGGTCTTCGAGCTTTTTCAACGGTTGCACGACGGTCTCGTCGAGAAGGTCGAGACCGTAATCCGTAATCAAGTAGAGCAAGTGCTCCTTGCCCTCGACGAAGTAGTAGAGGCCCGCTTTGGTAATGCCCACTTCGTCCGCGATGTCGCTCATGGAGGTGGAGTCGTACCCTTTGACGCAAAATAGCTGCGCTGCTTTTTCCAGAATTTGCCCCCGGCGCTCATTCACTCGAGACCGCCGGCCCGGTTTCTTGCCTTCTGTTTCGCTCTTGCTCAACGGTCCACTCCTCCGACGAAGCGCGATTCTGTCAGCTGCGGACTTCCCAAGCAACTGCTTGCTGCTATAGGATGCCGCCGCGCATCAAAAGACGCTTGGAGTAGACCATGAGATTCTCGATTGTTGTCACCCTCTTGTCCCTTTTCGCCGTTTCAGAGGCCCTCTCACAGGAAGCGCGCCGACGATGGGAGCGAATGTGCCAGATCCGGCACGAGAAATTCGACCGCATTCTCCCGGAGGTCATGAAAGAGAACGCTATCGACATGTGGATCGTCATGCAGAAAGAGGGGCTGCGCGATCCACTCTACTACGATCTCGGTGAAGGCTATGTCGGGAATGTCGGGTTTTATATCTTCACCGACCGTGGTGACGAGCGGATTGAGCGGGCGGCGCTCGGTGTGGGCGGACGCCGGCTCGAAGCTTGCGGTGTCTACGACATCGTGAGCGGAAGTTTCGACCTCGCGGCTTTTGTCGCCGAGCGCGACCCCAAGAGCATCGGCCTCAACATGTCCGAGAGCATCGGCGCGGCGGACGGCCTGTCCCATACTGGCTTCGAGTATCTCGTACGCACGCTCGGGGAGGACTACGCGGAGAGGTTTACGTCCGCGGAGAAGCTCGTTTCTGATTTTCGCTCGCGCCGCGTGGCCAGCGAGATCGTTGCCTTTGGAGAGGCCGGAGAGATGTCCCGCCAGATAGCGGAGCGTGCCTTCTCGAACGCCATCATCACGCCAGGGGTGACGACTCTCGAGGACGTCGCGTGGTGGATGACGGAGCAGCAGTTCGAGCGAGGACTAGAATCTTCCTTCGGCATGCCGTCGGTCTATGTGACCGGCCCCGAGGGTATCGTCGCGAGCTCGAACGAGCACATCATTCAGCGCGGCGAGCTCCTCATGATCGATTGGGGTGTCGGCTATCTGAACTTCTTTACCGATATGAAGCGCATCGCTTACGTTCTGAAGGAAGGCGAGACAGCCGTGCCACCAGGAATTCAAAACGCTTTCGATCAAGCACTAAAAGCGCGCGACGTAGTGCGGCGAAGCATCAAGGCCGGCCCTACCGCGGGTGAGATGCTCGAGCAGGTCAACCACGCTCTAGAAGAAGCGGGATTCTCGCTCATCGAGTTCAATCAGCCAACGGACGCGGACACGACCGATGTTGTCATCGGTTGTCATTCCGTAGGTAATCTCGGCCACGGAATAGGGCCTTCGATCGCGTGGTTCAACCCGACGCGTCTCACCTACGAGATCAAGCCGTCGAACATGTTCTCGATCGAGCTTTTCGCCTATACCAAAGCCGATGAGTTCGGGGGCGCGAAAGTACGGATCCCTCTCGAGGACGACGCCATCGTGACCGCGAGAGGCGTCGAGTGGCTCTATCCGGTAATCCAAAGAATTCTGCTGATCAAGTAGATTCGAAGATTTCGCCATCGAGCACCTGACGTCGCGCCGCGTCGATGCCAAGCGCCTTGGCGAGCTCGGCGAGCCAGGCTTTTTCGCCGTCGCTGACATTGTCATCCGCAAGGACCACGAGCGCAGAAAAGCGGTAAAGAAGCTCCGAGTCGTGGGCGTTATCGACGAGCGCCGCGAGCTCGGCAAAGGCAGGCGGCGTGGCGAGGTCCGTGTGGACTTGCTGGATCTGCTCGAGCGAGAGCCCCGATTCTCCGAGCCGTTTATTGATGAGCTCTTTCTCGTCGTCGTGCTGCTGGCCGTCGGCGAGAGACGCGGCAACCATCGTGCGGACGATCGCAAAAAGAAGCTCCTGAGGAGGAGGCAGTGGCGGGGGCGGGGGCGCCGTTGGGAGCGGAGGCGGTGCGGCATTTGGGACAAGCGGGACAGGCGGCTGAGGAGGCGACTCCGACCCGCCCATTTTCTCCGCCGCAAGCGCCGCAGCGAGAGCCGCGCCTCCGAGAAGCAGAATGTTCTGGCCGCCGACCGTCCGCACGATAGAGCGCGCGTTGAATCCGGTCGACTTCTTGATGATGTCCGAAACAAAGCGATCGAGAAAGGCCATGACGCCTATTGTAAAAGCCAGCATCTATGACGTCCATACCCAGGAGGCCACTGGAAAAGAAAAGAGAAAGGGGAGGTGGGGATAGGAGGAGATGTGGGGATAAGAAAGAATGGCCGTGTTTTATCTCCCTATCCCCACCTCTCCTTTCTTTTCTCTTGCTCTTCCCCGCACCAACTGGAGGCACCGGGCTAAGCGCGAAGAACGTGCCCCGGAAGCTCGTTGGTCGGATGCCCGTTTTGGTAGGTGACCGTTCCGTTCACGATGACCGTCTCGATTCCTTTCGCTTTCTGGCGCGGCTGCTCGAGCGTGGCTTCGTCGCGGATCGTGGCGGGGTCAAAGATGACGAGGTCGGCAAAGGCGCCTTTCTCGATCCGGCCCCGACCTTTTAGCCCGATCGTGTCGGCCGGCAAAGACGTCATTCGGCGAATGGCTTCCGGAAGGCTAAGGATCGATTCCTCGCGCACGTAGCGTCCGAGCACGCGGGGGAAGCTTCCATAAGCTGCTGGGTGAGGCTTGCCTTTGCCGTAGTCGTTGGCGTCGGTAATGAACGCGATATCCGGTCGCCGGATGAGCTCGCGCAGACCCTCTTCGCCGGTAATGTCGAGAACGAACTGGCCGACATTGCCGTCTTCTTCGACCATGAGGTCGGAGATCGCGTCGAACGGAGATGCCTGTCGCTTCGCCCCGAGCGCAGCGAGCGAGAGGCCGGAGATGGCCTGGTTCGTCTCCGAGCCCACGGTGGAGACATGAATGCGGTCCCAGCCGACGGCCATTACGAGGTTGTGCGGCCAGCCTTTGTCCTTCCACGGCGGCCATTCGGGCGCCACCGTCTCGATGTCGTGTCGGATGCGCTCCCGGGTGGCAGGGTCCTGCAAGCGCTCGAGAAGACGCGGCAGTCCGCCTTCGAGCGACCATGGCGGGTAGATGGCGAGCATCATCGTCGCCGCGACGGGATAAGGAAACATGTCCGCGGTCAGATGCACGCCTTCGTCGCGCGCGTCCTGCTCCATGCGCAGGAAGGATTCGAGCTTTGGCCAGTGCGCCTTCCCGACCGCTTCGGCGTGCGAGTGGTGCACGTGCACGGACGCTTCACGGCCGATCGTGATGAGCTCGCGGACGGCGTCGAGAAGCGTTTCGCTCGAGCCTCGAAGGTGGCACGTGAAGGTGCGGTCGTAAGAAGCCAGACGGCGGGCAAGCAGGGTCAGCTCGTCGGTCGATGTGTAGTTGCCTGGCGGGTAGATGAGTCCGGCCGACAAGCCGAAAGCGCCTTGTTCGAGCGCGCCATCGAGCGCCGCGGTCATCATCTGTCGGGTGGCGTCGTCCGTCTCTCCCGGGGCGAGATGGGCGGCGCCGAGTCTCAGCGCGCCGTGAGGAACGAGGCTTGCGACGTTTATGGGAAGCCCGAGCGTCTCCACATGAGTGAAATAGCCGTCGAGGTCGCGCCAGCTCCAGTCGAACGGCGCCGGCGTCATCCAGCTATTGATTTGAGGAAGAAGCTCGCTGCCATGGCCGAAGAGGGGCGAGGCGCCGAGGCCGCAATTGCCGATCACTTCCGTCGTGATGCCTTGAGCGATGCGGCCCTCCATCAGCGCGAGCCTTTTTTCAGAAGGCCAAGCGAGCACGAGATCCCCGTGCGAGTGGATGTCCACGAACCCGGGTGCCAGGACTCGGCCGGTAGCATCGATCGAATGCACGTGCTCTGCGCTAATGGCGTCGGCGTCATTTGGGCTGAGCGCAACGATTCGCCCATCCTCGATCGCGACGTCGCCCGTCCTCTCCGGCGCACCGGTGCCGTCGATGATCCGAGCGTTTCGGATGACGGTGACGGTATTAATGCTCACGAGGAGGACAGATGCTTGACGATCTTTTGTCCGTGAAAGCGGCCATTCTCGATGAAGATCTTGTTCGTTTGCCGTCCCGCGACGATGCCGCCCGCGAGATAGATGCCGGAGACGTTGGTCTCGCACGTTTCAGGATCCGTGTGCGGCTTGCCGCTTTCGTTGTCGATCGTGATACCCATCGATTCGAGGAACGTGTAGTCCGGTCGGTATCCGGTCAGGGCAAGCACGGCATCGTTCGGGATCGTGTAGCGCTCGCCCTTCTTGTTCTTCAGCTCGAGCTTGTCGGGCAAGATCGCTTCGACCTCGGTCTCGAGATGCGCTTCGATCTCGCCACGCGAGATGCGGTTATTGATATCGGGGCGCACCCAATACTTGATGTGCGTCGACATTTCTTTGTGGCGATGGATGAGGCGCACCTTGACGCCGGAGCGAAAGAGGTCGAGAGCCGTCTCGGCGGCGGAATTCCCGCCCCCGATGACCGCGACATCGAGCCCATAGTAAGGATGCGCTTCGACGTAGTAATGCGACGCTTTGGGGAGATCTTCGCCCGGGATGCCGAGATAGTTCGGGTTGTCGTAATAGCCGGTCGCGACGACGAGTTTTCTAGCGGTGATTGGCTCGGCTGTGCCGACCTGGCCGCGCGTGAAAGAGCTCTCGACCTGAAAGTGGCCGTTTATCCTTCGCACCGCGTCGACACGCGTATAGAGCTTCGTGCGCAAGCGATAGTACTCCGCGGCCCGCCGGTAATATTTGAGCGCTTCGAGACGAGTCGGCTTCTCCCGGGAGCACACGAGCGGCAGCTCTCCGATCTCGAGCAGGTTCGGTGTCGTGAAGAACACCATGTTGATGGGGAAGCGTCGGATCGCATCCACGAGCGACCCTTTTTCGATCACCACGTAGGAGAGGTCGTTCTTGGTGCATTCGATGGCAGCCGCTAGCCCACTTGGCCCCCCGCCGATGATGGCGACGTCTATGTCAGGCATGAGACCTGTTTCTCCGCGTCATCGTGGCATCATATCGCGCGGGCCCTCTAATGTTCGTCTATTTGCTCGATGCGGACCTTCATGAGCTCGACGCGCTCGAGCGGCGCTTCGTTCTCTGCCGGCACGGCTTCGATCTGCTGGACGACATCCATGCCGTCGACGATGCGGCCGAAGACGGTGTACAAGTTGTCGAGCGGCGAAGCGTTTCCGGTGACGATAAAAAAAGAAGAGTTCCCGCTCGCGGGATCTTCGCCGTGGGCCATGGAAACGATGCCGGCCACATGGGACGTGGCGTTGAACTCGGGCTCCAGGTTCCCAAAATACTGCATGAGGCGCTCCGACGGGGGCTCAGCGCGGGTCTCGACGAACCCGGTCTGGATCACGAATCCGGGTACCACGCGGTGGAACGTGACCCCGTCATAGAGGCCGATCTTCGCGAGACGCAGAAAATTCCGCACGTGATTGGGCGCGAGGTGGGGGAAGAGCTCCATGGTGATCTCGCCGAATGACGTCTCGAGCACCGCGCGATAGGTCGCGAGCTCCTCGACCGTCTCTGTCGAGAAGGGCGGAATTTCCGGCGGCGGCTTGTCGCGCAGCGTGACGTTAGTGATCTCGATGCGCTCCGTCGGGAGGCCATTCTCGTCCGTTGGGGTTTCCGAGATGGTTTGGATGACGTTGATTCCTTCCACAACGCGGGCGAAGACGGTGTACTGGCCGTCGAGAGCCGGCTGATCGGTGACGACGATGAAGAACTGGGAGCCCGCGCTGTCCGGGTCGCCGGGGACTTGAACCGCGGAGAGGGCGCCCCGTATGTGCAACGCGTCGCTGAGCTCGCGCTTCAAAAAGCCCAGACCGCCAGTGCCATATTCGGCTACGGCGTTCACGTCCTTGGTCTTCGGATCGCCACCTTGCACGATGCCGTACTTGATGAGGCGATGGAAGGCGGTGCCGTTATAGGCGCCTTCCTCGATAAGCTTCATGACGTAGCCGACGTGATTCGGGGCCTTTTCGGGCAAAAACTCGATGATGAACTCGCCCCGCGTCGTCTCGAAAACCGCCTGCCGGTTCGCCATCTCCTCGGGCGTTTTCGTGGCGGTGTAGAAATCTTGCGCTAGAACCAACCACGCTAAAATCGCGAGCTTCATAATGCCTCCCGAAACGTTATTATATAGAGAGCCCGCATCTAGAGAACAAGCTCACCACACTGGAAGGAGTTTCGTTGAGCCAGGAAACGAAAGCTGGCACCAAAGTTGGTACCGTTCCGCGAATCGATTTCGAGACTTACCGCCTCCCGAACGGCCTTCAGGTCATTCTCCACGAGGACCACAAGCTCCCGGTCGCGCACGTGAATCTCTGGTACCACGTCGGCTCGAAGAACGAGCAGCCCGGTAAGACCGGTTTTGCTCATCTGTTCGAGCACATGATGTTCGAAGGCTCGCGCAACGTGAAGGGCGAGTACGTCTCGCTCATGGAGCGCGCCGGCGCGAACATCTCGCAAGGCGGTATCAACGGCACGACGAATTTCGATCGCACGAATTATTTCGAGACGGTCCCCACCGGCTCCCTCGAGCTCGTGCTCTGGGCGGAGTCCGACCGGATGGGCTATCTCCTCGACGCGGTGACTCAGGAGAACCTCGACAACCAGCGCGACGTCGTCAAGAACGAGCGGCGCCAGAGCATGGACAACGTTCCGTACGGGGCCGCCGTCGAAATCCTCTTCCAGAACCTCTTTCCCAAAGGCCACCCTTACTCGTGGCACATCATCGGGAGTATGGAGGACGTATCGAGCGCGTCTCTCGAGGACATCCACGCCTTTTTCAAGAAGTTCTACGCGCCGAATAATTGCGTGCTCACCATCGCGGGAGAATTCGATCGCGAGGCGACCAAAGCGCTCATCGAAAATTACTTCGCGCCGCTTCCCCCCGGCCCACCGCTCGAGCGGCCGGAGCGCTACGAAGTGAAGCTCGATACGGACCGACGTGTGACGGTCTACGACCGCGTGCCGCAGGAACGTGTTTACATGGCTTGGCCTGCTGTGGCTTTCTTCGAGCCCGATGATGCCGCGCTCGACCTCGTTTCCACCGTGCTCGCGGACGGCAAGAACTCGCGTCTTTACAAGCGGCTCGTTTACGACGAGCAATTGGCGTCGGACGTGAGCGCTTTCAATTATAGCCTCGAGATTGCCGGCCTCGTCGGCATCGTCGCCACCGCCCGGCCTGGGACCCCGCTCGCGAAATTAGAGCAGCTCATCGACGAAGAGGTGCGCCGCCTGGCCAAGGAAGGGCCGACGGATGACGAGATGGCGCGCATCAAGGCGGGACAGGAGTTCGATTTCCTCTCCGGTCTCGAGCGCATCGGAGGCTTCGGCGGGAAAGCCGACCGTCTCGCAATGTATCAAACCTTTCTCGGCTCGCCTGATTTCATCGAAGCGGATTACCAGAGATATCAAGACGTCCAGGCCAAAGATATTCGAAAAGCGACCAAGCGTTACTTGCTCAAGCCGCGGCTCGTAGTGAGTTATCTTCCCGAGACATCGACGACCGAGGATCGCGATGAGCCCGATCGCTCAAAGAAGCCGGTGCTCAAGGAGAGCCCCGCCTTCCACGTGCCCGAAGTCGCCTCGACCAAGCTTTCGAACGGGCTCAAGCTGTACGTCGTCGAACGTCGTGAGATTCCGAAAGTCGCCACCGCGCTCGTAGTGAAAGTGGGCGCCACCGCCGAGAGCTTCGAGAGAAGCGGCCTCGCATCCATGACTGCCGAGATGCTCGAAGAAGGGACGACGACGCGAACGTCGCTTCAGATCGAAGCCGAGCTCGACCGCATGGGAAGTCATCTCTCGACCGGCGGAAGCCGTGAGTGGAGCGTGGTGTCGCTCGACGCGCTGAAACGTCACTTGCCCGACTCGCTCGAGTTGATGGCGGACGTACTCCTCCATCCGGGCTTTCCCGGAGAGGAGCTCGAGCGGTGCCGCAAGCAACGGCTCGACGGTTTTCTTCAGGACCGCGTGAGCCCGGGCGCGATAGCGGGAAAGGCGATACGCAAGGCCCTGTTCGGAAAGAGCCACCCCTACGGTTGGCCGATCTCGGGAGAAGAGAAATCCGTCGAAGCGATGCAGCGCGCCGAGCTAGAGCAGTTCTATTTGACGCATTACGCGCCGAGCAATGCGGTGCTCATCATGGTCGGTGATATCGGCCTCGAGGAAGCGGAATCCCTCGTCGAGCGCTCGTTCGGCCATTGGGAGGTCGAGGCTTTCGGTGAAGCACAGGTCGAGAAAGTCGCCCCTCCGTCCCGCGTCACCTATTTCGTCGACCGCCCGGGCTCGGCGCAATCCGAGCTCCGCCTCGCCAAGCTCGCCCCCCCACGGAACACCGAGGACTATTACATCCTCGAAGTGCTCAACAACATCCTTGGCGGCGGCTTCTCGGGTCGTCTCAACTTGAACCTTCGTGAAGACAAGGGCTTCACCTACGGTGCTTCCTCGTCGATCCGCTTCGCGACGCTTCAAAGCATCCTCGTCGGCTCGGCGCCGGTGGAGAGCTCGGTCACCAAGGACGCTCTCGAGCAGTTGATCGCTGAGTTCGACGCGCTCGCCACGTGGGATCGTCCCGTCACCGACGAAGAGCTTGCCCACGCGAAGGAAAATCTCGTGCGCGGGTTCGCCCAGCGCTATGAGACGCTCGCGCAAGTCGCGGGGGAAGTCGCTGAGCTCGACGGCTACGGGCTTCCGCTCGACGAGATGAGCCGCTACACGGACAAGATCGAGTCGATCACGAAGGAACAGCTCGAAGCGGCTGCGTCCAAGTACTTGAGCACGGAAGACGCGATCTTGCTCGTCATCGGTGACGCGGAGAAGGTTGCGGCCAGTGTGGCGTCGCTCGAGTTCGGCGAGCTGACTCGCCTCGACGCGGACGGCGAGCCCATACCCTAAGGGGGCTGAGCGTCAAGAACCGAGCATCTTGGTCAGGCGGTCGAGGCCCATCACCATGTTGTCCATGGGTGGGCCGAAAGAAAAGCGCATCCACTTCTCGTAAGGAGACGGCGCTTTCCGGAAGCCTCCGGGGTTGACGTCGAAGAACTGTCCAGGGACGGTCATGACCTGGTGGCCGAGCGCTTTCCAGAAAAAACTCATCGCGTCATTGAAAGGCTCGGGCAAGCTCTCGAGGCTGCCCCAACAATAAAACGTCCCGAGCGGCTCGTGCGCGAAGCGAATCCCGAGATCTTTCAGCGTCTTCAGCATGACATTTCGCTTGCGCGAAAAGACCTCACGGAGCGCGGTCGTTTCTTGATCGGCGCGCTCCGGCTCGAGCGCTCGTAGTGCGGCGCGCTGCGCAATCCGGGACGGACCGCCATCGAGCGCCGAGGCGGTGCGGGCGAGACTCTCGATGATATCGGGAGGCCCGAGCGTCCAGCCGATACGCCAGCCGGGGTAGCGAAAACTCTTCGTGAGCCCGTCGAACAGAAGGACGAGCTCGCGGCTCACGTCTTCGATATAGGCTGCCGCGCTGACCGGCCGGTCTCCTGGCGCGCCGTCTGCCTTGTAGATGAAGTGGCTGTAGAACTCGTCGAGAAGCAACGAGAGCTCGAAGCGGCGCGCTATCGCGATCCATCGCTCGAGCTCGTCGCCCTCGAGAAGTGCTCCGGTGGGATTGCACGGATTCGAGATGACGAAAGCTCCCAGGTCTCTCTCCGAAAGCTCTTGCTCGAGCCGCCCCGCTGGGATGACAAAGCCGTCCTCGGGCCGGGCCCGCACGAGATGGGTGTCGATCCGCGCCAGATGCACGTTGAACATGTCCTCGTAGGCAGTGTAGTCGGGCGTTTGGTAGCCGACGCTCGTCGCCGCGAGCGCCATCATGGCTCGTGAAAGCGCGAGCCGTCCGCCCTGCGCGATGCAAACGTTCTCCGCCGAATATTGGCTCTTCATGCCTTTGCGGTAGAGACGGTTGTAGTGCGCCGCCACGGCTTCGCGCAGCTCGGGAATGCCTTCGAGAGGCCCGTAGGCATGGTCTTCGGGCTCGATATGGACGTCGGCGATCCGCTCGGGTGCGCCCTCCATCGGGCCGATCTCGGGCTGGCCTTGGCCGAGATTGCTCCAGTCGGGATGGCCGTTCACGAAGCCGCGCTTCATGGCTTCGTGCACGACGAAGATGACGCCCATGAACGGAACGTCTCGAAAGGCGCCGAGATTACGCTGTGTGGTTTCGTGCAAGGTCAAGTTCCAGCCGGGCGATCCTATAAGATGTGCGGGCTTGATACACGAAAAACTGACGAAAGGCCGTGCTCGATTCCCTTCGCGCGCTGCCGGTGATAGGCGCTCAAGAAGTGGATGGTGTCGTCCACCGCGATGCCGAGGCACACGCTGCTCACGATCATGGTACCGATGTCGAGGGTTTCCCCAGAAGCTTCAAAAGGCCCGCGCCCAACAGAAGCGGAACCGGTCTGCGTCGCTGCTGTTAAGATTCTTGAAGCGCAGGGTGTAGAACCGGCGTCCCACCGTGTCCGTGCCGAAGGCTACGATATCTCGCTCCGAGCTGACCTCGAGACCTCTCAAAGAAAAGAAGTCGTGCCCCTCAGCGAGCTCGTTGGCATCGACTATAATTTCTTCCGGCGCATTCAGCGAGCCCTTCTTGCGACAGTAGATCGCGTACTCCTTCCCTTCCTCGTAACGGGCGTAGTAGTAGTAACCGTCCCGGAGGTACGGAACCGCGGCGTCGTCCTGTTTGATACGAGCGATGATCTCCTCGAAGAGCGTTTCCTGCAGGCCCTTCGTGTGCCCGAGCCCTCTATCGAGATAGGCGTTCTCCGCGTCGAGATAGGCGATGACTTCGGGGGTTTCGCGCTCTCGCAGCCACTAGTAGTTGTCGATACGAACGTCACCATGAGCTTCGAGCTCCTTCGGCACGATCTTCGCAGCCGGCGCGGATATCTCCAGCGAGGGCGCGCTCACTTCGACGTGAACGTCCTGGCGGCGGAAGAGACACGTGCCGTCGACGTCTTCGCACACGTAGTAGAGCGCGTAGGCAGGGATCGTCTCCGTGCCCTCGAAGTCTTCGGGGCTCACGATCTCGAACTCGACCTGACGGAGCTCCTGGCTCACGGGCTCTCGAGGAATCGCGACCGTGTGATGGTGGCGATCGACACTCCACCCCGCGGGCGGATCGACCCAAAACACAAGGTCGTCCACCTCGTTGTTCCAGTGCGCCTTCAACGAGAGGTCAGGCCTGAACGCGACATGGATGCGCGCGCTCTCGCCAGGCTCGACCACCGTGGGTACGACGACGGTCTCGGCGACGATGAGGGGTTTCTCATCGCGGAAGATACGCCCGTCGGGATCGGGTGATGTGCCGGTCTCGGCGCTTGCGGCAAAAGACTTCAGCGGCGCCGCGAACTCGGCGCCGCCGGGCTCCACCCGCAGAGTGACGGGCGTCTCGTCTCGCGCCTCGACCGCCGCCCGCGCTTCGGGAACCCAGTCATAGAACGGATAAGGCTTGTCGAGACGGGGCCCGTATTGCTGAATACGGCGTCGAAAGATGTATTGGTTCGGATCGAGCTCGAGCGCACGCACCCAATGCTCGACGGCTTTCTGGAAATCCCCGGCGCGGCGCTCACCCGAATCGTAGCGCTTGCGATAGGCCACGCCCAGACGGAAGTGCGCGCGCGAATCCTCGGGGGCTTCGGCGATACGCCCCCCGAGCTTCGTGATCGCGTCACTCACATCGCCGTCGTCCTCCCAGAGCAGAGCGTACTCCGGAGAGCCAACTTCCGGATCGAGCGACGGCGCCGCTGCGTCCTCGTTCGCATAGTCCGTGGCCAAGAACGTCTCGAGGTCCTCGTCGCTCGGCCGCTCGTAGCGGACAACACCCTCTTCATCGACGAGATAGGTCAGGGGCACGGCCGACACGTCGAGAAGGTTCAACGAGTCGATGAGAAGCGGCCAGCCCATCTCCTTCCACTGCATGAAGAGGCGCGTCCGATCGGGATGCTGCTCCTGGATGATGCCGACCAACTGGAGCTTACCGGCGTCCTGCAGCGCTTTCGTTTTCTCGTGCCACCCGGGCACGTGCTTGCGGCAGCCCGCTCACCAGGAAGCCCAGACGTGTAGCATGACTTTCTGGCCGCGAAAGTCGGCCACGGACAGAGGCGTGCCGTCTTCGATCGAAGGCAGTGTCAGAGCCGGGACGGGTCGTCCGACCTCGAACGGAGCCGACTGGACCGCGAGGAGGAGCGCGAGATACGAAATCCACATACTCTGAAGCCTACCACTTTCCAGCGAAGCATCCGAGCGCACTCTACACGCGGTTGCGTTCAGCCGGACGAGGCCAAAGAGCTCCTCCACGATCGGGGGCGTGTCATGAAAAAGAGCAGAAGACCTTCGAATGGCGGGTAGAAAGCATGCTCTCGATTCCGTCCTGCCAGACGACGCTGGCCCAGACCATGAGGTTGTCGCGACAAAAAAAAGCTTGAGCCAGTTGGCCGCGAGGCTGGCACGAAGACGACCTTCGAGCCCATCGTATGCATAGGGATTTCCCGAAGAAAGACCTCTAGACTCGTGTCGCGACGAGACACGACGTCCGAGGAACGCGCGACCCCCGTAGGTCTCGGGGTTAAGGCGAGGCATGCAACAGTTGGCGTCCAACGCGGAAAAGATTTTGGACGGGCCCTTGAGCGGAACATCTCGGAAAGCGCCGAGATTAGGCTCCGTGGTTTCGTGCATCGTCAAGTTCCAGACAGGCGATCCTATAAGATGTGCGGGCTTGAGACACGAAAAACTGACGAAAGGCGCGCTCGGGCTCGCGCTATCCCTTTCCGTGCTGTGGGGAGGCAACCCAGTCGCGGTGAAAGCCGGGCTCCGGGACTGCCCACCCCTGCGTCTAGGATGGATGCGTTTCGTGCTCGGCGGGCTCATCGTGCTAGCGGCGGCGGCTTTCCGTCGCCAGTCGCTCCGCGTGGAGCGCCACGAGTGGGCGGCGCTGATCGGGCTGGGGTGCCTGTTCTCCTCCCAGCTCGCCTTCATGAACATAGGACAAAACCACACGAGCGCCGGCCACGCCGCGGTCATCATGAGTGCCTATCCGCTATGGACCTCGGTATTGGCTCACTTTCTCGTGCCCGGCGACAGGCTTACACGCCCGCGCGTGCTCGGCGCGATCGTGGCCTATAGCGGTGTTGTCGTGGTGTTCATCACGAGCCTTCGCGGCGAAGGTGGAACGCTTCTGGGTGACGGCCTACTCGTCGTCTCGTCGCTTCTACTCGGCGCGCGGCAGATCGTTCTGTCGCGCTCGGCGCAAGGGATCGCCGTGGAAAAGCTCTTGCTTGCCCAAGCGGGCGTGGGCACGTTGAGCTTTCTCGCCGCGAGCGCGTTTTTCGAGACCGACCCGACACAGTACACGGCCAGGTTCGGTTTGGCGCTCTTCTATCAAGGCGTCGTGATCGCCGGCTTCGCCTTTCTCTTGCAGACATGGCTTCTAAAGAACTTTCCGCCGTCGCGAGTCACGACCGTGTATCTGACACAGCCGCTCTTCGGGGTTCTATTGAGCTGGCTTGTCCTTGGGGAGCCAGTTGGCCCCGAGCTCTTCATTGGAGCGCTGCTGGTCGTAACGGGCTCCTATTTCGTACAGAGGCATTGAAAAGCGAAGCGAATAACGGGTAGTTCACCAGACGTCTACGCTGAGGCCGGGGATGTCCGGAAAGCTTCTCTGATCGCGAGTCACGACGCCGAGTCCTCTGGATATCGCTGTTGCAGCAATCAGTAGATCGTGCGCGCCAATCGTGCGCCCTTTGGATAAAAGGCGTACCCAGAGTCGGGCATGGGTACGCGCGGCGACGAAATCGAAGCTGATAATGGGAAACGACGTCAGTATCGCTTCAACAAAGGCTTCCCTTCGAGTGCGCCTCGATTCCGTATTTGCGCGATGCACTCCATGAAGAAGCTCGGAGACGGTGATGGCTGAAAGCGCGAGCTCCGTGTGAGCGTCCCGTTCGAGGATCGTGTCGAGGTCGAGCTCACCACGCTCGCCCGCGATCAGCACACTCGAGTCGATCAACGCTCCCATGGTGAACCAGGTAGCCTCGGTTGATTCTCGATGGCTGATTCCACGCTCTCGAGATAGCCGGCATCCACCGGGGGAAGGGAGCTCAATAGCGAGACGAGGTCTCGGCCGGTGAATCGCGTCGGCGCGGCCGGCCGGATCTCACAAATGGGCTCGCCGCCGCGCTCGATGATGAAACTCTCGCCGCGATACTTCGCCCGATTCAATAGTTCGGAGAAGCTCCGCGACGCTTCCGTAGCCGAGATCTTCCTAGGTGGCCCGTAGTCCCGCGGGGTTTCACGCACTCGATCGGTGACGCGCTTCTTGCCTGCCGTCATAATTATCAGATTATATGATAATCAGATAATCAAAGCAAACTATGGTAGGCTATGAAAGCTCGGGAGATCGTTCGGAGAAATCAAACCAATCGACGGACGAGAGCGCAGAATCCTCCGGCTCGCAACAGCGCTCACGGCGCTTGGCGAGAAGGAGCATGATGGCGTCGAAGCCGTATCACCATCTTGGGTCGTCACCCGCCGGGACCAGGGTGGCCCTCGGCACGAGGTGGCAGGGAGAACGTGGATGTCTGGGTCGCCGACCTGGATCGCGGGTCGATGACCCGCGTGACGCTGGGTGCCGCCGCCGACAGCGTGCCGATCTGGAGTCCGGATGCCGAGAACCGGAAAAGACACGCTTGGCTCAATGCCTATGTACTCGCCGCTCTTCTTCGGTTGTCAGTTCAGAGCGACGCCGCCGCGACTCTGGTTCACCAGAACGTGGACGCTCGGGCCGAGGGTCTCTACCGGGTTCCGTACAGCCTATCCCCCGCGTCGCCGAGTCCCGGCACGATGTAGCCTTTTTCGTTGAGCTCATCATCGACCGCCGCGGTGTAGATGGGGACGTCCGGGTGATTTTCGTGAAACGACGCGACCCCGTCCTTCGACGCAACGAGGCAGACGAATTTCGTCGAGCGCGGCCTCGTTTCGTTGAGGCGGTCCACGGCGGCGATCGCCGAGTGGCCTGTTGCGAGCATGGGGTCGACGATGATGACGTTGCGGCTCTCCATGTTTGGCGGCATCTTGAAGTAATACTCTACCGCTACGAGCGTTTTCGGATCGCGATAGATCCCGATGTGACCCACGCGGGCGGAAGGCAGAATGCGCAGCATTCCGTCGAGGATGCCGTTACCGGCGCGCAGGATGGATACGAAGACGGTCTTCTTGCCATCGAGAACGTACGCCGTCATTTTTTCGAGCGGCGTCTCGATCGGCAGCGGACTCAGCGGAAAATCGCGCGTGACTTCATAGGCGAGAAGCATGCTGACCTCTTGCACGAGTGCTCGAAACTGTCCCGTACACGTTTGCTTCTTCCGCATGAGGGTCATCTTGTGTGTGATGAGCGGGTGATCGATGACGTGTAACTCTGGCATGAAAAACTCCTGTCTAGAAAACCGTACCGTCGCTTTCGATGCGGATCGGGGGCGAGCCGTCGTCGCGCCTCTCGCGAGCGGCGATCCGCCCGGCCTGCCATGTGCCACCCTCGAGTAGACGAGCGATGGGCATCTTCAAAGCTTTTGCGACACGGTCGAGAAGTGAGATGGTGAGAGCGCGCCACTCGACGACGATCTCCGAATCGGGTGTGTGTGGCTCGCGTGTCACGGCGTCGTGCTTGGGCACGACGACGCCGAGATCGACGAAGAGTCCGCCGTTGCGGTATTCGGCGAGCCCCGTCAAGCTGTCGACATTCGCGACCTTCCGGCCGCCCCGCTCGAAAGGCTCGACGAGTGAGTAAGTCAGCCACTGCGAGAGCTTGTGAAACGGCACGAGACCGGCGCTCGGGCCGTCGCCGCCCGCGAGCGGGTGCCGCCAGACATCGCCGAGGTTCTCGCCGTCGAGAGACAAGCGTGACGGCCAGATGGAGCCGAGCCCAGAAAGCACCGCGTCGAGAAGCGCGCGGGCATCCGCTTCCACCGAATCGAATAAATGCGGACGCCCCGCCTCGCCAAAGAGCTCGGGCTTTGCTTCGAGCGCTCGGCCGAGCGCGCGCAGGAGCTCGGCCCGTCCTTCGAGACCCACGAGCGGATTGTCGGTTTCGACCTGGAAACCGTTTGCGAGAGCGGTCTCGTCGATCGACTGCAACCCCGCCGCATTCGCCTGCGCGCCGCCCTCATCCGAAAAAGCTCCGGCCATGAACATGTGAAAGCTCGCGACCGCTAATCCTTCCGAGCGTGAGGGCTCCTCACCCGTCCCGGGCTCGAGGTAGCGCCAACGCGCCCCCGCGCCCGCGTCGATTCCCGAGAGCGTCTCGTCGAGAAACGCGAGCCGCGCCTCGCCGAAGTGACGGAAGCGCCCGTGGATTGGGATGTTCCCATCTGGGTAAGCCGCTCGCGTCACCTCGCGCACCTTCTCGACCACCGCGGGCAGCGCTTCGAGGCGCACATCGAAGTGCGCGCGCTCGGCGCGGAAGATGTTCTCCGCTCGCTCGCGGATGGCCTCGGGCGTTCGAAGAAATTGGACCGGAGAGGTCAGCACTACCCGAAAGAGCGCCCTTTGGGTTTTCCAAGCTCGGCTTCGTCCGGAATCTCGCCATCGGTGTAATAGCCAGCTGCCATCTTGGCGTCCATCTCGACCTGGACGTCCGCGGGCACGAGCTCCGGTGGGATGCGCACCCGCTCCCCGATCTCGATCCCGGAGCTCACGATCGCGTCGTGTTTCATGTCGCTCATCGAGATGAAGCGATCGATGCGCCGGATGCCGAGCCAGTGCAAAACGTCGGGCATGAGCGTCTGGAACCGCATGTCTTGGACGCCCGCGATACATTCAGTGCGCGCGAAATATTCCTCGGCGCGATCGCCCCCGACTTGACGTTTGCGCGCGTTGTACACGAGAAACCTCGTGACCTCTCCGAGTGCGCGGCCTTCCTTGCGGAAATAAACGATGACACCGCCGCCGCCTTCCTGGGCGCTCTTGATGCACTCTTCGATGGCGTGCGCTAGATAGGGACGGCAGGTGCAAATATCCGAGCCAAAGACGTCCGAGCCGTTGCACTCGTCGTGAACCCGCGCGGTCACGGGACTCTTTTCGTCCGAGAGCTTCTCGACCTCGCCAAAGATGTAAACGGTCTTCCCGCCAATCGGCGGCAGAAAGACCTCGAGGTCGCCGCGCGTGACCAGCTCCGGGAACATCCCGCCCGTTTGCTCGAACAGAATCCGGCGGAGCTCGCCTTCCTCCGTGCCGAAGCGCTTCGCGACTTCGGGGAGGTACCAGCAAGGCGCGATGGCGGCCTTGGTGACCGCGCAGTTGCCGCCTTCTTTCAAGATAGTGCCGTCGGCCTCGAGCCTCCCCGCCGCCATCGCCTCTTTGATCTCCGGCATCTGAAGATGCGCTTTCGTGATCGCGATGCTCGGGCGGATGTCGTATCCCTGGTCGTAATAGTCCGAGAACGATTCATGCACGGTGGCGCCAAAAGGGTCGATTGAGACGATGCGGTCCCGTTCGGACCACTGAGGGGGCGGCCCGATGGGGTGCCAGGGCGACGTGTCGGTGAAATCCGGCTTGCTCCGGATCGAGCGCCTTGGCGGCGACCGCGCGCGCGCGATAGATCGCATAGGAACCGGAATGGGTCCCGATCACATTACGTTTCTTCCAGGTCGAGCTCCCGCGCCTTCGAAAGAGCTTTCGGGTCGAAAGAGGAGATGACGACGTTGTCCTTCATGTCGAGCTCGTCGATGATCTCGAGCGCCTTTGCGACGATCCCGTCGCCCACCGCCTCGGTCTTGATCTCGACGTTCACGAGAATGCGGCCTTTCGCGAGACGCAACGCTTGCTCGAGCGTCGGGATGCGCTCACCGGCGAACTCTTCCGAGAACCAGGAGCCCGCGTCGAGCTTTTTGAGCTCTGCTAGCGTGAAAGCGGCGACCTCGCCTTCGCCATCCGTCGTCCGGTCGAGCGTGTCGTCGTGGATGACGACGACGCAGCCGTCGCGGCTCAACAGCACGTCGAGCTCGAACATATCCGCGGCCGACCTCGATCGCTTTTTCGAACGCGGCAAGCGTGTTCTCGGGCAAAGCCCCCAGTGGGCAATCACGCGCGTCGGTCCCCGCTTCATGAAATCCTCGATCGGCTCACTCGTGACGACGAGTAGCAACAGAGCGGTAAAAAAAATGTGCACATTGGTCTCCTTGACTCGGAGGCCCTTGCGACAAAGAATACGTTGCGTACAGGGAGGAAGCCAATGCCGCGCAAAGTCAATCGTCGTGAGTTCGTGAAGAGCAGTTTCGTCACGCCCGCCGCCATCGCGGCCGCGCCGACGATGTTGATCCCATCCAAGGTCAAACCCGTCGTCATTTCCGATGTAAGCGGCATCCGTTTCAAGAATGGCGGACCGATGAGCTCGGTGGAAATGGCGTTTTACCGGATGACCCAAGGCGATCGGGTGATTGACGCCGTCGTCGCCGGCGTGCAAATCCCCGAGAACGATCCGGAAGAGAGCGGCATCGGATACGGGGGCCTTCCAAACGCCGACGGCGTGGTGCAGCTCGACTCCTGCTGCATGGACGGGCCGACGAAACGCGCGGGCGGTGTCGCGGCCATCGAAGGCGTGCGCACTCCATCCGTCGTGGCAAAGGCCGTGATGGAAAATACCGACCACCATCTACTCGTGGGCGCCGGAGCGCAGAGCTTCGCGCGCAATATGGGCGTGAAAGTCGAGGATGACCTCAACACCGAGAAATCACGGAAACTCTGGCTCGAATGGAAGCGTCGTATCGACCCGAAGCACTACCTCGATCCCAAGAAGCGGGCGGATGCGGGCTATCGTGCGGGTCTCTCGATGGTCGCCGACGGGCTGATTTCCGAGGACCACTTCTGGGGCACGACCAACTGCAACGCCATCAACGAGAAAGGCGAGATCGCCGGCGTTACGACGACGAGCGGGCTGTCCTTCAAGATCCCGGGGCGCACGGGGGACTCTCCTATACTCGGCGCCGGGCTCTACGTCGACGGGGACGTCGGGGCCGCTGGCTCCACCGGACGAGGCGAGGCAAACCTTTATAATTTGTGCTCGTTCTTCATCGTCGAGCAACTCCGAGGCGGTATGCATCCAAAAGATGCTGGTATGGAAGCACTTAGGCGGGTTCAGGCCAACACCGTCGAAAAGCGCCTCCTCAACGATCGGGGGCTCCCGAGCTTCAATCTGCGCTTTTTCGTGCTCAACAAGAAGGGCGAATATGCCGGGGTCGCGATGTACGCGTCGGGCGAGCAAGCCTACGCGGCCTGCGACGAGAATGGCGCCGAGGAGCGCCCGCTCGAAGGATTCTTGGACGGATCGCCCACGGGTTGAGATTGACGCGCCCTTGCTCGAGCGTTTCCACTGTACTAAAATACTTCTTTGGCTAACGCCTTTGTTCGGTGGGCCTTGAAAGGCACCCTCAACCCGCCCCGGCCAAAGAACAGCAATAGGAGGTTTGCCTATGGCGAATCGTAGTCGACAGACGTTCATCAAGCGTCAAAAAGAACGTGCTCGTCAGGAGAAACAGCGGATCAAAGGGGAAAAGCGAGTCCAGAGGAATACGGACCGCATCAAATTGGACGTGACGGGAGAGGACCCCGACCTTCTCGGCATGGTTCCCGGCCCGCAGAAGCTGGCCTGGGAGCTCATGGACGTCCTGACGGACGCCGATCGGATGGCGATCGAAGAAGAGCAAGAAGCCGCTAAGAAAGAAGCAGAGAAAAAAGCAGAGAAAAAAGCCGCAGGCGGCTAGTCTGCGGCTCCCGCCTTCTCGTAGACCGTCCGAATGACGACCGGTTCCTTCATCCGGCCGAACTTGACGGTCAAAGTCATGATCATCGTGGCCCCATCGGGGGAAAGCTCGAACTTGCGATCGATCTTACCGCGCTCCATTTTCTCTTCGATGACGATGGCGCTTCCTTTGAGCTCGGCGACCGTCTCGAGCTTCATGCCGCTCGGCGTCTGGCGTTTGTGCTTCTCGCCGTCTAGGTAATAGATGCGCAGTCGCTCGCCGTCATCGACATGAAACTCTCCGCCTGTGAGCTCGAGCGTGAGCTCGTCGGGAACGTTCCCGATATCAGGCCGACCACCGCCGCCGCGCTCTCCGCGTCCGCCACCGCCACCGGGACGCCCGCCGCCACCGGGACGCCCGCCGCCACCGCCGCCGCCGCCGCGCCGCCCCATCTGCTCGCGCATCTGTTCCATGGCCGCCTGCATCTTCTCTTGAGGATCGTCACTCCTCTCGACATCTCTTTCCCAAACGCCAGAGAACCCGATGTCCTGAACATCCTGAGCTGGCAAACCAACCAAGCCTACAAAAAGCAAGACGCGAATCATGGCAAACCTCACTAATTAGATTCCTGAATGCTGAATGCTGAATGCTGAGACGTCATACCGCCGCCGGATAGGTGCCAGGTAGGTGATTATCCCTCTTGGGCCCGGCGGCGGTACGACATCTCCTTCGCCGCTACTCAGAAGGAGTCGGGATTTCGTTCACGGCGTTGACTACGGCGCTCTTCGAACCGCTGTTTGCGCTCTTCCATTTTCTGCTTGCGCTCTGCTTTGAGCGCTCTGTATTTCCCGCGCTGTTCGTCGGTCAAGATCTGCATCATATGTGCGTGCGTCCGCGCGCGAGAGACGGCAGCGTCGCCTTCGGCCATGCCAAGCTCATAGGCGTATTGTCGGATGGCAGATTCGTCTTCGCCGTTCTCGACAGCCTCATTGAGCGCGTTCCGCATTTGCGTCGCACGCTCGAACGTCTCTCCTGACGATGGGTCGGCGAGGGCGTGCATTTCTTCACGCTGCTCTTCGGTCAAGCCGAGCTCGCGCAGCAAAGCGCGCGGGTGGTCGCCGCCATGCCTCCCCCGGGAATCGCGCCCGCCCCAAGGCTGGGCGATGCTCGCGGAAACAAGCAGAGGGACGACTAGCATGGCTCCGACCATGGCCGTCCCGATGAGTTTCGAAGTTGCGTTCCGTCTCGTCATCACGTTTCTTTCTCCTTTCCCTCTTTTCTTGAATACATCCTAGCCAAACGAACGAAAAGAGTTATCAAGCCGGTGAAATTTTTTTGTAAAGGATGTTAAAAGCCCCCGCGCGGTAGCGGTTTCCAGGCTTCGGTGCTTTAGAATGAGACTATGGCTATGAAGAAGCCGGCGCTCACCGTGATGCTGCCGGCGCTCTTGCTAGCTCTTCTCGTCGTCCTCGCGTGGCTTCAATATCGATGGACGGGAGAGATCAGCGTGGCGGAGCAAGACCGGCTAGAAGCGAGCCTTCAGTCTTCCGTACGCCGGTTCAGCGCTGACCTCGACGACGAGGCCGGTCTTCTCTTTCGAGCCTTCCGCATCGAGCAGACGGAAGAGCTCGGCCCCGCGCTTCGACAACGCTGGGAGGACTATCAGGACGAGGCGCGCTACCCGGAGCTCATCGAAGCGATTTATCTCTACAATCTCCATGGGGGTGAGCTCTCGAAGCTCGAGGGCGGCGCCGGGCTCGCGTCGGCAGAGTGGCCGGACGGGGCGGAGGCGCTGCGCGCCGAGCTCGAGCGACGCAGCGGAGGTTTCGCGCGCGGGCGGCGCGGAGGCCGGCCCATGCCGTTTCCCGTTCTCTCGGGCGCCCCGCCTGCTCTTGCGATACCCGTGATATCGGCCCGGGAGCGACGGACTCGCTTTGCGATATCTGGCTACATCGTCCTTTTCCTGGACCCAAAGACGTTGCGCGATGCGCTCTTTCCCGATCTGGCGGCGCGGCACTTTGGTGAGGAGTACGACGTTACCGTGGTCGACGGCAACGGCAGGGCCCTTTTTGCGACAGGAACCGCGAGTGCGCCGGTCAGAAAGCCCGACGCCCACGGGGAGCTGCTGACACTGGCGCGCTACTTCGGCCGCCCGGGCCCGCCGCCCGAGATGCGTGACGCGCGCCGGCAGTTGGGCGGTGCGCGATGGGAGATCTACGTGCGGCATCGCTCCGGCTCTCTCGAGACTGCCGTGGCGAGGGCGCGCACGCGAAACCTTGCAGTGAGCTTCAGCGTGCTCGGGCTTCTCGCCGCGAGCATGGTGCTTCTCAGCGCCTCGACGCGGCGTGCGACGGAGCTCAACGAACGTAAGATGGAGTTCGTCGCGGGCGTTTCCCACGAGCTCCGAACGCCCGTCGCTGTGTTGCGCTCGGCAGGACAAAACCTCGCGGACGGATCCGTGTCAGAGCCCGATCAAGTGAAACGATACGGCCGGTTGATCGAGACCGAAGGTCGACGGCTGAACGACCTCGTCGAACAAGTCCTCGAGCTCGCTGGCATAAAGTCCAACAAGCTCCGCTATCGGCGCGAGATTCTATCCGTGCGCGCGGTCGTCGAAGCCGCTCTCGAAGATTGTGAGGCCCTCCGGAAGGAAAAGGACGCTTCGATAGAACAGAAGCTCCCGGAGAACGACATGGAGGTCGAAGGTGACGCCGATGCGCTGCGGCGCGCGCTAACGAACCTCCTGGTGAATGCCATCAAACATGGCGGTGAGGACAACGCGATCACGGTGTCGGTCGAGGCGCGGGGCGACCGGATCGCCATAGAGGTAGCCGACCGCGGTCCAGGCATACCGGAAGACGACCGCGCTCATATTTTCGAGGCGTTCTACCGCGGCCGCCGCGCGCTCGATCGGCAGATCCCGGGAAGCGGCCTTGGCCTCAGTCTCGTCGAGCACGTTGCACGCGAGCACGGTGGTAGCGTCGAAGTGGCGACGACGCCTTCCGAGGGAAGCACGTTCACACTTTGGATTCCCAAGCCGGAGAATGCCTGACATGCGCGCGTCGAAGCGGATTCTCATTGTGGAGGACGAGCCAGGCCTCGTGCTCACGCTCACCGATCGGTTGAAGGCGGAAGGCTACAGCGTCGACGCGGTGAGCGACGGCGACGACGCGGTCGGAAAAGCCACGGGCGAGAGCTTCGACCTCATCATCCTCGACATCATGCTGCCGGGGAAAGACGGCTTCGACATCTGTCAGGAGCTTCGCAAAGGAGGAATGGAGACCCCGATCCTGTTCCTGACCGCACGCGGCGAGATCACCGACAAAGTAGTAGGCCTGAAACTTGGCGGCGACGACTACTTGACGAAGCCGTTCGATATGCTCGAGCTTACCGCGCGCGTCGGGGCTCTATTGAGGCGATCACCGGTCCAGCAAGAGTCGTCACCGGAGCGCTTTCGATTCGGCGATGTGGACGTAGACTTCCGAAAGGCGGAAGTCACCCGAAGCGGAGAGCCGGTGGATCTTTCTGCGCTCGAGTTCAAGCTCCTGCGCTACTTCATCGAGAATCGGGGAGCGACCTTGAGCCGCGACGAGCTACTGAACCGCGTGTGGGGCTACGATGCGATGCCGTACTCGCGCACCGTCGACGTGCACGTGTCGGGGCTCCGGCAGAAGATCGAGGAGAACCCCTCCCGGCCGCAATACGTCATCACCGTGCATCGGCTCGGCTACAAGTTCGTCGGATAAAGCTCTACGCGCGCTTGTGCGAAAGCCAAGCGTCCACTGAGAGCTTGTTTTCCGAAGACGGCAGCACGAGGGCGATGAACATCAGAAGCCCACGTGGCAGGATGTGACCTTGGATGCTGAAGAGAGGCTCGGCCAAGGTGTGGCCATAAGTCACGATGAGCAAGATGAACCCGATGGTGACGAGAGCGTCGCGCGTGCGCCAACCGACGATGAGAAGCGCCCCCGCAACGAGCTCCACCACGGGGATCGAGAGGCCGAGACCCCACAGAAGAAACGCGGGGATCCACGTCTCCGCATAGCCTTCGACGAAGAAGCCCCGTGCGTGCTGCATAGGAGTCAGCTCGAACGTCTTCCAGAAGCCAGCCATGAAAAAGAGGATCCCCACCATGACGCGCGCGAAGAAATGCGCCCAGCCTTTTTCGGTCATGACGTCGGCTCCCCACGATAGATCACGCGCCAGATCCGGCCCGTGACAGAGTCCGAGATATAGAGAGAGCCGTCCGGCCCCTGAGCGAGACCCGTCGGGCGAAACCGTGCGTCCTCGGGGCTCATCAAAGGATCCTCGCCCTTGAACCCATCGGCGAAGGTTTCCCAATCGCCGGTCACGGCGCCGTCTTTCATGGGTACGAAGACGACGTTATAGCCGCCTTGCGGGAACGGCGCGCGATTCCAAGAGCCGTGAAACGCAATGAACGCGCCGCCGTGATAGCGCGCGGGGAATTGATGGCCGGTATAAAAAATCAAGTCGTTCGGACCCCAATGTGCAGGAAAGGCCACCAGCGGGTCCGGCGCCATATCGCAATCCCCGACCTTCTCGCCGTCACCGCCAAATTCCGGCGCGAGGATCTTCTTGTCGAGGCCGGTATCCCAGTAGCAATAAGGCCACATGAAATCCGCGCCGTCCTCGAGCTTCAGAAATTCTTCCGCGGGGTTGTCCCGACTTTGCTCGGAGCTGAAGAGCTTGGGCCAAAGCGTATCGAGCGAATCGCGGCCATGCTGCGCGACGAAGAGGCCCTTCGAGGCCGGATCCCACGCGATCGCGACCGAATTGCGGATGCCGCTCGCGTAGCGGTAGCCATCGCTCTGTTGCGTTTGCCCCGTTTTGTTCGCGTCGAAGCGCCAAATGGCAGCCTGCCACTCACGCAGCGGGCAAGGGTTCTGACCGGGCGATTCCGGCGTGCGCTTCTCTTCCTGACAAGCATTAGCCGGACCGCCGACGTTGACGTAGATGTTGCCCTGATCGTCGAAATCGAAAGGCTTCACCGCGTGCTGACGCTGCTCGGGCAAGCCGTCGATGAGAACGGCGTACTCACCTGCGGGCTTCAGCTGTCCCGGCGTCATGTCGTAGCGCAGGATGGTCTCGTTAGTCCCGAAATAAAGGTAACCGTCGTGGACATCGATCCCCGTCCCGTAATGATCCCCGAACTGCTCACGCTCGTCCGCGCGCCCGTCGCCGTCCGTATCCCGAAGCGCTACGATGCCGCCGCCGCCATTCTCGCTTTCCCGGAGCGCTATATAAACATCGCCGTCCTCGGTGACATCGAGATGGCGGGCCCGGCCGAGCTCGTCGGCGACGAGGACGGCGCAAAAGCCGTCGGGAAGCGTGATGCCCGCATTATCGGGCTCGCAAGCGAGATCCGGCGAGGCGGTTTGGACGACCGTGGCATCATCATCATTAGTGGCGGCGGGGGCCGGGGCTTCGGCGCTACACCCCGCAAGCGAGGCGAGGATGGTAGCGATGACAGCGTAGCGGATAAGCATCCATATCTCCTTCATTAATAAGGACACAATATGCGTAATCGGGCGGGTCGTCAAAACGACCGAACCTTCCCCGCCCCCCCTTCGTACTTGTAGACAGAGTTGCTTGGGAGGGTATTCACGCCATGTCGGATTTGTTTCAGGATATTCGCTACGGCCTCCGGATGATGGCAAAAGCGCCTGTGGTCATGGCGGTGGCCGCGATCTCGCTCGCTGTCGGGATTGCCGCCAATACCGTGACTTTCAGTGTTGTGAACGGTTTTTTCTTCAACCCCTTTCCTTACGCGGAGCAAGACCGGCTCGTGGTGGTCTATGAGAACCACCAAAAGAATCTAAATGACGAAGGCGCTTCCCCTGGAAACTACCTCGACTGGCGCGAGCGCTCGACGGTCTTCGAAGAGCTCATAGCCTACGAAATCGTGCGGGCCAACCTTACGGGAGGGGACGAGCCCGAGCGCGTTCGGCTCGTCAACACATCGCCAGAGACCTTCGGGATGATGGGGCGACAGCCATTCATCGGTCGCGACTTCGACAGCGATGAAGGATCGCGCGGCGGCGTGGTGATCCTCTCTTTCCCATTTTGGCAGCGCTATTTCGGCGAAGAGGCAGGCATTTTGGGTGACGAAATCACCGTGAACGGCGTGCCTCACACGGTCATTGGTGTCATGCCGGAAGACTTCGACTTCATCCCTGCCAATGTAGACGTGTACCGGCCGACGGATTGGACTGAGGGTTTGCGGCGCGACGACCGAGACGACCGGTCGCTACTGGTGATGGGCCGCCTCGTCGATGGACGCGGGATCGAAGAAGCCCAGGCGGAGCTCGAAGCCATAGCGAGCCAGCTCGAGACCGAATACCCGGATGCAAATGCCGGCTACGGCGTACACGCCATCCCGCTCCGCGAGCTTTTCCCGGGGCCGACCGACACCATGCTCATGTACATCCTCATGACGGTCGCGGGCTTCGTCCTCCTCATCGCTTGCGCCAACATCGCAAACCTGCTCCTCGCACGAGCGGAAGGACGCCAGCGCGAGATAGCGGTGCGCACGGCAATGGGCGCCGGCCGCGCCCGCATCCTGCGCCAGCTCCTGACCGAAAGCGTGCTCTTGGCGGTCGTGGGAGGCACCCTCGGGACGCTCTTGTCCATTTATGGCGTGCGCGGTGTCGCATCAGGCATGCCTGCGGAGCTCCCGCGCTCCTTCATGCCGGTGCTAGACGCGACGGTTCTGATGTACACGCTCGCTATTTCCATGCTTGCCGGCGTCGTCTTTGGCATCGCGCCCGCACTGCATTCGTTTGCCGGCGACCTCCGCGAATCGCTCGGAGAGGCGCGAGGCGGCACGGTCTCGAGACAACGGAATCGTCTGCGAAGCGCCTTCGTCGTCATCGAGATCGCGGCCGCCCTCGCACTACTCGTCGGAGGCGGCGTCCTGCTGGGCATCTTCACGGAGCTCGTGAACCGAAGCCCGGGCTTCGAGTCCAAGGGCGTTCTTACGGCACAGCTCACCGTCTCGGAAGATCGCTACCCGAGCGACGCCGACGTCCTTCGATTCTACGAAGAGGCAATCCGGCGGTTGGAAGAAGTGTCGGGCATCGAAACCGTTGCTGCAATGATCGACCTCCCGAGAAGCCGCGGCGTGAGCCACACCGAATTCACCTTCGACGGTAGAGAGCAGCCCCTCGCGAACGAAGAGCCCACCGCGGACTGGCAAGCCGTAAACCCACAATACTTCAGCGCACTAGGCGTGCCTCTCTCTCGCGGCCGCGCGCTGTCCGACACCGACCGCACCGACACGCAGCTCGTCACCGTCGTCAATGAGCGCTTCGTCGAAGTGTTCTTGCCGGACGAGGAGCCGCTCGGAACGCAAATCACGGTGCTCGGCGCCTCGCGACAAATCGTGGGCGTGTCGAAAAACGTGTTCCAGACGCGCATGCCGCTGGAAGGTGGAAAGATCGGCCCAGCACTGTACTTGCCGATGGCCCAAAAACCCGTCCGCAACATGAGCCTGGCCATGCGCGCGAGCGGCGAGCCGACCGCTCTGGCCGACGCTGTGCGCGCCGCCATATGGGCGGTGGACCCCGCCCAACCCGTTACCGCCATCCAGACCCTCGACGAGCACATCGCCACTCAGCTCTCGGGGCCTAGAATTATTTCGTTCGTGCTGGCCCTGTTCGGCGCCGCCGCTTTGATGCTCTCCGCCATCGGCATCTACGGCGTGATGGCGCACAGTGTGGCGCAGAGAACGCGCGAGATCGGGATCCGCATGGCGCTCGGCGCCGCGGGGAAGGACGTCGTAAAGCTCGTGACCCGCCAAGGAATGTCGCTCGCCGCCATCGGCCTTTGCGTCGGCGCACCGCTCGCCTACGCGATGGTCCGCGCGATCCAAACCATGTTCCTCGCCGCCGACATGATCGACCCGAAGCTCATCGTCGGCGTCACGCTCACCCTCGCCGCGGTAGCCTTCACGGCAACATTCCTGCCCGCCCTGCGCGCCTCTCGGGTGCAGCCCACGCGCGCATTGCAGACCGAATAGCGAAAATGGCGCATCGTGTGACGCGACCAGGTCTCGTTTTCGACTGAGAACTGAAATATTCTGAATCTGGAGGGAGGTTTGAGGTGTGATTTCTCGTCTTTCCACTAAAGACCGAGTTGAGACGGTCGGAAGGAGAAAGAGACAATGCCAACCTCAAAACCACCCAAAGGACGAAAGACCCACAAACGCAAGGTCCCACGCAACCCTACAGCACCGTTGAGCGTATCGGTCTCGACCGAAACCGCGAGCCCGCCACGCCTGCTCGACCGCGTCCGCGCCGCCATTCGGGTACGTCACTTCAGCGTCCTCACCGAGAAAGCCTACGTCGGCTGGATCAAGCGATTCATCTTCTTTTTGACAAGCGTCATCCTGATGAGATGGGTGAGAGTGAGATATCCGCGTACGTCTCCCATCTAGCCACGGAGAAAAGCGTGAGCGCGTCCACGCAAAACCAGGCGCTGAGTGCTCTGCTCTTCCTTTATCGCGACGTACTGGGCCGCGAGCTCGATCTGATAGAAATCGCTCGCGCCAAAACTCCGGTCCACCTGCCTATTATCCTCACCCGCAAAGAGGCCACTGGAGTACTCGCCCGCCTCGAAGGCCCGTCGTTCCTGAAAGCCTCCCTGATGTATGGATCCGGACTGTGCCTACTCGAAACCTGCAGTCTTCGAGTACAGGAAATCGACTTCGCTCGCCGAGAGATAACCGTCCGCAACGGAAAAGGAGAGAAAGATCGCGTGACGATGTTACCGCGCAAACTCATCGAGCCGATCAAAGACCACCTCCTCAGGGTGCAACGCTTGCACGCGGCTGATCTGAAGAAGGGCGCCGGCTTCGTCGAACTGCCATATGCGCTCAGACGCAAATAAATCACCCGAGTGTTAAACAAGCTGGGTCGCCGGACGGGCAAGGGAAAGCCGTGGAGCGAACTTCGGGTTCGAACGGCGCGCAGGAATTATTCGATTGCGGGACAGAAGCGATCGAAGGCTGACCCAGAAGTCCTTAGCCAGGGTCGGGCGGCAAAGTATTGCGGTGTCAGTCCCACGACG
>SMYC01000257.1 GCA_004356105.1 Acidobacteriota bacterium | reverse complement strand
GCCAATCTCGCGCGGCTCGACGAGTGGCGCGAGATGAGCGAGGCCCTCGCGCGCGCGCGCATCGATGACGCGACCGCCCAGCGTTACGCGGTCGAGGGCAAAGCGGTCGTCTGGATCGATGCCGGCTTGCACGCGACCGAGGTCGCGCCGTCCCAGATGATGCCGCATCTCGCTTATCGCGTCGTGACCGAAGATTCCTCCGAGATGCGGAAGATTCGCGACAATGTGATCTTGCTCCTCATGCCGAGCATGAACCCGGATGGGCTCGACATCGTGGCCGATTGGTATCGAAAGAATCTCGATACACCGTTCGAGACGTCGCGGCCGCCCGAGCTCTACCATCACTATGTCGGCCACGACAACAACCGCGACTGGTTCATGAACAACATGCCGGAGTCGCACGCGGTGACGGAAGTTTTGTACCGCGAGTGGTTCCCGCAGATCGTCTATAACCACCACCAGACAGGGCCGGCTTGGGCGCGTATCTTCTTGCCGCCTTTCGCGGATCCGGTCAACCCGAACATCCATCCCGGGGTGACGACAGGCGTCAACATGGTGGGTACGGCGATGGCCAATCGCTTCGCCATGCAGAAAATGCCGGGTGTCGTCTCCGACATGATCTATTCGATGTGGTGGAACGGCGGGATGCGCACCGTGCCTTATTTTCACAACATGATCGGGATCTTGACCGAGACCTCGCATGCCTCCGCGACGCCGCGCTTCTACGATCCGGAAAAGCGGCCCGAGTTCGTCGGCAACCCGCGTCGCGGCGTTGCGTCGCCGACTTCGGCCACGGATATTTTTCATCCGTATCCGTGGGAGGGCGGGGAGTCTCACTTCAGTGATGCCGTTCGCTACACCCTGACGGCCTCGATGGGTCTCTTGGACATTGCCGCTGAGCTCAAGGAGAAATGGCTCTACGACATCTATCGCATGGGGCGAGACGCCATCGAAGCGGGAGAGGCGGGAGAGCCCACGGCTTATATCATCCCCGCGGAGCAGTGGGATCCGGGCGAGGCCGACGCTCTCGTCAACGTGCTTCTCGTGGGCGGCATCGAGATCGAGCGGGCGGCGGCCGATTTCACCGCGAATGGGAAGGCCTACGCGGAGGGCTCCTACATCATTTACGGCGCCCAATCTTTCCTCCCTTATGTCGTCGATCTCTTGGAGAAGCAGGACTATCCCGATCGAAGGCGCACGCCCGACGGGCCGCCCGACCCGCCCTACGATCTCGCGGGTTGGACTCTGCCGATGCAGATGGGAGTCACCGTCGACCGCATCGAGACCTCATTCACTGCCGACGGTACGGCGCTCGCGGACTATGTCACGCCTAGCCCGGGCCGGGTCACGCGCGGGAGCTTCGGCTACTTGCTGTCGCATCGGCAAAACGCTTCGATGAAGGCGGTGAACCGACTACTCGCGATGGGCGAGAGCGTTCATTGGGCGGGTGCTCCTTTCGATGGGCATCCGCGCGGGACCATCCTCATCGATGCGGGCGACGAGACGTTCGACCGGTTGACGGCGCTCGCACGCGAGCTCGGCCTCGACATCGACGCGCTTGATGCGCGCCCTGACGTCGTCATGCACACGCTGCAGCACGCGCGCGTGGGCTTGTACAAATCCTGGGTCGCGAACATGGACGAGGGTTGGACGCGGTGGCTTTTGGAAGATTACGACTTCGATTTGACGTCGCTCGTGGACAACGACATCCGCAAGGGTGATTTGTCGCGCTTCGATGTCATCGTTTTGCCCGATCAAGGCGCGGCGCGTATTTTGAACGGCCACACCCCGGGCACGATGCCGGACGAGTATGTCGGCGGTCTAGGCTTGCAGGGCGCTTACGCGCTGAAGCGCTTTGTCGAGAACGGCGGCACGCTCATAACACTCGACGGCGCGAGTGATTTCGCCATCGAACAGTTTGGCCTTCCCGTAAAAAACGTCACCTCGGGCGTCTCCTCGTCGAAGTTTTTCATTCCGGGCTCTCTGATCCGTGCGACGGTCGACACCGCTCACCCGCTTGCTTGGGGCATGCCCGTCGAGGTTGCGACCGCGTTCGTTCGCAGCCGCGCCTTCGAGGCGATCGAGCCGAGTCGCGAGCGTGAAGGCGGCAAAGAAGACGTGAAGTTGCCGCCGCCGCTTCCTATCGAGACCGTCGTGACCTACGCCGAGAAAGACATCCTCATGAGCGGCTGGGCGCTCGGCGAAGAAGCGAATATCGGCGGCAAGTCGGCCGTCATGCGCGTGGGGCTCGGGGCGGGCGAGGTCATTTTGTTCGCTTTCCGCCCCCAATTTCGTGGGCAACCGCGAGGCACATACAAGCTTTTTTTCAACGCGCTTCAAGGCGCCACTCTCGAAGACATGCCGTGGGCGCTCGAGACGGATTCCAGCGAGCCTTAGGAAACAGACAGTGGTCAGTTTTCCTCGCGTCTGAATCACCACTTCACCTACTCGAGAGGGGCGGTGGACGGTTCCGCAGTCGGCGTCATCGACGGCGCCCGCGAGCGCTACGGCGATTTGAAAGCGCAGTGGGACGAGCAGAAAGCGAAGCTCGAACCGTTACTCGGCGCGGAGCTCGACGCGTTCAACACGCTCGTGCGCGAAAGTGCGATTCCGCTCGTTATTTCGTGAAGGCTGTAACGGGCTCGAAATCACTCAGCCGGCCGAGGTCAATCCCGACGACGTGCTCGCCTTCGCGCAGGTGAAGATCGGAGAACTTGGAGCTCCACTGGATCTCCTCGGCCGTGTAAGACGAGCGCGCGTGCACTATTTGGGAGAACGTCTCGTCGATCCCTTTGAGGAGAACGAGTATCTCCGCTTCGGAGCGAAGGCACTCTTCGCCCGTCAGGTCGTGGAACGGGCTGTCTCTATTGATGGGATGGACGATGGTCCAGGCGAGTGGAAAAAAAACGACTTTCTGCCGCTCGAGCGCGAGCGGGTAGAAGCGGCGGATGCGGCGCCCGTCTTCTTCCACCATGCGACTGAAGGTGACGGTGGCTTCGAGCTCGATGATTTGGGTGCTTCTTTGGTTCGCGATACGAAACATCAGGCCGCGCTCGCCTCGATAGGGTGCTATGAGAGCGTTCTTGCTGAACAGGATCTTTGCCGTGGGCCGCGCGAAGCGGGCGAAGACGAGACCGGTCGTTAACGCCACCCCGAAGATTCCGAACACAGACTCGATCGTCATCAGAGCGTTCGCGGCGACCGAAGCGGGCACGATGCTTCCGTAGCCCACGGTGGAGAGCGTATGGACGCTGAAGAAAAAAGCCCTGGGGAAGTTGCTTGGGGATAATTCGAGAGCACCCGTGAGCGCTTCCGGCCCGAGTGCCATATAGGCAAACGCAAAGATCACGTTCGAGCCGAGGTAGGCGATCGCGACGAGCGCCAAGAATCGGGGCCACGAGATCGTCAGGAGCGCGTCGTAGAGGTGAAGCGACGCGAGCGGGCCCAGGCCGACCCGTTGCGTGTTGAACGACCCATCCTGATTCAGGAGCCGCGCTCCCGACTCGGACGCGAGGGCCGACCCGAAGCCCAGATCGCGCTCCGGCCCACTCTGACCCCGTGATTTCATCCCGAACATGAGCACCTCCGTCCCCAAAATGTCCCCGCCTTGCGCGCGCGGGGCGGAAACACGTATACTAGTTTGTTTGTTGACGTAAGGAGTTCACGAAAATGTCCCGCAAGTGCAAGCTCACCGGCATAGGCCCTATGTCGGGGAACAAAGTTTCCCACGCGAATAACAAGACGCGGCGTCGGTGGCTTCCCAACCTTCAGTGGAAGCACGTCTACATCCCAGAGCTCGACCGGACCGTCCGCATACGGCTCACCACGAGGGCGCTTCGCACGATCGACAAAAAGGGCCTCCTTGCTTTTCTGCGCGACGAAGGTCTGAAGCTCAAAGACATCCTCTAGCCCTCGACGACTTCGCCGCGGGGCGTCATGATAAGCTCCGCTCCTCTGATAGGAGCTGTTATGACAACCAAGCTATTCTTCGCCCTTTTCGTCCTCACTTTCTTTGTCGCCTGCGGGCCCACGGATAGCATCGAGGCGCCCGCGGCCGACACCGCCGAATCCGAGTCCGAGCTCGTCGAGCGCGCTCGCGGGATCCACGATCGCGTGTTGACCCTCGACACCCATGTCGACATCCCGTTCAACTACGCCACCGAGGAAGTCGATCCAGGCATCCGCGGCGACTTCAAAGTCGACCTCCCGAAAATGGAAGAGGGCGGCCTGAACGCAGCTTTTTTTGTTGTTTATGTGGGACAAACGGCGCGCACGCCGGAGAACTACGAGAAGGCCAAGCAGGATGCGATGACGAAGTTCAACGCCATCCACCGTATGGCCGATGACATGTATCCCGACCGCATCGAGTTCGCCTATAGCGCCGACGATGTCGTCCGTATCCACGAATCGGGAAAGCTCGTCGCGACGATCGGAATCGAGAACGGCTATGTCATCGGGAAGGATTTGAGTCTGCTCGAGAAATATCACGAGCTCGGCGCACGCTACATCACGCTCGCCCATGGCGGCCACAACGACATCGCGGATTCGTCGTCGCCGCGCGAGAGTTTCGGCGATGCAGAATCGGAGCATGACGGCGTGAGCGCTTTTGGAGAGGAAGTCATCGCCGAGATGAACCGGCTCGGGATCATGGTGGACGTGTCGCACATCTCGAAGGCCGCCATGCTCGATGCGGTGCGGCTCTCGAAAGCGCCTGTGATTGCTTCGCATTCGAGCGCGCGCGCGCTCGCTGAACATACGCGCAACATGGACGACGAGCAGCTTCGCGCCCTCGGGGAAAGTGGCGGCGTCATGCAGACGGTCGCGCTCGGTTCTTTCGTCAAGAATCCCCCGGAAAAGAAGACGGCGATGGACGCGCTCCTCGCCGAGTACGGCATCGCGTCGATGGGCGGGCTCTCGGAGCTCTCCGACGAGAAGCGTGCGGAGCTCATGGCCAAGCGCGACGAGCTCGACGAGCAGTGGCCGCCGGCCACCGTCCAGGATTTCGTTGACCACATCGACCACGCGGTCGAAATCATGGGCGTCGACCATGTCGGTATCAGCTCCGATTTCGACGGCGGCGGCGGCATCGAAGGGTGGAACGATGCGAGTGAGACCTTCAACGTGACGCTCGAGCTCGTCCGGCGCGGCTACACGGAGGAGCAGATCGCGCAGGTCTGGAGCGGTAACTTGCTGCGCGTCTGGCGTGAGGTCGAGCGCGTGGCTCAGGAGACGCAAAGTTTGACGGATTGATCGTGTTTCGGTGATGCGATCGGCCGCCCGCTATCCGCTCTCGGCTTTCTCGTGCTCCCTGCTGCTTGCAGGGTGTTTGGGGGGGGCGTCGGATCGGCCATCTGGGAATATTCTTCGAACTAATCTCAAGGCGGATCCCGCCATGATCGACCCCATCACCTACTCCGAGCTATTGGCTGGGGACGTGATTGGGAACATGTACGAAAGTTTTACGGGGCTCGACGCGGAAGGTAACGTCGTGCCGTCGCTCGCGACGTCTTGGGCGGCTCACGACGATAACCGCGGGTTTCGCTTTCATCTGCGGGCGGGGGTCTCGTTTCACAGCGGGCGCAAGCTGACGGCGGCGGACGTAAAGTGGTCGCTCGAGCAGCTGCTGATCCCTGGAAACCGCGGCGGGTTGAACGCGAAATATGCCGCGTCTATCGAGGGTGCCGGCGCGGTTCAAAGCGGTGATACCGAGGAGCTCTCGGGGGTAACCGCGGTCGACGAGCTCACGCTGGACGTGCGATTTCGTGAGGCGGAGGTTCTCTTCCCGATCTATCCGATCTACATCATGGATCGTGGCGTCGTCGACGAGCACGGTGAAGACTGGCCCAGCGAAGTCTCGGCGGGCACGGGTCCGTTCTCTTTCGTGGAATGGCGTCGCGGCCAGGTCGTGCGGCTAGAGGCGCACGACGAGTATTGGGGAGGGCGTCCGGCCATCGACGGCGTCGATTTTCTGATCGTGCCGAGCTACGAGACGGCGATCTCGATGTACGAGGCGGGGGAGCTCGACCTCGCCATGGTGGAGCAGCCCTTCACCCGCCGCGTCGTGAAAGATACCCGCTTCGAGCCCGAGCTCTTGATGACTCCGGCGGCACGAATCCAATATCTGGGGATGAACCAGAATCTCTACGAGCCGTTCAAGGACATTCGTGTACGCGAGGCCATCTGCCGCGCCATCGATTTGGACGGCCTGTCGCGCGGCCTTTTTCACGGAACCGCGGCGCCGCTGGCGGGGCAAATTACAAAAGGCGTCGCCGGATACAACCCGGAGAACCGTCCTGTGAGCTACGACCCCGAGCGCGCCCGGACCCTTCTTGCCGCAGCGGGCTATCCGGGTGGCGAGGGAATGCCGCCTCTAGTGATCTCGGCGCCGGAGCCGAATCGGCTAGAGCTTGCATTCTACGCGAACCAGTTGAAGACCGAGCTCGGCATCCCGATCGAGGTTGCCGTTGTCGAGCGAGGCACGCATCTCGCCGCGATGAACGCGGGGCAAGTCGCGTTCTTTCCTTGGGCGTGGTCGGCGGCCTATCCGGACGGGCTCTATTTCTTGAGAGATGTCTGGTACGGACCGAGCGTGTATAACCGGAGCCGCTGGCAAAACGACGCGTTCGATACACTCATCGAACGAGCGGCCGAGACCCCCGACAATGAGAGCCGCTACGAGCTCTACCACCAGGCGGAGAGGATCCTCCTCGACGATTGGGGTACGTGCCCGACGATCGTGAAGATGCTGGTGGCGCTGGAGAAGCCCTACGTGGAAGGCGTCACTTTGGGCGCTTTTCGTTTCTTGCCGTTCGCGAACGTGACGCTCGTCTCAGCCCAAATGGATTAGCTCGAGCTTTTCGAACTTTCGAAATCCCGGTCGAACGTGACGAGCTTCATCTCCGCTGTGCGAGCGAAGGCAGCAAGATAAGCGTCCGTCCAATAGTGGATGAGCGTTGACCTTGGCACAGCTGGCCTCCAGAGAACGCTCGACGTCGCTGAACCATCTCTCGAGGTCCTCGGCGCTCTCCCACCCGACCATGATGAAGGTGCGGGCACCTTCATCATGGTCGGCCCCAGTGCCAGTAGTTGTTGTGCCCGCTCGAGGCTGCGGGAAGATCGTATCGTGCTCCCATGAGGTCGATGGCGCCCGCGATCCCGTAATCCGGTGCGAGGAACGTAGCG
>SMYC01000256.1 GCA_004356105.1 Acidobacteriota bacterium | reverse complement strand
GGGAGTACATCCGAAACCAAGAGGAGGAAGAAAAGCGTCAGGAACAGCTGAACCTCAGGGGGCTTTAGCCCCCTTCCGTACGGTGGAGGCCCCTTCGAGGGGCCTTCATCAAACCACCCGCTATGCGGGTGGTAGTTGATTAGGTGTTGTTCTCCTGGAAGAAGCGCGATGGGCTCCGCGCTATCGCGGTGTGTGTGGTACAAATGGTTCTCATGACGAGAATCAAGAATGCGGGCCTGGCCCCTTTGATCTTTCTGTGGTCTGCCGCTTTGTCGGCGGAGCCTTCGACAGTCCGTATGGAGTCACGAACGTTTCCGGACGCCCTCGTCTGGGACTCGAACTACACGGCCCTTTTGGCCGCGTCGGACGGGCGGGTTTATGTCGGATTGAACCAGCACGGTAAGGGGGCGACGGTCGCCGTCTATGACCCGGTCACCGACACGATGAAGACCCTCGGCGACATGAACTTGATCGCGGGCCAGCCCAACGTCTGGGTCGAGCCTCAATCGAAAGTACATACGCAGATCGTCGAAGGAGCCGATGGGAGCATCTATTTCGGGACTCATCTGTCCGCCTTCTTCAAGTTCGCGAAATTTACCAGCGAAGAGGCTTATCCGGGCGGGCACTGGATGCTCTATGACCCGCGCGCGGACCGCGTGCGGGATCTCGGGATCGCCAGAAAAGGCAATGGCCTATTGACGATGACGATGGATCCCGTGCGAAACCGGCTCTACGCGGTAACCTACCCGCAAGGCCACTTCTTGTATTACGAGATCGACACACACAGAACGACCGATATGGGACAGGTTCAGAACTGGGACGCTATCGGCCGCACTCTTGCCGTGGATGACCTCGGGCGCGTTTACGGACCGTGGGGTCGCGGACGGCTGTGGCGCTACGACCCCGAGACCGACACGATCGAGAATCTCCTCGTGCAGCTGCCGGGCCGCGAAGTGGGCGTGCCCATCCATCGCGCCTATTGGGAGACAGAACAGACGTTCACGGCCGTCGCCCATTCCGACGATCACAAACTCATCTACTTTCTCGAGACGGGTAGCTCCAATCTTGTCGAATACGATCCCCATGACGGCCCGGAAGGCAGCATGCGGTTTCTTGCCCAGCTGAGCGCGGACCGCTATCTCGGCAAGCGTGACGTGCCCTACGCGATGATCTCGTTTACACGGGGAGCGGATAACGTCATCTACTATGCTGCCAACTCGGCGGTAGGTGATGAAGAAGGAAACCCTTATTGGGGAGGCGGAATGTCGGCCGGTCTGGTGACGTATGATTTGAACACGGGGGAGCGTCAAGACCGCGGTCTCATCCGTACCGAGGACGAGCGCGTGGTGGTGCATCCTAACGCCGCGAGCGCGGCGCCGGACGGCACGATCTACTTCGTCGCCCACGTGCTCGAGCCCGAGGCAGAGGGTAGGGGAATATCCAACCTGCCCGCGGACCTCGTGCTCGAGAAGGAACCGAAGCACAAGAAGAAACTTTACCAGCGGAGCTACACGATGCGGCTTCTGATCTATCACCCGCAGACGCAAGGCCGATGAAGCCTCTGGCACGTATGGGCGTTTTCGCCATGTTGGTTTTCAGCGGCGGCGGTTCGTCGTCCGCCCAGCAGACGAGTACGGTCACAGCAAACCAGCTGCGGCTCGACCTGCGTTTCATAGGCCATCCTCCAGGGGACGTGATCCCGCCCGGAGAGACTGCGATTACATCGCTCGTCATCGGCGCCGATGGTGCGCTCTATGGCGGCACGTCCGGAAAAAAGGCACACTTGTTCCGACTCGACCCCGAGTGGGGCCACGTTTTCCCCCTTGGCTACCTGCCCGGTGAGGAGAGCATCTTCCACAGCCTGGCCGCTCGGTCCGACGGCTCGATCTATATCGGCACGTCTCTCGTGAATGTCGGTCGTGTCGAAGAGCGCGGACAGGACGTGCTCGCCCGATACGAGGGCTACGCAGGCGGCCACATCTATCGATTCGATCCGGCGGCGGAGCTCACGAGTCGCCAACGCATGCAGCATCCCCAGCCCGACCGGGCACTCGGTTTTTACCAAGATCTCGGGATCCCTGTTCCCGGACAAGCCATCGTCTGTCTGGTGATGAACGATGACGAGCTTTACGGGGTGACTTTCCCGGGCGGGAGATTCTTCGTCGCCGATCCCACCACTGGTGAGACCGAGGACAAAGGACCGATTGCAGGCCCTCCATTGAACGAAGAGCCGTTCCGCAGTATACCGCGCGCACTGGTCATCGACGAGGCTGGTCGTGTTTGGGGTGCGGGGGATTACGGGGCCCTCTTTCATTACGATCCCGAATCCGAGGAGATCGTGCATCATCCAGGTCTTCGTCTTCCGAGCGAGCTGGGCCGGGAGTTCAAGACCATCCTCGATGCGATGGTGCCCGGTCCCGAGGGCATTCTGTACGGCGGGACATCGGATGGTTTCGTGTTTCGCTTCGATCCCTCGTCATCGAAGGTCACGAACCTCGGCAAACCCATGTCGCAATATCGCGTGCGCGGTCTGGCGTTCAGCAAAGATGGCGACCTCTACGGCATCGGTGGAGCCGAAGGCGGCGCGGCGCGATTATTCGTCTATCGAACCGCCGAAGGCGGGTTCGAGAACCTTGGCCTTCTGGACGTCAACCGGTCTCCTTTTTACGCCTGGCTTGCTTTCGAAGCCGACGCGATGGTAACGGGTATGGATGGAACCATCTTCATTGGCGAATCGGGTCGCCTCTCACATCTTTATCTGCTCTATCCGTGGAAGTGACCGAGGCCGTCGCGGAAAAAGCGCTTTCTGGGAGCCACCATGCCGATCGAGAGTATCAACCCTGCCAATGGCGAGACCATCGAGCAATACGAAGAGATGTCGGCGGAGCAGGTCGATGCCATTATCGACCAGTGCCACCAGGCGTTTCTCGAGTGGCGTGAAGTTCCCTTCGCCGAGCGAGCTCGGCTCATGCACGCGGCGGCCCAGATCCTCCGTGATGGCCAGGAAGACTATGCCAGGCTGATGACGGTAGAGATGGGAAAGCCCATCAAGCAGGGCCGAGCCGAGGCGGAGAAATGCGGCTGGGTGTGCGATTACTACGCCGATAACGCCGAGACCTTCCTCGCGTCACAGGCTGTGAAAACCGATGCTTCGAAGAGCTTCGTTGCGTTCGAGCCCATCGGGGTAGTGCTGGCCGTCATGCCGTGGAACTTCCCTTTCTGGCAAGTCCTGCGCTTTGCCGCCCCGGCCCTGATGGCCGGCAATGGGGGCATTTTGAAGCATTCCTCCAACGTCATGGGGTGTGCTCTAGCGATCGAAGACGTTTTTCGAAAGGCCGGTTTTCCGGAGAACCTCTTCCGAACACTCGTCATCGGCGGGCGCAGGGTGGCTGCTGTGATCGAAAGCTCGAAGGTGATGGCCGTGACGCTCACGGGCAGCACGCCGGCGGGTCAAGCGGTCGCGTCCAAGGCGGGCGCGATGTTGAAGAAGACGGTTCTCGAGCTCGGCGGGAGCGATCCTTACGTCATTCTCGAAGACGCCAATCTCGACCAAGCGGTAGATATGTGCGTCACCAGCCGACTCATCAATAGCGGGCAGAGCTGCATCGCCGCCAAGAGATTCATCGTCCTCGAGAAGCAAAAAGACGATTTCGAGAAACGCTACGTCGAGCTCATGAAGGCAAAGAAGATGGGCGATCCGATGGAGGAGGATACCGATGTGGGTCCGCAGGCACGGGAAGATCTCCGCGACGAGCTTCACGAACAAGTGAAGGGGAGTGTGGAGCAAGGCGCCCGCCTGCTGCTCGGAGGAGAGGTTCCGGAGAGTCCCGGAGCGTTCTACCCTCCCACGGTGCTGAGCGACGTTCGAAAGGGCATGCCCGCCTACGATGAGGAGCTCTTTGGTCCGGTGGCGGCCATCATTCCCGTGGAAGACGAGGACGAAGCCATCCGGGTCGCCAACGACACCGTCTTCGGCCTCGGGGCGGCGGTCTTCACCGAGGACGTCCAACGAGGCGAAGAGATCGCCACGAAGCGACTTCATGCGGGTGCTTGTTTCGTGAACAGCTTCGTCAAGTCTGATCCGCGCCTCCCGTTTGGCGGGATCAAGGGATCCGGATATGGGCGTGAGCTCGCCGACTTCGGCATCCGAGAATTCGTGAACATCAAGACGGTCTACGTGAAGTAGACGCTGGGCTAAGGCGAGCCCTACCGCTCTTTTTTGTTATTCTAGAAGCAGATCCAAGGACAAATTCGAGAACACCGTCGGGCGCGGGTTCGCCGCGTCTCGGGAGCGGTACGGTTCACGAGCGAAACTCTATGGCCGAGCATTGCGCGCTCATTGTTGACGAAGACGAGTCTTTTCGAGACCGTCTGGCAAGGCTCCTGGCCCTGGCGAGCATCGAGCTCATCCAGGTGTCGGACGAGGACGAGCTGCTCTCGCTTCTCCAGCGCCGACGCCCAGTGGTGGTTGTTCTTGCCGTCGACCTCCCGGTGAAAGCCGGCTTCTTGCTCTTCAACAAAGTCAAGAGGGTACAGCGTAATGTGCCCGTCGTGATCGCGACGTCCACTGTGTCGAGAGCCGACTTGAAGATGCACGAGAAGCTCAGAATCCATGCGGAGCTCTACATCCAAAAGACAGAGCTTTCGGACCCGGACCTGTTCGATGCGGTCGCGGGCGTGGCAGGTCAAAAACGGCCTTACGCGGACATAACGGAGCTCGGCGATGCAGAAGACGACCCCGCGGAAGTGACGGCCACATCTCGGGACGCCGACCCTGTAGAGGAGTCGAGCCCGCCCCCAGACTTGGACCCCCAACTCGTGGCGCTCCTGGACGAGGAGACGGCCGGGATCCTGGCTGGGATCGACGCGGCATCGACGGCCATCGTCGGCTCTACGTCCACAGAAAAAGGCGAGCTCTCCCCTGACCGGCTGGCCGAGCTCGAGGAGGACGTTGAACGGCTCACGTCTGAGCTGGAGCAGACGCGTCGCGACGCTCGGAGCTCGCCCTTCTCGAGCGAGTTCGGGAGCTTGCGCGAACTCGCGAGCGGAAAGGACGAAGAGATTCGGTCGCTGACACAGTCCATCGCCGGCCGCGACGGCCAATTGCTCGTCGTGAAGCGAAAGCTGACAGAGATCGCGACGCGTCTCGTGGGAGCTCAGACGGAGCGGGATGAAAAGCGCGAAGCGGTGTCAGCGCTCGAAGAGCTACTTGAAACCTCGCGGGCGAGCGCCGAACAGCTGAGCAAGAACGCCGAAAGTGACCTCGGCGAGCGCGAATTAGAAATTGCCGCGCTTGCGGCGCGCCGCGCCGAAACTCAGAAGGGGCGCGACGCCATCCGCGAAGAGGCGGCGGAGCTGAAGGGACGTCTCGAAAGCTCCGCGACGAAGCTCGAAAAGTTGACCGGGGAAACCGAGGAGACCCGGGTCCGGCACGCGCAGGAAATCGATGAGCTCATCGAGCGCCTCGGGACCTCCGACAAAGCGGTCGAGAAAGAACGCAACGAGGCCACGGAGTCGAAGGAGGAGCTCTCTCTCTCGCGCGCGCAGCATGAGCAGGAGATCAAAGAGCTTGTGGAGCGTCTCGCGTCGGCCGAGAAAGCTGACGAGAAAGAGCGCATCGAGGGCACGGAATCGAAAGAAGCTCTCTCGAGCTCGCGTGCAGAGCTCGAAAGGCTAAACGAGGAATCGGAGAAAGCGCGCGGGCAGCACGAGCAGGAGATCAAAGAGCTTGCGGAGCGTCTCGCGTCCGCCGAGAAGGACTTCGAGAAAGAGCGCGACGAGGCCACGGAGTCGAAGGAGGAGCTCTCGAGCTCGCGTGCAGAGCTCGAAAGGCTAAACGAGGAATCGGAGAAAGTCCGTGGGCAGCACGAGCAAGAAATCGAAGAGCTCACCGAGCGTCTCGCAACAGCCGAGAAGGAAAATCACGAGGGACGTGACGAAGCTTCGAAGCTCGAGACTCAGATCAAAGAGCTCCACGGGAGGCTCGAACGCCTGAACGAAGGAGCCGAGAGAGCGCAGGACCGCCACGAGGAAGAGACCAGCCAATTCGAGAATAGTCTTTCCGAAGAGAGGAAACAGACGGCCAGGACGCGTAAAGAGCTCGAAGAACGGCTCACCGAGCAGGGTACGCAATACAAACTAGCCCTCGCGGAGCTCGAGGGGAAGCTCCGCGAGGAGCGAGCCACGGCGATGGCGGAGCTCGCGGAAAAGCACAGCTCACAGTCGGACGAAGTGGTTGACGAATGGAAGCGATCGCTCGCCGCCGCGGCGGAAGAGCACAAGAAAGAGCTGTCCTCCCTCCGTTCGAGTCTCGGTGCCTTGGAGCGCGCCGAGACAGAGGCACGAGAGAGCCTGAAGCGCGCGTCCGAGGAGAGCGCGGCCGAGCTCGAGGACGTCGAGAAGCGCTACGAGGAAAAGATTTCATCACTTGTCGAAAAACACGATACCGAGTGCGCGAAGCTTCAGGACGAAGCTGCTTCTGCCCTCGAATCCAAAGAACAGATCTTCGAGGAGCTCACTGTCAAGCTCCAAAGAGCGTGGAAGAACCTGGAGGTCGAGAGACGGGACAGTCAAAAGACGCAGGAGCGATACGAGAACGAGCTTTCGAGTCTCCGGGAGTCCCAGACGGAGATTCTCGAGCACGCCGAGCAGGAAAAATTGACCGCCCTCGCCGAGCTCTCCAGTGAGTCCAGAGAAGCCCGGACGAAGGCAATCGAGCTCGAGCGTGAGTGCTTGCAGGATGAGGCGGACGAGGTAAAGAAAAAGCACGACCAAGAGCTTGCGGCCCTCGAGGAGCAGCTACGTGCCGAGCTCAAAGACGCTGACGCTGCGCACGAAAGCGCATTAGCGCAGAACGATCATGACCTCGAGCAGTTGCGCGCCAAGCACGGTGAAGAGCTTGCGGATGCACGGCGCGAGCAAGACCAGGCGCTCGCCGAGCTCTCTCGGGCGTCTGAAGAAGCCCAGACGAAGGCGCTCGAGCTCGAGCGTGGGCGCTTGCAGGATGAGGCGGACGAGGTAAAGAAAAAGCACGACGAAGAGCTTGCGGCCCTCGAGGAGCAGCTACGTGCCGAGCTCAAAGACGCTGACGCCGCGCGCGAAAGCGCACTGGCGCAGAAGGATCGTGACCTCGAGCAGTTGAGCGCCAAGCACCGTGAAGAGCTCGAGGATGCACGGCGCGAGCTCGACAAGGTGCTCGCCGAGCGGGATCGCGACGCCAAGGCGCTCAATGAGGCCATCGAGCAAACGAAAGCCGACCATCGTGAGCGAGAGCTCCTGCGCACGGAAAACGCGGAGTCGCTGACGGCCCAACGGATGGAGCTCGAGGCCTTGGCGCAGACCCATCGGGACACACTCGTCCAGCGAGCCAAGGCGGCCCAGGAGACGCTCCAGGAGGTCGAGGCGGAACGCGATCAAGCACGCAGGGCCACGGATGATATTCGCGTTCAGATCGGGGAGCACCAAGAAAAGTATCGGACCGAACTTCAGAAGCTCGAGAAGGTGTTCGAGGCGAGGCTGTCCGAGCGCGAAGTTGAGAAGCAGGCCCAGAGCGCCTCGCTAGAGAAGATCGAGCGCGAATCTACCGCCGAGCTGAAACGGGTCAGCGCTGTCCTGGAACGCGAGAAGCAAGATTCTCGCTTCACGCGACACGCGGCACGTATCAAGGACACCATGCAGGATCGTCACGAGAGGGAAATCTCGGAGCTTGACACACGCTACGCGCACAAAGCGAAGCGGGCGGAACAAACTTTAGGGAAGAAGCTCGACGATCTCGAGAAAACGTTGAACCAAGAATCCAAGAACGCCGCGGCAAACCGAGAGCGACAGTGGGCAGGCAAGCTCGAAACGATGCGGCGCGAGCACGAGAGCTCCGACGCGACCTTGCGCAAAGAGATCGAGCACAAGCTCGCCGTTTCCGCGCATCGCTCCGAAGACGCCGCCCGGGAGCTCGCCGAGCTGAAGGCTAGGCTCGAGGGGCTGTCTCGGGAGCTCGATAAAGCGCGCAAGGAAGTCGGTCTGCGTGACCAGCTCATTGCCGCAACCGTAAAAAAGACCAAGTCCCTTCGAGCGGCGGATCCATCGAGGAAAAAAGCACCTCCTTGAGCTGGTAAACGTTCCGCTCGCCGAGATCGCAGTAGAATAGGACCGATGCTCCCGAGCGCCGTTTGGCTGCTTTCACTGCTTGTTGCGTCCCAAGATTGGCCTCAACACTTGGGCCCCACTCGCGACGGCGTGTATGCCGGCGGGCTAGTTTCAAAAGCCGCGCCCCATCTCGTGTGGAAAATGGATGTAGGCCAGGGTTTCAGTGCGCCCGTGGTCAAAGGTGGGCGGCTCATCCTCTTTCACCGCGTCGACAACCGAGAGCGCGTCGATGCCATCGATGCGAAAACAGGTGAGCTTCTCTGGTCTTCCGACTATGCCACTGCCTATCGCGACGATTTCGGCTTCGACGAAGGACCGCGGGCGACGCCCACTATTGCCGGAGGCAGAGTGTTCACCTTTGGTGCGCAGGGCATCCTTCAAGCGCTCGATTTCGAGACGGGTAAGAAGATTTGGAGTGTCGATACGCGTGCGCGTTTCGGCGTGCGCAAAGGCTGGTTCGGGGCCGCGTCGTCTTCTCTCGTCGTCGAGGACAAGCTGCTCCATAACGTGGGAGGCCGCGACGGAGCAGGCATCGTGGCGTTCGACACCGCGACCGGAAAGGTCTTGTGGCAGGCCACGGATGACGAGGTGAGCTACTCGTCGCCAACCCGCACGGGCTCGGACAGCGTGTTCTTCACCAAGAGCGGTCTCGTGGTTCTCGACATCGACTCCGGCGCCGTCCGCTACGAGAAGCGCTGGCGCTCGCGCTCGAATGCTTCGGTAAATGGGGCCACGCCCCTCGTCATTGGTGACATCGACATCGACGTCGACGTCGTTTTTATTTCGGCCAGCTACGGCACCGGCGCGAGTGTTTTGAAGATGAGTGCCGAAGGTCTCGAAGAGCTCTGGTCTTCCGACGACGCGCTCTCGAACCACTATGCGACGGCGGTCCATCGCGATGGTGTCCTCTACGGCTTTCACGGCCGGCAGGAATACGGTCAAGCTTTTCGCGCCATCGATTTAACATCCGGCAAAGTTCACTGGAGTGTCGACCGGTTCATGGCCGGGACGGTCACCCTGAGCGGTGATCGTCTCGTCATCCTACGCGAGTCGGGCGAGCTCGTCATCGCGGAAGCGAGCCCCGAGGCGTTCCGCGTGCTCGGACGCGCCGAGCTTCTGCCGGCTGTCGTCCGAGCCTATCCCGCCCTAGCGGACGGTCACCTATACGTCCGCAACGAACGAACGCTAGCCTGCTTCAAACTAGAGAAGAATTGACCCGCGGCCCGGCTTGCCTGGGCCTATGTATCGTTCGGGACGCGATTGCCCGCGATCCACACAGAATCGATGCTGTGCAAATTCTTGATATCGTCCAGCGGATCGTCGTCGAGCACGATAAAGTCGGCCCACTTGCCGGCTTCGAGCGTGCCGATATCGGTGAAGCCCAAACACTGTGCCGCGTCGCCCGTCGCCGACATGATAATTTGCTTCGGCGTCAATCCCGCTTCGGCCATCATGTCGAGCTCCATGTGCTCGAAGTAGCCTTGGAAACGGCCGGCAGGGCCCGTGTCGGTTCCGAACGCGATCGTGGCGCCGCCATCCGCGACTTTCTTGAGGTTCGCCATCGCGACTTCGAGCGCCTTCTTGTACGCGGCGGGAGCGGGACTATCCTTCACGGCCTGCATACGTTCCGGATCCTTTAGCTGCTCGAGCACGGCGGGATCGGCGTCGGTGAGAAAGAACGGGTCCTCGAAGAAATCCGGAACATCCTCGTAGACGTAAGTCGAAACTTCGCGCGTCAAGGTCGGGCAGTAGCAGACGTTCTTGTCTTTCATCATCGAGATGACTTCGTCGTCGACGTCGAGGTCGCGGATGCTGTGAGCAACGAAATCGGTCCCGGCTTCGAGAAGGCCCTTGGCATCCTCGAGGTAGAAAAGGTGCGAAGCGACTTTGAGCCCCTTGGCGTGGGCGGCCTCGATGACGGCGGCATAGAGCTCGGGGGTCATCTTCGTGCTCGCGCCGAGATTGTCGTCGACGCGAATCTTGATGAAGTCGACGCCCATGGATGCGTTCGCCTCCACGGCGGCTAGAACTTCCTCCACACTCTCACCTATCACGACCGCGCCGGCGACTGTAATCCGTGCCCGATCGAGGCTCGCATCTTCGGCGTCCCGGAGACGGACCGCCTCTTCGCCGTCGCCTCCTAGCGAGTTCACGGCGGTGACGCCGTAGCGCGCATAAAGTCCGAGCTGCCGGAGCAGGTTCTCTTCGTTGTAATGGCCACCCTCGAGCCCGAGAACGTCGCTAACGTGGCCGTGCGTATTGATGAGGCCGGGGATGACGGTTTTGCCGGCGATGTCGACGCGCTCCGCGCCCGCGGGGATCTCGACCGCGTCGGCCGCGCCCACAGCGACGATACGCCCGTCCCGGACGACGATGACCGCGTTCGAGATAGGGTCCGAGCCCGTACCATCGAAAAGCGTTGCTCCGACAAAGGCTTTGCTGCCATCGGGGGTGACCGTTTCTTCGGTCGCGCAAGCCGCGGCCAGAAGTCCGCATACGAGGAGTACCCACAAAGTGTTTCTCATGACATGCCCTCCTGAGGCGGGCACTCTACCCCAGTAGCACCCCAAAGGGCCACCTAATCCTCAAAGTTTCTGCTACCCCTGTTCTGGAGCCCAGACAACCAAATTTTCCACCACCAACCGCATGCCCAAGCTGTCCACCACTGACTCCGAACTGTCCCCCAAAAGTCATCGCGTCCCTCGAGCGTCTTTGCACACGTAGCGCCTGGGAGCGACGGGTCTCCCAGCTCGAAGCAACATACGACGCCGACACCTATCGGGTGTTGTTCTACGTGCTCGCGCATATCGACTTTTCGGCGCGCCGACTACAATAGTGGCCTATGGTCTATCTGCACGTTACGTTTCATCTCGAGGCCCAGGACGTCGAGCGGTTCGAGACCTTCTACGCCGAAGAGTTCTATCCCGTGATCCAAGGGCATGGCTTCGAAGCGGTCGGGATTTTCAAGACCCTTGTGGGCGCTGCCGGGGAGTTCACGGAGATCTGGAGATTTCGCGACCTTCAGGACTACGAGCGGAAATGGAAAGCGCTCATGAGCGATCCCGAAGTCCAAAAGATCTTCGAGACGACGGGTCCGATGGTGAAAGGGGAGTCCTTCAAGCTCACCGAGAGCGTGGCTTTTCTGGACGCGCCCTGAGCTTTTGCTAAGATGGCTGGCGTGAAGTCCTATGGCGGGCACTCGATGTCAAAAACGCTGCAGCGCGTTTTGGTTTGTGAGCCTCTCATTGCCGGCTGGGGTGAAGGCGCGGGCTGGCGTGAGCTCGGCTATTTCCACGCGCCACGTCTCGACGAGGCCCAATCGCAGCACGCCGGGTTGGTTGCCGCTCTCGATAAGGTCGGAGCCGAAGTGTCGAAGCTTCCGGGTGGCGACGGCTTGTCGCTCGATGCGGTCTATGCGCACGACGCCTCGTTTCCGACGAATCACGGCATGATCCTCATGCACATGGGCAAGCCGACCCGCCGCGGCGAGCCCGATCTCCATCGGGGGTTCTTCGAGGCGCAATCGATCCCCGTGCTCGGTACGATCGAGCCTCCCGGGCTCACAGAGGCCGGCGACATGGTGTGGCTCGACGAGAGCACGGTCTTGATCGGGGAAGGCTACCGGACGAATGCCGAAGGCATCGAGCAAGTGCGGCAACTGCTCGCGCCTCACGGTGTCGAAGTGATGGCGTCGGCGCTCCCTTATGGTCCAGGGCCCGACGCCTGCCTGCACCTGATGTCGCTCGTAAGCATTCTCGACGAGCGCGCCGCCATCGTCGATTTGCGCTGGCTATCGGTTCCCACCGTCCAGCTTCTCGAGGCGCGGGGATTTACGCTCCTCGAGATCGAAGACGACGAGCGCGACTCGCTGGCCTGTAACGTTCTCGCGCTCGGTGATAAGAAGCTTCTCACGATTGAGGAGAACGAGAAAACGAATGCGCGTCTCGAGAAAGCAGGCTTCGAAGTGCTGACTTATGAAGCTTCGGAAATCAGCGCGAACGGCTCGGGTGGGCCGACTTGCCTGACGCGTCCCATCTGGCGAGGCTGAGGTCCCTGAGACGATGTCCAAATTCGTGAAAATCGTGATCGTGATTCTCGTGCTCGGAGTCATGGGCTATATCGTCACGTCTTCCATAGCGACCTCCAAGCTCAGCTGCGAAGTGTGCATCGATTTCAAAGGACGAAAAGCCTGCCGCACCGCGCGCGGGCCGACGCGCGAAGCCGCCATTCAGACCGCGCTGAACAACGCTTGCGCGCAAGTCGTGAGTGGCCGCACGGAGAACATCTTGTGCGGTGGTAGCGCGCCCGTCACCGTTGCGTGCAGCGGCGAATAGATCTCAGGCCCTCCTGCCATAACGGTGTCAGCAAACGTGCAAGACATCGAACTCTCCTGACACAAGGCTGTCAGGAGCCCCGGTGCATGCTGTCCTTCGAGTCCGACGCGGCGCGATGGGCGCGCCGCGTTTGGTGACAAGGAGACATCTCAAACGCTCGACGCCGTGCGCGCAGCCTTGACAGAGAAGCGCAAGCTGAGGCTTCGATATCAGAGGGAGGATGAAGAAGAATCCGACCGCACGATCCTTCCCTTGGGCGCGTTTTTCTGGGGGCGAAGCTGGACGCTTACCGCGTGGTGCGAGCTCCGAAACGACTTTCGCAACTTTCGGCTCGATCGGGTCCTCGAGCTCCGGACGCTGGACGAAACGTTCACCGACGAGCCGGGACGAACCCTTCGTGACTACTTGCGTGGCGTCGGCCATTCCGCCGAGCAAATCCTCGACGACTGACGATTAGTGCGGGATGTCCCTGGTCTCTCCCGGCTGGACGAACAAGTCGTAGCTCTGAAGATCAGCGGGGTGAACATCTCTCGTATCAGCATCTCCCAAGTGCAAGACGGTCGTTGCCTCATCGAGGGTTACGCGATAAGCGATATTCTCTACGTCCAATCTCCCCTCTGGCCAACCGGAATGTGGGATGCGTACCGCCTCGATGGTACACAACCTTCGTCTCACCGTTCACGATCAAAACGCCCGCGTTCGCCAGGTAGTGCGCTTTGGCTGCCGGCTCGGAGGAAGTAGAGCGCTCTCGGCTTCCGACGAGCCAAGTGTCTCGGGAGCGCTTTGCACTCCACAAGCGGTTGCCCAAAGGAGAATCGCCGCGAGAAGCGGTGGCCCGTGAAAGAGCTTACGATTCAGGGTCCTGTCCTCTTTGTCGATTCCAGTGAGACGCGCCACCGATCCTCTGTACCATAACAAAAGCCCGCTACTAATCCAGCCCGAACGTGAACACCACGTTGCCAGCCGCTACCGTGATGAGCTGCTCGCCGTTGACGGAATAGGTCAACGGCGCAGAGTGCACGCGGGCGCCGACCCCGATGTGCCAGAGCTCCTCCCCTGTTGCAGCGTCGAGCGCGAAGAAATAGCCGTCGACCGTGCCGCCGAAGACCAAGTCACCGGCGGTCGCGAGGAGGCCGGACGTGGAACGCGGCTTTATCTCGAACTCCCAGCGTAGATCACCCGTCCGCGGATCCAGAGCACGGATGGCGCTCTTGTAGGTGTCTCCGGGTTTCACGTTTTGCGCGCCACCGCCGGTGAACTGCTCGCCCTCGCGATATTCCTGCTCCCGGATGAAAAACTCCTGCTCGCCGTCATAAGCGTTCACGTAGTAGAGCTCGGTTCGTGGGCTGTAGGCGGCCGACCACCAGTTGGTGCCGCCTCCGATCGACGGCGACACGACGTTGCCCTCGGGAGTCGGTAATTTTCCGGCACGGCGGATGGGTCGTCCCTTTTCATCGAGACCCTCCGCCCACGTCTGTTTCGCGTACGGCGTTCCGACCAGGAACTCTCCGGTCTCGCGATCCAGCGTGTAGTAAAAAGCGTTGCGGTTGGCCCACATCATGACTTTGCGCATCTCACCGTTGAGCTCGAGATCTGCGAGGATGGGCACTTGGATGGCGTCCCAGTCGTGCACGTCCCAGGGCGTGAACTGGAAGTACCATTCGAGCTCACCGCTGTCGGCGTTTACCGCCAGCGCCGAGTCGGAATAGAGGTTGTCTCCCATCCGTACTTCGCCGTTCCAGTCCGGGCCGGGATTGCCCGTGCCCCAATAGATGAGGTCGAGGTCCGGGTCGTAGGCGCCGGTGATCCACGTTGCCGCGCCGCCTGTGCGCCACGAGTCGCCGGCCCACGTGCGGTTGTCGGGGTGGTCGGGCCCCGGTATCGTGTTGAGCCGCCACGCACGCTCGCCGCTGTCCGCGTGATACGCATCGAGGAATCCGCGGATGCCGTATTCGCCGCCGGCGATTCCCGTGATGACCAAGTCCTTGACGACCATCGGCGCCGCCGTCTTGCTGTATCCGGCTCGGTGGTCCGCGGTCTCCGTATTCCACTTCAAGCTGCCGCTGCGGGCATCGATGGCGACGATGTGCGCGTCGAGTGTGCTCATGAACAACGTCTCGCCCAGGATCGCGACGCCGCGATTGTTCCGGCCGCAGCAGATCCGAAGGTCGTCCGGAAGCTCATGGTCATAGCGCCAATAGGGGCGGCCGGTGCTCGCGTCGACAGCCACGACGTTGCTCGGCGACTCGGTAATGAACATCACGCCATCGACAACGATCGGTACCGTCTCGGCGCGATCGATCTCGGGGATCTGATAGGCCCATTTGAGCTCGAGGTTGGACACGTTTTGTTTGTCGACTTGGTCCAACCGGCTGAACCGCTGGCTGTCGAGCGTTCCCGAATACATGAGCCAGTTCTCGGGCTCGTTGGCGGCATTCAAAAGCCGTTCCCAAGTCACCGGTTTGAGTGCCGGGGTCGGCTGATTCTCGCGCGACGTCTCTTGTTCTTGACCCGCGGCCATCCGAACGAAAGAGAAGAGTGCGAAGGCGAAAGCGAGGTGTCTCATCGTTAGCTCTCCTTCCGCAACGAGAAGAGGTAGGCGACCAAGTCGTCCACTTCGCTCATGGTCAGCGTTTCTGAAGCGCTTGGCATGGTGGATGTCTCGGTCCGTTTGCTCGAGCGGATCTGGCTCTTCGAGAAATGCCAAAGGTTCTCCTCTTTATCCATGATGCGGAGCGTGAACGTGTCTTCGTTCATGCGAAGCCCTTCGGTGACGGAACCGTCCGCGCGCGTGATTCTCATCGTCCACCAACGCGGCAAGACCGTCTCGTTCGGTTCCAAAAGGTCTTCCTTTAGCTCGTCGGGGTCCCGTCGGTTCCCGACCGTCGACAAATCCGGACCGAGACGACCGCCGCTACCGCCTAGCATGTGACAGCTCGTGCAGTTCCCTTTGCCGTTATAGAGTTTTTGACCTTGGTCCGCGCTCCCCGGGAGATCGACGTCGTCCGGGTTGAGGTTCAGCGAGTCGATATAGGCGACGACTTGCCAAATCGTCTCGTCGGGCGCCCAGCCGATCCCAATCATCGTTGTGCCGGGAATGCCGTCGCGGACGACCTCGAAGAGCTTGGCTTCCGTACTCGCCGCGCTGAAGCTGCCAGTGGTCAAGTCGGGGGCCCCCGTTTCATCGTTGCCTTTGGCGTCACGGCCGTGGCAACGGCCGCATTCCGCACGGAACACGCGTTGGCCCATACGCACATCGATCCTCGTGTCGAACGGATTCTTCTGAGCTTCGGCCTGCCCTGCAATACCCATCAGGAGACCAAGGAGAAGGTTTCTATACATGGCGCACCTTTCGTCAAATGCGGCCAATCATAATGACTTTCGCCGCGCCCTGCGAACCGTTAACAGGTGTGAAATCTCACCCGAAAGAGTTAGAATCGCGTACCAGACTTGTCCTTCGGTGAGGTGACAATGCGAACGGTTTTGGCACCATTCGGCTTCGGACTCGCGGTCCTGCTCGGGACCGCCCCTTCTGCCTTAGCCCAATCTCCGTCCGATTTCACGAGCGCCATCCGACCCATCATGGAGCGGAGCTGCTGGAACTGCCACGGCGAGGCCGTTCAGCTGTCGAGTCTCGACTTACGTACGCGGGAAGCTGCGCTCACAGGCGGCGATTACGGCACCGCCATTGTGCCGGGCCGTGCGGAGGAAAGCCGCCTCTATCGCGTGGTCGCCGGACTCGAAGAGCCGGCGATGCCGATGGAAGGCGACGTTTTGACGGACGTGGAGGTCGCCGCGATTCGCGATTGGATCAACGACGGTGCACATTGGGACGCCGGTACGACGACCGCTGCCGCGGATGCGGTGGCCGCTCTCGAAGGCGATGAGCTCACGGGTGCACGCCTAGCGGAGGCACGAGAATACTGGGCGTTTCAGCTTCCGGTCCAAGCGAAGATCCCCGACATTAGTCATCTCGATCATCCCCTCGACCGCTTTGTCGAGCACGCGCGTCGCGACAAAGATCTTCGCGCCGCACCCCGCGCCGACGCGATGACGCTTCTACGACGCGCTTACCTGGATCTGATAGGCCTCCCACCGACGCCCGAGCAGACGGAGGCTTTTCTCGCCGACACGGCGCCGGGTGCGTGGGAGCGGCTCATCGACCGGCTCCTCGCGTCTCCCCATTACGGCGAGCGTTGGGGGCGTCACTGGCTCGATGTGGCACGCTATGCGGATTCGAGCGGCTTCGAGCACGACCGCGATCGCCCCAATGCGTGGCGCTACCGCGACTATGTCATTGATGCATTCAATAACGACAAGCCGTATAACCGATTCATCAAAGAGCAAATAGCTGGAGACGAGCTCGACGACGCGAGTGACGAGACCCGGATCGCAACCGGTTTCCTGCGCGCCGGGCCGCGTGTTCTCTTTCGCGAGAAAGACAACCCCGAGCGCCGGCACGACTATCTCGACGACATGCTCGCCACGATAGGTCGGGGCGTCCTTGGCTTGACCGTCCACTGTGCGCGCTGTCACGACCACAAGTTCGATCCGATCGCGCAGAAGGACTATTACCGCATGCAGGCGTCGCTCTTCGGCTTTATCGAGACAGAATATCCGCTGCTCGCTCCCGCGGAAGCCGAGGCTTACCGGAAGAAGAATCAGGAGATCGATGCGAAGCAGGAAGCGCTCGAGGAAGAGGTCGCGGCGATCGAAGCACCTTATCGTGAGCGCATGCTGCTTGCGCGGTTGAAGGAGCAGTTCCCCGAGCACGTGCAGCGCGCCGTGGCGAAGCCCGAGAGCGAGAGGACCCCCGGCGAGCAGCTTCTCGCCGTGCAAATGCTGTCCCTCGGTGTGCCGCAGAAGCAGGTGGACGCGGCGCTTACACCCGAAGACGCCGCGCGACTCGAGGAGTTGAGCGATCACATCGATGCTTTCGAAAAAGCCCGGCCGGAGAAACCAGCGATGGCGGAGATCGTCACCGATGGAGACTACCGCTACGCGCCCAATGGCTTTGGCGATGAAATCGTCGGCTGTCCCGAATGTCGCATTCCACCCGATGAGCCAGGAAGCTACCGCTACGAAGGTCCGGGACCCTACAAGACGCCGCCCAGCTACTTCTTGATCCGCGGGGATCCGTTCAGTCCAGGCTCTCTGATGTCGCCCGGCTTCGTCAAGGTGGCGACTTATGGCGACCCACCCACGGTGATCCCACGCCCCGACGGCCGTACGTCCGGACGGCGTCTGGCGCTCGCGGAGTGGCTCGCGTCAGAAAACAACCCGCTTCCAGCCCGCGTGATCGTCAACCGGATTTGGCACCACCATTTCGGACGCGGCATCGTGGTCACGCTCGATAACTTAGGCAAGGTGGGCGAGCCGCCATCCCATCCGGAGCTGCTCGATTGGCTGGCGGTCGCGTTCATGGAGCGCGGGTGGAGCATCAAAGCGATGCACCGGTTGATGATGACCTCCGAGGCCTACCGGATGGCGTCCGCCTACGAGCATCCCGAGAACACTGAACGCGACCCCGAAAACCGGTTCTTGTGGAAATACCGGCAGCAACGGCTCGAGGCAGAGATCGTTCGCGATAGCATCATGACGGTGAGCGGTGGTATCGACCTCACGGTCGGTGGGCCGCCCGTGTTTCCATATGTGCCCGAGGAGATATTGGCGTCGCAGGCTCATGGGACCTGGCGCAACGAGCCCGACGGCCCGGCGGTGTGGCGCCGAAGTGTTTATGTTTACCGCCGCCGCTCGCTCGGGTTTCCGTTTTTCGATACGTTCGACCTTCCCGATCAGAACATAACGGCGGCCGCTCGCAACGTATCGACGGTGCCGACACAGGCGCTGACGCTGCTCAACAACCCGTTCGTATTGAGGCACGCGCAATTGTTCGCGGACAGGTTGGAGCGCGAGGTACCGGGCGATGTGGAAGCCCAGGTGGATCGCGCCTATCGTATCGCGGTGACGAGGCTGCCGACGGAAAAGGAAGCTGCGATCGCGCGGGAGCTGGTGGACAGCGGTTCGTTGGTGGACTTCACGCACGTCATGTTGAACTTGAACGAGTTCCTGTACTTGAGGTGACGCTATGAAGAAGACGTTTTGGTCGCGTCGCAGTTTCTTGTTTGAGTCCGGTGGGGGTATCGCCGGACTCGCGCTGGCCCATATGCTCGACCGCGACGGCTTGCTGGCCGCCGAGTCCTGCCAGGCGGCCGTCGAGGGTAACCCGTTCGCGCCGAAGCCGACTCATTTTTCGCCGCGCGCCACAGCCGTCATCTCCCTTTTCATGAGCGGCGGCGTCAGCCACATCGATACGTTCGACCCGAAGCCGGCACTCCAAAAGTACGCGGGAGAGCCACTCGACGACAAGGTTGAGGGCAACATCGTCGTTCGCCAGGGCTTCCCGGGTCCGCTGATGCCGAGCCCGTTTACGTTCCAGAAATACGGCCAGAGCGGCATCGAGGTATCGGAGCTGTTCCCCCATCTCGCCACCCACGTCGACGAGATCGCGTTCCTGCGGTCCGTCTTCGGGCGGTCGAACGATCATGTCCAGGCGACCTACGAGATGCAGACCGGGCAGCTCAGGATGGGTTTTCCAAGCGTCGGCGCCTGGGTGACCTACGGGCTCGGGTCGGAAAGCTCCAGCCTTCCAGCCTTCATCGTGATGAACGACTATCGTGGCGGACCGCTTGGTGGTCCGAACGATTGGAGCGCCGGCTTCATCCCAGCGAGCTATCAGGGGACGCTTCTTCGCGCTTCCGGCGAGCCGATCGTCGACCTCGAACCGCCCGAGGGAATGACACCGGAAAGGCAGCGCGCGCGGCTCGATACGCTTGCGAAGCTGAACGAGCTGGATATGGAGAAATATCCGGGAAGCTCGGAGCTTGCAGCACGCATTTCGTCCTACGAGCTCGCCTACAGGATGCAGGGCTGCGCCCCCGAAGCGATCGACGTGTCGTCGGAATCAAAGGAGACGAAGAAGATCTACGGCCTCGATAAAGAAGTGACGGAGCCGTTTGGCCGCCAATGCTTGATGGCGCGCCGGCTCGTCGAGCGCGGGGTGCGCTTCGTGCAGTTGTTCCACGGCGGCATGGGCAATCAGAACACCGACACGTGGGATGCTCACAGCAATCTCGTGGAGAATCATCGTCAGCACGCGGCGGAGTCGGACCTTCCCATCGCCGGCCTTTTGACGGATCTCCGCGCGCGCGGCTTGCTCGACTCGACGCTCATCCTTTGGCACGGGGAGTTCGGGCGGATGCCGATCTCTCAGCGAGGTGTCGGCCGCGATCACAACCCCGGTACGATGACCGTCTTGATGGCGGGTGCGGGCATAAAAGGTGGTCAAGTCATCGGATCGAGCGACGAATTTGGCTACAAGGCCGAGGAGCAGCCGATCTCGGCGCATGACTTTCACGCGACCATACTGCACCTGCTGGGGATGGACCACACGAAGCTCACCTACAGGTTCAACGGCCGCGACATGCGTCTCACCGACGTCGCCGGGACGTTGATCCCTCAGATCATCGCTTGACCGCGCGTGGAGGCGCTGGCTTGCCCGCGCAGCGTCAACTTGAAAATACCAATCCGAGCCGATTGGGTTGCTCGAAATCCCGGTCGTTTTTCTATAGGATAACCCTCCCAACCAAAGTCGACGGGCTTGCCTTGGGCAGAGGGGGGAAAAGTCTCGTCGAGAACCTGAACGCCGTGCTGCGTGTGGCGCCGAAATGTGTGCCTGCCCAGCCGCAGCTACTGAGAACTGTGTAAAGCGCATTTGTATTTGTTTTGTATCGAATATTTAGGAGGAAGCACTTGAGGAAACTGTTTAGGCCGCATGGAATCGTTATGGCCTCTGCCCTGCTTAGTGCCGTCTGCACCTCGGCCTTCGCGCAAGCTCCCATTCAGGAAATGCGCGGGCAGGCCTTTCGGGAGGTGTCGCGGTACGAAGTTCAGAAAACGCGGGGCAGGACCGGATGGGTCAGTGTCATCGTCAAGCTAGAAGATGAACCCCTGGCAGCGTACAGGGGTGGGGTTTCGGGACTCCCCGCCACCAGCCCGATGGTGACGGGTGCGGGACGGCTCGACGTTCGTAGTCCCGCTTGCCAAGCCTACATGGGCTACCTGGACGGCAAGCAGAGAGCCTTCGAGGATGCCTGCTCGAGGATCATCCCCGACGCCTTCATAACGCACAGCTACAAGATCGTGTTTGGGGGAGTGGCGTTAGCGGTTCCGGAAGATCAGGT
>SMYC01000255.1 GCA_004356105.1 Acidobacteriota bacterium | reverse complement strand
GTGGCGCCCCGCGAACCGCAGGCGATGGCGCACGCACTCGAATCTCTATGGAAGACGCCCGCGCGGCGTGAGGCCTTGCGTGTTGCGGGTCTCGAGAAGGCGCAGCAGTTTGGTTGGCCTTCCGTGCGGGAGCAGTGGGCTCGAATCTATGGAGACCTTGTACAGGGACGAACATGACGTCCGATTGGTACACGCCGGTCGTTTCCGGTGTGCTCTTTCCGTTTCATGAGCGCTTGAAGGGCCATGACACCGTCCAGCGATTGCGGGCCCTCGAGAGGAGTCAGTGGTGGACGCGGGAGCGCATTGCGGGACTCCAGCGGGAGCGACTGAAGCAGTTTCTCACACGTGTGAGCGCGAACGTTCCGTATTATCGCGCCGTCTTCGAGAGGCTAGGCCTCGACGCCTCCGCGGAGCTCGAGACGCTGCCGTTGCTCACGAAACAACTCATCCGAGACAACCTCGAGGATCTCAAGTCGGAGACCGCCGGTGTCTTGACTCCCTATAATACGGGTGGGTCGACTGGAGAGCCGCTTCAGTTCTTCATGGGGAAGGCGCGAAAGAGCCATGACGTCGCCGCAAAATGGCGGGCCACTCGTTGGTGGGGCGTCGATATCGGGGACCCGGAGCTCGTCGTTTGGGGTTCGCCGGTCGAGCTCGGTGCACAGGACCGGGTTTGCGAGCTCAGAGATCGCGTTTTTCGCACCAAGCTCGTTTCCGCCTTCGAGATGTCCGAGGAGCGCCTCGATGAGCTCGTGCGTACGATTCAGAGAATGCGACCGCGCATGCTCTTCGGGTACCCGTCGTCGCTGGCCCTCATCGCTGAGCATTCGAGGGAGCGCGGCTTTGACCTCAGCGACGCTGGCGTCGAGGTGGCTTTCGTGACGGCGGAACAGCTCTTCGAGCACCAAGAGGAGGCGATTCGCCAAGCCTTCTCGTGTCGCGTCGCCAACGGCTATGGAGGGCGCGACTTTGGCTTCGCGGCGCACGAATGTCCGGAGGGAGGCCTGCATTTGAGCGCCGAGGACATCCTCGTCGAGATCGTCGATCGTGACGGAGGCGTCCTACCGGTTGGCGATGAGGGAGAGATCGTCGTCACGCATCTTGCGACGTCGGATTTCCCTTTCATTCGCTATCGGACCGGCGACGTTGGAGTGCTCTCCGAGCGCGCGTGCGCGTGTGGACGAGGCCTTCCATTGCTCGAGGCCTTGCGAGGCCGCACGACAGACTTCATCGTTGCGGCAGACGGGACCGTCATGCATGCACTGGCCCTGATCTATGCGATCCGCGATGTGCCTGGCGTTCGCAACTTCAAGATCGTTCAGGAAGATCTGCACCATACGCGGGTCTTGCTGGTCGCCGAGACTGGGTTTTCGGATAGCAAGACGCGCGAAATCGAGAACGGACTATCGCAGCGGCTGGGTTCAGGTGTTCGTATCACGATCGAGCGAGTAGATGAGATTCCGACAACTCGTGCGGGGAAACATCGATATGTGGAGAGTCGGGTCGACGTCAGGGCGCGTGGTGTTGGTGCCAGAGCTCCAGCATCGTCAACACCCACACCATGACGCCGTAATAGTCGACGTGCTCTCCCTGGTGGAGTTTTCTCAAACGCTCGATGAAGGCTTTTGACACGTAGCCACGCCGTTCGAGCGACGACAGGCTGTCATAGGCGAGCTCGCGCAGTGCCGGGTCGTCGCGCATCCAGCGCCCGCACGGTACGCCGAAGCCGTGCTTGGGCTTGGTCAAGATTTCTCGGGGTAAGAATCCTTCGCTCGCGCGTTTGAAGAAGTAGCGAAGTTTCTGGCCTTTGAGCTTCAGCTCGGGCGGCACGCGGTTGGCGAAATCGACCAAGTTGGGCTCGAGGAATGGGTAGCGAGCGTCGATGCCCACCAATTCGCAAGTGCGCCCGACCTTCCTCAAATCGTTGTCGGCCAGCGTAAATTTTAGATCCATGTAGAGAAGGCGATGGAGCACGTTGTCCGTGGGAGCTTCGTTGTAGCATTCACGAAGAAGATTGAGCGGCTCCTCCTGGTCGACTGTGTCTAGGAGCTCAGCCGTGAAGACGTCCCGTGGCGGGATTCGGCTGAGGAAGTTGTAGCTTTCGAGTCGGTCAGGAAGGGGCGTGCGCGCTTGTCGAACGTAGCTCCCAATCTTGCGAAGAGGGCCGGTGCTATGGGAGGCGAGTGGGTCGAGAAAGAGCTTACGAACGCTCGAGGGAATCGTGTAATAGTATTCGAAGAGTTTTTGCTTGGCGTAGCGTTCGTTTCCCGCGAAGATCTCGTCTCCGCCATCGCCGCCCAAAAGCGTTTGAACGCCATCTTCCTTGGCAAGGCGCGCGCAGTAGTAGGTTGCGACGGCCGAGGCATTTCCGAAAGGCTCTGTATAGGCGGCCGCGAGTTTCGGAGCGGCCTCGAGAACGTCACGTGGTGTCACGACGTAGCTGTGGTGCTTGGTCTGGAAGTGCCGGACGGCGATTTGGGCATATTCCGATTCGTCGTAGCCGGGAACGTCGAACCCGATGGAGTACGTGTTGGCCGGCTCGCCTGTCACTTCGCCGAGGTGCCCCGCAATTGTGGAGCTATCCGTCCCTCCGCTGAGAAAGGCGCCGACCTTCCCAACAGCGGTTTCACAGCTGGCTCGAACCGCATCTTTCATCGTCTCGCGGAATTCTTTAGCGAGCTTGTCTTCGGAAGTACGCTCCGCTGCTTCGTATTTTGGGCGCCAATACACGCCGTGCTCGAGCTCGCCCCTTCGGTGGTGGACATATTCGCCCGCTCGGAGCTTGCGTCTACCCTTGAACACCCCGCGCGGGCTGGGAATCATGTGGAAGTAGACGTAGTTGAAGATAGCCTGCGGATCGACTTTGTGCGAAACGTCGGGAAGGTCTGGAAAGTTCGCTCCAGTGGAGAAAGCGACTCCGCGCTCGATCGGACAATAACTGAGGGAGTGAATCCCGAACCGGTCGAGGACGAGGAGGATCTCGCGGCGCGAGCGGTCGATCAAGGCAAAGGTCAGGCGTCCCTCGAGCTTCCGGAGAAAAGCAGGCCCTTTGGCCTCGTAGGCCTTGGCGAGAGTCGGGCCGTCAACGCCTTCCTCCCGTCCTATCCAGCCGATGAGGTATCGACCGTCGTCGTAGCGATGGGCCCGATGTTCTGCGTCAAGCTGCGCTCGGTGTTGCGCGCTGCCGCCGAGCCACCCGCTGATTCCAGGCATCCGAAGGAGCGTGCGTTCGTTAACGAAGCTCGAGGAGAATGGTTTGCGCTTCTTCCGCAAGCGGAAAGTTCGGATCCAATTCCAACGCCCTGCTGAAGGCCTCGGCCGTGTCCTGAAACTCTCCCAAGCGGTAATGCACGAAACCGACGTGAAAATGTATCTCGGCGTTATCGGGCCGCGCGGCGGCAGCCTCTTTCACGAGCCCGAGCGCCCGTTCATAGGTGCCGCGTTTGTAGAGGATCCAGCCAAGCGTGTCGGCAATGTCCGGATTGTCGGGTGCTTCGGCGCGTGCCATTTCGGCGAGCTCGAGTGCTTTTTCGAGCATGCCTTCCTGCTCTTGATAAATGTAGGCGAGGTTGTTCGCGGCGGGCGCGAAGCGAGGGTTGACGCCGAGAAGCTCTTCGTAGGTGCTCTGCGCGGCGCCGATGTTGGCCGTTTGATGTTGTACCATCCCCTTCAGCATCATGACAGGGACGTTCTCCGGGTCGTGCTCGAGACCGCGCTCCAACGCGGCGATGGCTTCCTCCTCGCGATTCGTCGAGGAGTAGATGGCGGCGAGTTGCGCGTAAGCAGCGTTCAAGTCGGGCTGGAGCTCGACAGCAGTGGTGAACGATTGTTCAGCTTGGTCTAAATCGTTGGACGCACGGTATAGCTGGCCAAGAAGGAAGTGATGACGTCCCGTCGGTTCGATTTGATCCATTTGAGACTGCACGGTCTCGATCGCTCGGCCTAAGCGTTGCTGCCGCGCGTCGAGGGTCGCGAGCATCGCCAGGGGTTCGACATAGGTCGGGTCGAGACTCAGCGCTTCCCGGAATTGCTTGATGGCTTCTTCGGTTTGGTTGAGGGCGGTAAGGCTCGTTCCGAGGTCGTGATAGGCTTCGGCCTCGGTAGGGGCGAGGGCTACGTATTCGCGGAAAGCGTCCACGGCCTGTTCGAAGTCCTTTTCGGCGAGGAAGGCCTGCCCGAGCAGCTTGTTAGTGATCGCTGTAGGTTGTCTTTGCGCCAAGTCTTGTAGCGGCGCGATGGCGAGCGACGCGCGGCCCGTACGAATGTTCAGCTCCGCCAATAGGATGGACGCGGACGGGGAGTTTGGCGCGATCTCGATCACGGTGTCGAGTGAGGTTCTGGCCTGCTCGATTTCCCCAACTCTCATATGCATCTGCGCAAGCCGAAAATGGGCGGATGCTTGCTCCGGGCGACGTTGTACGAAGTCTTGAAGGACGGAGATCGTCTCGCGAAACTTTTCGTCGGCGGCTTTGCGATCGCCGGTTTCTCGGTACACCTCCGCCAGCAATCGAAGAGCCTCGGGGTTTCTCGGAGTGGTTTCCAAAACATGTTCGAGCGCCTCTTTGCTTCGCTCGTAGTCACCGTCCGCGAAGCTATAGCCTGCGATGCGCTGCCATGCTGGAAGGAAGTCCGGCGCTTCGGCGACCAAGGCGTCGAGCCGGGCGTTTGCGTCGTCGGCTCTGCCAAGCAAACGGTAGAAATCGACGACACGTATCTGAGTTCCGGAACGCGTTGGAGCGATTTCGGCGGCTTGGTCGAATTCGGTGGCAGCCTTCGTGAAGTCGTTTGTGACCAAGTAGAAAGTTCCTAAGGCCAGGTGTCCCGCGGGTGAGTCTGGCTCCCGGTCGGTAGCCTCCTGGAATGCTGCCTCGGCCTCGTCCATCTCTTGTTGACGAATAAAGAGCACGCCTCGGGCTAGATGAAAGCGAGCGTCGGCTTCGTGCTCCGAGCGAGCGTTCTCGAGCCGCCGCATAGCGCCTTCGATTTCACCAGGCGAGCTGGCGGTGTCGGCGAAGACGGTCAAAGCGTCCAAGTTCTTTGGGTCGTCTTGCAAGACGGCGCCGGCTTCTTCACGGGCCTCCTCTATCTGGCCTGAGTAACGATAAATGGTCGCTAGCCGTACGCGGACCTCCGTATCGTTCGGGTTGAATTCCGCGGCACGTTGCAGATAGCGAAATGCTGGTCCGAGCTGGCCCGTGTTGTAGAGCGCGAGACCGAGGCGTTGATTGGCAACGCGGTCGTTTTCGTCGAGCTGAATTACATTGAGGAACTCGATGATCGCCTCTTGGTACTGCTCCTCGCCGAAGTACTCTTCGCCGCGTTCGAGGTGTCGCTTCTTTTGAGCTTCGGTGGAGCAGGCGCTGCTCGTGAGCAAAAAAGCCAGGGCGATGATGAGCCCTCGCACGTTATGAATGCGCCTTAGTCGGACTAGGAACATCGCGTGGTCCTCCCGTATCGTTGGGAACGAAACAAGTTGGGAACATTTCGCCTATCGGCTTGCCTTGTTATTTTCCGTATATTGTACGTAGCCCGAATAGCGATAATATTTGAAACGCTTTCGGCTATGGAACTCGGCGTTGAAGACAACACCTAGAACTTTGTCTTCGTCGAGGTTGTCCAGCGTTGCCAGAATAGCCTCGCGTGGCGCCGACCTCGCGCGCACAATGAGAAGGAGCCCGTCGAGATGTTTTTGAATCTTTGCGGCGTCGGCGACTGGCCCTTCGGCGGGGCAATCCGCGATGACGTAGCGGTAGTCGCGGCTCGCGGCATCGAGGAGTGTTCCAAGGTGAGGCGACGCGATGAGCTCCCATGGTTTGGCGAAAGGGCGCCCAGCGCTCAGGAAGTGAGGTCCATCCGATCCGATTTTGTGGACCTCGATGGACGGTGACGGGTGCTTGAGCCAATCGCCCAAACCAGGGCTCGGTTTGAGACCGAGGCGAGTCTCGACATCGCGGTGGCGCAAATCAGCGTCAATGAGAAGAATCTGGTCGCCCGGCTCTTCCGCCAATACAAGGCTGAGGGCGATGGCAATCGTCGTTTTCCCTTCATTGCCGGCGGCACTCATGAGCCCGATCTTGCGAACGCGATCGGAGCCTTCCATCGTGCGCAGGCGTGTCGCGAAGGTTCGAAGCTGCTCGACCCAAGGCTCCTCATCAGAAACCAGCTTGGCGACGCATCCATCCAGATCGGGAGTTACCGTGTCGCTCTCGAGGAACCTCAACGCCGAAATGTCACCGATCGTCGAGATCG
>SMYC01000254.1 GCA_004356105.1 Acidobacteriota bacterium | reverse complement strand
TGGGCACGCGGTTACTGTGTTAGCACGGTGGGTTTAGACGAGGCCGTCATTCGGGAGTACATCTGAAACCAAGAGGAGGAAGAAAAGCGTCAGGAACAGCTGAACCTCAGGGGGCTTTAGCCCCCTTCCGTACGGTGGAGGCCCCTTCGAGGGGCCTTCATCAAACCACCCGCTATGCGGGTGGTAGTTGATTTCGTCCCGCCCGAGCCGCGGTCGAGCAAGCGAAAGCCATCGCCGAAGGTGATTTTTCGGAGCGGATCGACGTTCCCGCAGAAGGCGAGCTGAATACTCTGGTGGAGTCTCTCAACGTCATGACGGAAGAGCTTCAACGCGTCGGCGAGCTCGCGGAGACCGTATCCCAGGGACGCCTTCCAGAGGCGCTCACGCCGCGCTCCAAACGCGACCGCTTGCGGCATTCTCTCGCCGCCATGGCGGGCTACTTGTCCGAGATGGCTTCGGTGGCGGAGAAAATCGCTGACGGTGATTTGACGACGCGCGTCCGGTTGGCCTCCGGAGAAGACGTTCTCGGCACCGCTCTCGAACGGATGGTTCAGAAGCTGCACGGCTTGCTTTCCGAAGTGCAGTCCATGGCGGACCAAGTCGCATCAGCGGCCACCGAGATATCCGAATCCGCCGCGCAGTCAGCGGAGACAGCCGATCAAGCGTTGGGCGCAACCGAAGCACTCGCGAAGACGATGAGCCTCATGTCGCGGTCCCTCACGCGTATCCTCGGGACGACACAAACGGGCCAAACGGGCCAAACGGGCCAAACGGGCCAAACGGGCCAAACGGGCCAAACGGGGAAGAGCGTTTCGATCGAAGACATGGGTCACTCGATTCGCAAGATCGCCGACAACGTCGAGGAGCTCGCTTCGGTCGCGGAAGACGCCTCGAACGCGACAAGCTCGGGCCGCGACGCGATGTCTCGTGCCAATGACGGGATGAACGACATCCGCACGACGATTGGCGGCGCGGCGGACATCATCGAGGCCCTCGGAGAACAGGCGGGGAGCATCCGCCAGATCGTGGTCGTTATCGAAGATATCGCCGAGCAGAACTTGCTCGCGCTCAATGCGGCGATCGAGGCGGCACGCGCCGGCGAGCACGGAGCTGGCTTCGCGGTCGTCTCGGAGGAAGTGCGCAAGCTCGCCGTACGAAGCGCCGCCTCGGCCTCGGAGATTGCCGCGATCGTGGAGAACATCGACGGACGGCTCAGCAACGCGGTCGACAAGATGGCGAGCAGCCACAAGTCGGTCGAGGAGGGCATTGCCCGCGCCACGGAGGTCAACGAAGCGCTCGAGCGTATCGATCGCGTCGTGGGCCGTTTGCACAAATTCTCGATCGAGCTCGAAGAGGCGACGCTCGTCCAAGTCCAAGGCGCCGAGACCATCGCGGAATCCGCACGGGATCTCGAAGCTGGGACGGCCGATCTCGGCGGAACGCTCGCTACAATGCGAAGCTCGATTGCGGCCAATGCCGCGAGCGTGTCACAGCTAGCCGAGGCAGCGCGCCCCTTATCCGAGCAGGCCGAACGCCTTCACGTATTGCTATCCCGCTTCCGGGTCGGCAACCGGTAGCTCACCCCCAGGGCACTAGGGGTGGTTGGTCCCCTCGCTCGAGGGGTGCGGATCGTAGCTGTCGAAATAGCCGATCATCATTTCTTCGAACGTCTGCTCGCCGAACCGTACTGACGCGGTCGGATCCGGATTCGCGGGGTTGTCGGCGCTATTGTCGAACCAACCCGTCGAACGCAGCACCGTGCCTTTCGGAACGAGCTTGGGCTCCCGAAGCTTGTAATGAAGCTGCCAGTTGAAGTCATAACGCGGAATATCGAGAATCGTCTCCGCGCTGCCGTCGGGGTAGATGAGCTCATAGCGGAACGCTTTGGCGCGCAGATGCATATGCGGGAAGAACGACGTCACCACGGTGTCTTTCTCGAAGGCGTAGGTACCCGTGACCGCGTAATTGGCCGCGCCAGGCGGAATCTCGAACCGCGTGTCGAACGCGGCCCCTGTCTCCACTGCGCGCAACGGAGGCTCGTCCGCAAAAACGATTCCTAGCCGGGTCTGGTCCGTCGCCGGCTGACCATTCGGCGTGTAGTGCACCTGAAACTTGAGCCAGGCGCCTTTGGGAAGAAGCTTGGCCGTTCCCTCGGGAAAGATCGTGGGCTGCTGTCCCGGCACGGTGCTCGCAAAATAACCCGCGAGGCCTCCTTGAAAGATCGGCTCGCCAGGCTTTCTCGTTTTGTCGCGACCACCTTTGCGCCCCGGCTCCTCGATGAACACGAGCACATGGTGGGTGACTTGCGGCGCCGTGGGTAGAATCTCCATCTCCTGCACCCACTTGTCTTCGTCGAAATCAGTCTTGACGTAGACGTATTGGTAATCCACGACACCTTCGGCGGGGACCTGAAACGGCTCTTCGATCTCGAACACCGCATCAGGCGTTCGGATGCTCCAACCGCCCGAGTAGAGGCGCGGAAGCGGCGCGTCCGCGGGATCCCCCTCAGGGCTTCCCGCTTCGATCCATTGAAGGAGTGCGTCGCGTTCGCGCTCGGACAAACGGCGATCGTTCTCCCAGCTCCCTACCGATTTCGCGGCGAACCAGGGCGGCATGACTTCGTTCTCGACGACGAAAGAAATCATCGACGCGAAGCCTTTGGCGTGCCCGTAGCTCTCGAGCGGAAACGGCCCGGCTCCGCCGTCACGGTGACAAACCACACAGTTATTCTGCAAGATGCGGCTGACGCGGTTGTGATAGGTGACTTTCTCCGGCTCGGAATCTGCTTCGAACGAGAGCCCGAGGACACAGCCGGGAGCGGTCGTCGCCTCGACGCGAAGCTCGCGCCCGGCGAGCAAGTCTTCGAGGGCGTCGTCGAGATAGTCGGCTGTAGGAGTCGCTTTCGAATAACCGATCCCGTACTGATCGTCGATGGCGCCGCGATAGCGCAACGTATGGGCGCGGTCGACGACGAAAACTTCGGTCGTGGTCGTCGCGCGCAAGATCTTCGCGAATACAGCCTCGAGGTCCTGTACATAGGGTCCCTCGAATCCGAAGCGCGTGATCTCGTCTCGCATGGACTCGATGGAATCCTGGCTGCTCGCGTTCAGAAAAAGAAACCGCACGCCCTTCGGCCGGTAAGCCTTCTCGAGCCGGGCCAGCGTCGAGCCATAGCGACGGGAAACCGGACAGAGAACGCTCCGAAGAGCAATCACGAGGGCGTTCTCGCCAGCCGTGTCGCTCAGGTGCGCCGTTTCCCCGTCGAGATCCTCGAACGCGAAATTTCGTATGAGCTCACCGAGCCGGGCGCTCGACAGCTCGACAAGTTCTCGCGGCGCATCGCGGAAGCGCCCTTGGGCGAGCACGGTCCCGGACACGGATAACAAGCACGCCGCCGCGGCGACGCATCGGACTCCAATCGGCACAAATACCCCTTTCGGCAAGCCCCATTCTAAGGAACTTCTGCAGGCGTCGCTAGGCCAGCTCTCTGGGTTTGGGGTTCTCAGTGATGACATTGGACAATCGTTACTAAATGATAATTGGCATGACTGGAAGTAGCTATTACTGTTTGGGTTAGGGCAACAATGACAATGAATGCCATTATTCATGTAGAGCAGAGCTCCAGCTCGACCCGCTAACGGTAGACGTCGTCGGGCGGCAAGCGTTCTCGGACTTGAGCGCCGGAAGGAATTGGCGTTCGTGGTAGCGCTTCGCCGACACGGGCGAGGTCTGCGGCTTCGTTCGGGCAAACAGTTGCAAGCGTCGCCTGGTTCGCCGCGGCGTTTCTCGTGTGGACCGGCTTGGCTTCTCAGTGAGCTGGTGGCGCTTTTTCCCCCGGCGCGGGGCCACGCGCAATCATTGTCGTGAGTTTGGAACGGGCGCTGCAACCATAACAGCGCGCAGTCGCGCCGCATCAGCAGTGTGAGGGCATTCAGGGCGACGTCCCGGCCAAGCTTCGAAACGATAGACCTAGCCATACCGTCGGCGACCGAGCGCCTCGAGAATCTCACTCAGGCGACTGCCGCGTTCGAGCACCAAACTCCAGCAGACTCCGGCACAACGCGTTGGCCGAGCTTGGCTCCGAGGGAGAACGGTATGGCTAGTTTCCCGCCGGGACGAGGCGCCTGAGCTCTTGCATCCAGTCTGGACGAGAATCATCTGGTTCGGATGGCGAGAGGGCTCCCCGTCTTCGATCATGTAGAAGCGCTGGCCGTCTCGAGACACGTCGTAGTCGCCGAGGGGTATCCCGTAGCGTGTCCCGGTCGCGCCCTTTCGAACAGGACGCGTGGCGTGCCTAGCCACGGCCCGGCGTTCATGTCGACGTCGACAACCATGAGTCGTTTGCCATCACGGTAGAAGATCTCTCGGCCGTTCGGATTCCACTTGGGTAGAGTTCCCCCGCCCTGGGTCCCACTGGGTCTCGACGAACATAGAGAACAGGAGGGCCGTTCCGTCGGGTATCCAAGCACCAGGGGCCTGTGTGTATTCACTCTTTGAGAGACTTTTGGCGGGGGCGCCTCCATCGATGGACTGCTCATACAAATTGTAGGAACCGGCTCGAGTCGAGGAAAAGGTGAGATGCTTCCCGTCTGGAGTCCAGACCGGAAAGCTGTTGTCGAAATCGGCGGTCAAGGCGCTTGATACATCCTGGGCGAGGTCATAGATCCAGATGTTCCCATTCGCACCACTGATTCCAAAAGCCAGTAGGCGCCCGTCGGGGGAGAGGCGAACGCGTCGATAAGTGGAGGATATAACGACGGCGCGATGAAAGGTCAAACCGGTGGGAGGTCTTGTATGATGTCCCATCATGCGTGCATATCTTCGATTCGCAGTGATTCTCCCCTTCGCACTTGCCGCCGCGCCGGCGGTCGCGCAAAACGCCGTCGACCTGGTCTGCGAGTACAAGGAGAGTCCCCTTGGTATCGACGTCACCAACCCGAGGCTCAGCTGGAAAGTGGACACCACCGAGCCCAACTGGATGCAGAGCGCTTATCGTATCCAAGTGGCAAGCAGCTCGGCCGATCTGACCACCGAGAACCGGCTCCTGTGGGACTCGGGTAAAGTCCTCGAGACCGCGTCGGTGCATCGTGTCTACGAGGGTCCCCCTCTCCAGTCGAGCACGCGTTACTACTGGCGCGTGCAGGTTTGGGACGCGAGTGATCAGACGTTGCCATGGAGCGCGACCGCGTGGTGGGAGATGGGGCTTCTCGATGCAACCGACTGGCTAGCGCGGTGGATCACGCCCAGCGTTAGCGAAGATAAATCCCAATCCCAGCCCGCGCCGATGCTGCGCCGGACGTTCGACGTTGCGCGCAAAGTACGCTCGGCCCGGGCCTATGTGACGAGCCTCGGGCTGTATGAGATGGAGCTCAACGGTGTTCGGGTCGGCGACGAGCTCTTCACGCCCGGATGGACGGCATATCGAAAGCGACTTCAGTATCAGACTTACGACGTCACCGCTCAGCTGCACGAGGGAGACAACGCCATCGGCGTGTCGCTCGGCGACGGTTGGTATCGCGGGTTCATCGGCTTCGAAGGGCAGCGAAACTATTACGGCGACACGCTCGCGCTTCTTGCTCAAATCCGCATCGTCTACGAGGACGGCGAGGTTCAGATCGTCGGAACGGACACAACGTGGAAATCATTCACCGAAGGCCCGATCCGCGCCTCCGACATCTATATGGGTGAGGTCTACGACGCACGGCGCGAAGAGCCCGGCTTCAGCCGTCGCGACTACGACGATAGCGCGTGGTCGGATGTGAGAGTCGTCCCCTCGCCCGAGGCAAAGCTTATTGCCGCGGTGGGACCTCCTGTTCGCCGGATGGAAGAGATTCGCCCTATCGCGATCTTGCGCACGCCGGACGGCGACACGGTGTTCGACATGGGCCAGAACATGGTGGGCTGGGTCCGCGTGCAACTCGACCCCCGAGCGAGTTGGGCAGGACGAACCATTACGCTGAAACACGCAGAGGTTCTCGACAGCGAAGGCAATTTCTACACGGAGAACTTACGCGGTGCGACGCAGCAAGTGCAGTTCATCCTCGACGAAGACCGAAGCATCTATGAGCCGCATTTCACTTTTCAGGGCTTTCGTTACGTGGCGGTCGATGGCTATCCCGGTGAGGCGACGCTCGACAGCTTGACCGGCATCGTCATCCACTCCGACATGAAGGTCACGGGTACGTTCGAGACGTCAAACAAAAACCTCAATCAACTTCAGCGGAACATCGTCTGGGGACAGAAGGGGAACTTTCTCGACGTGCCCACGGACTGCCCGCAGCGCGACGAGCGGATGGGGTGGACGGGCGACGCTCAAGTTTTTGCGCGCACGGCCGCGTTCAATATGGACGTCGCGGCTTTTTTTACGCGATGGCTCGCCGACTTGGCCGCCGATCAATATGACAACGGCGCCATCCCATGGGTGATCCCGGATGTTCTATCTAGCGACGAAAGTGGCGCGGGCTCCGCCGGTTGGGCTGACGCGGGCACGATCATCCCGTGGACGCTCTATCTCGCTTACGGGGACACGCGGATTCTCGAAGTGCAATACGAGAGCATGCGAGCCTGGGTTCTGTACATGAAAGCGCAAGCAGGCGAGGACCTCGTTTGGAGCTCAGGATTTCACTTTGGAGATTGGCTCGCCTACAGCACGACGAACCCGGCTTATCCGGGCGCGACAACGGGCACCGACGTCATCGCGACGGCCTTTTTCGCGCATTCGACGGGCCTTCTTGCAAAGACGGCCCGCGTGCTCGGACGCGAGAGCGACAGGCTCACCTACGAGGCGCTCGCGTCCGATATCCGGGCCGCGTTCCAAAAGGAGTTCGTGACGGCCACGGGACGGGTGGCGGAGAATACGCAAACCGCCTACTCGCTATCACTGAATTTCGACCTGCTCGCACAAACGCAAAGGCCCGAAGCCGCGCGGCGCCTCGCGGCGGATGTGCGGGCGCGGGAGAACCATCTCACGACGGGCTTTCTCGGAACACCTTATCTCAACGACGTTTTGACGCGATTCGGCCATCTCGATGTCGCCTACGACTTGCTGCTTCAAGAAAGTTATCCTTCCTGGCTCTATCCTGTCACGCAGGGCGCAACGACGATATGGGAGCGCTGGGACGGGCAGAAGCCAGATGGCTCGTTTCAAAGCCCCACGATGAACTCCTTCAACCACTACGCCTATGGGGCCGTGGGAGACTGGATGTATCGCGTCGTGGCCGGGATCGACACGAGCTCGGCCGCACCCGGCTACAAGCATGTCATCATCCATCCCCGTCCCGGGGGCGGTCTGACGCACGCCAAGGCCTCGCTCGAGACGATGTACGGCACCGTCGTGTCGAGCTGGAAGAGCGACGGTAATCGATTCGAGCTAACGGTGTCGATCCCACCCAATACCGACGCGACGGTCCGTCTGCCGGACGGCCGCGTCGACACTATCGGGTCGGGAACCCATCACTTCGAAGCGCGTCAGAACTGAGCGTTTAGTTACCAACGGCGGAAGTCGTAGCCCAGGGTCCACTTGACGAAGTCCGCTTTGGTGAAGTTGTAGAACCGCGTTTTTAGACCGACGAATAGTCTGTCGGTGACGTGATATTTCAAGCCGATCTTTTGGTAGAGCGCTGGGAGCCGGTCGTCTTCACGACCTCGAGCCACATAGTAGCCGACCGAGACAGGGATGGAGAAGCGGCCAATCAGGTGCTCGTAGCCGCCGAAGAGACCGACCGCCATTCTATCCGAGCTCGAGACGTGGTCGAGGCCCGCATTGGCCGAGTCGTCGTAAGTCCAATCGGCGCCGCCGACGAGCTTCCCCATGCTGTGGACGTGACGGCTGAGCTCGAAAGTCGCTGCAAAGACGCCGAAGTCTTCCGGGCCTTCCTCGAGCGCGACCTTCTTCCAACCCGCACCTCCCGCAAGCGTCATCTCCCAGAACGGCTCGAACGGCGGAAGCTCTCGGCGCACAAAGCGAGGGCGGTCGTTTTGGAAGTGATAGCCGACGCGGACGACCGGGGTCAGAGCGTTGACGCCGAGGTTGGGGAAGCCCGTTCCTCCGTTCGAGAAATGCGTGAACATCCCACCCGCCATCAAGTCGAGCCTGGGCGTCAAGGCGTAGCGCGCGAGGAGGCCCCACTCGGCGAAGAACGTCACGCGCGTGCTGACCGCGTCGTTCGCCGGGTTTACTTCGGGGTCGAAAGGATTCCAGTTGAACGCGGCACCCAGGCTCAACTCTGTCGTGACGTCGAGCTTTCTGCTCACGTTGAACATGGGCCAAGTGAACCAACCATAGAGCGCCACAGGCGCGCCGAGCTCTTCGCCGTTTTCGAAGCTCGCCTTGTAGACGCCGATCCCGAAGGCGGGAAGTCGATAACGCTGCTCCCAATCCTTCGTGCCGTCCGTTTGCCAGCCGAGCTCGACCTTGAAAGCCTGGACACGTTCGATCGGCTCGCCTGCCTCGTTGTGGCCCGCGAGGAAATCGGACGTTGCCGCCACCCACCCCGGCTGATAGGCCAATAGTAGAAATAGCCGACTCTTCTTTTCTTCTTCGGCGGGCTCGTCATCCTTGGTGGGTTGTATGGGCTGCAAGGCCGCTCCCGGGCTCGAGAGGCCCAACGCGCAGAGAAGAAAAAGCCTTCGAAGATTCAACTTAAAGCAAACCCCTGTGCCAGACGGCGAGGAGATCCATCGAGAGCGCGACGCTGACATGCACGAGCGCACCCCACCAGATCGATCGGCCTCCGAGGGCCAATGTGCCGAGCACGAAGCCCGCGATGATGGATCCGAAGGCTTCGAGCCCGGGCTTCTGAAAATGGATCATCATGTACGGCACCATCATCACAAGAATCGCCATGTAACCGAAGCGGCGTGAAAGCCCGTGCAGTAGAAAGCCCCGAAAGAAGAACTCCAGGCTCACGAATTGCAGCGCATAGAGCACTTCCCAAATCCAAAAGCCGGGCCAGAGAGATTCACCTTCGATAATCGTGTAGAAGGGGTATTTCGCCTGGAACTCGGGATGGAACGAGGCCAGCACGACGAAAGGCGCGCTACCCAGGAGCAGAAGTAGATAAAAGCGGCCATAGGCCCACGTCCCACGGAGGCTGAGGCCGAATTCGCTGACGCGCTCGCCGAGAAGCCCGCGGATAACGAGCACCGGCAGGATCACGTAGCCCACGATGCGCCAAAGAGCCCAGTAAACGAGATGATTCATACGCGAGCTGGGAGAGCCCTCGAGCGCATATCGCAACCGATCCGCGAGCCAGTCGAGACCCATGAGCTCCATCAGGGACGAGAGCCAGCGCGTTTCCTCGGACGCCCCGGCAAAGCGGATCACGAACAGAGACAGGATTGCCGCCAAGAGAATGATGACGACACGACGCTCCCCGCCAGGCTCGATCTCTGAATCTACCTTCGTGCGGACGTCGACAACATATCGGGACCACAGAGAGCGCAAAGAGAAGTGTACCTTATTTTTCTATCGGCACTCCTCCCGACGTTCGAGCTCATTCCGGGCGAAGCGAGCTCAACGGATCAACATGCGCGGCCCGCCATGCCGGGACGAAGCTCGCCAAAGTGGCTGTCACGCCGAGCAGCACGACGACGCTCCCGATCGCCCATCCATCCGTGGGCCCGACCTCGAACAAGAAACGCGTCAACAAGCGTGTCACCAGAACGCTCGCCAACAGGCCGGCGACGATGCCGATCATGCTGAGACCGATCCCGGGGCCGAGCACGAATCCAACGATATTCTCGACACCCGCGCCAAAGGCCATCCGAACCCCGAGCTCGAGCCGTCTCTGATGGACCCAGTCCTAAACAGTATAGTCTTGTCAAGTATAGTTTGACCGAGGGCGATTAAAGATCCGTACGGCGTTTGGGTCGCCGGTTCGCGGCGAGGATCCGTTTTCTGAGTCGAACCGATTTCGGCGTGGTCTCGACGAGCTCGTCGCCCCGAATGAACTCGATCGCTTGCTCGAGATTGAGCTCGCGATGGGGCGTGAGCTTCACGGCAATCTCCGATGTCGACGAGCGCATGTTGGTGAGCTTTTTCTCGCGGGTGACATTGACATCCAAATCGGCCGAGCGGGCATTCTCCCCTACGACCATGCCTTCATAGACCTCCCTCATGGGCCCGATGAAAAGCTCGCCGCGATCTTCGAGATTGTGCAGGGCGTAAGCCGTCGACTTCCCGCGACGATCCGCGACCAGAGACCCCGTCAGCCTCTTGGGAAGGGAGCCCTGCCAATCGTCATAGCCGTCGAAGAGCGTATTCATGACCGCCGTTCCACGCGTATCGGCGAGAAGCTCGCTTCGGATCCCGATGAGCCCTCGCGACGGCAAACGAAACTCGAGCCGCACGCGCCCCGAGCCATGATTGACCATATGCGTCATCTGACCCCTACGGATGCCGAGCTTCTCGACGACGACGCCTTGATAAGCTTCGGCCACGTCGACGAGCAAGATCTCGAACGGCTCCTTCTTGACACCATTGACTTCCTTGATGATGACCTCGGGGTTCGCAAGGGTGAGCTCGTAGCCTTCACGGCGCATCGTCTCGACGAGGATAGCGAGCTGGAGCTCACCGCGGCCATAGACCTTGAACGCGTCCGCCGTATCGGCCTCCTCCATCTGCAGCGACACGTTCGTCAAGAGCTCTTTTTCGAGCCGCTCCCGGATTTTTCGAGACGTGACGTGCTCGCCTTCGTTCCCCGCGAAAGGGGACGTGTTGACGGAGAAGACCATAGAAAGGGTGGGCTCGTCGATCCGGAGGCGGGGGAGCGGCTCGGGTGCTTCCACGTCGACGACACTGTCGCCAATCGCGATCCCGTTGACCCCGGCGAGGCACACGATATCCCCGGCCCCGACGGCGTCGGCGGAGATGCGCTCGAGACCGGAGAACGTGAAGAGCTTGGTGATGCGGGTCTTCTGGATGCTCTTATCCGCTTTGGCGACCCTGACGTCGTCCCCGACCGTTAGCGTTCCCCGCGTAATCCGCCCGATCGCGAGCCGCCCTAGATAGTCGCTGTAGTCGAGATTCGACACCATGAGCTGAAGCGAGCCCTCGGCGTCTCCGTTCGGCGCGGGCAACTCGAGGATCGCATCGAACATCGGACGGAGATCCGTATCCTCTCCTTCCGGCTCCTCCGGGTCCGCGCGTAGCGTTCCCGCGCGCGCATTCGCGTACAAGATCGGAAACTCGAGCTGCTCTTCGGTCGCGTCGAGATCGATGAACAAATCGAAGACCTCGTTCACCACCTCCTGGACGCGCGCGTCCTGCCGGTCGATCTTGTTCACGATAAGCAGCAAGGGAAGCTTGAGAGCGAGCGCTTTTCCCAATACGTAGCGCGTCTGCGGGAGCGGTCCTTCGCTGGCATCCACGAGCAACATCACGCCGTTCACCATGCTGAGGGCACGCTCGACCTCGCCGCCGAAATCCGCGTGTCCTGGGGTGTCGACGATGTTGATCTTGACGCCTCGGTACATGATGGCGGTGTTCTTCGCGAGGATGGTGATACCCCGTTCGCGCTCGAGCTCGCCCGAATCGAGGACGCGCTCCCGGACCGCCTGGTTCTCTCGGAATACACCGCTTTGATGGAGCAGCGCGTCCACGAGTGTTGTCTTGCCATGGTCGACATGCGCGATGATGGCGATGTTTCTGATATTCTCGTTAGTTTGCACTGGTTAACCATTATGACACGCCGATTCTTGATCCCCTTGTTTCTTGTTACGGCCACGATTGCCTGCGCGATGTCATGGGAAGCTGAAAGCGGTCGGAGGCGATAGAATGAAGGATATGTATCGATTCGTGTTGCACGCCCCGATATTGCTGATGCTCTTCCAAAATGCCGAGCCCGAGCCTTGCCCGCCTTGCGGCGGCCCGGACCACGCGGGTGTTCTCGCGGTACGCGCGAAGCTCGAAGAAGCCTTTCAGCTCTCCTTGACGACGGCGGAGTGCGCGGGAGCAGAGCAAGTCGAGACGTGCCGCGCCATCGAAGGACTCCTCGACGAAGCTTTCGAGACGCTCGAAGAGATCGTCGCCGAGACCGAGGCGGGGGGCTCCATTAGCTGCATCCGCTGCGATCCCGCGCTCTACTTGACCCCGCTCTACGGCTCGTTCGAGGCTGTGGGGGCGTTACTCGAAGAACGGAGCTATGCCGAGTTCGTTGGCAAATTTCGACGCATGCAGCAGTCGATCCAGCTATGGGAGGGGTATCGCTGCTGCAAGACGGACGGCAAACGCGCGCGCCCGAGAGTCAACCGGGAGATGGACGCGCGGGCCGTGCTCATCGAAAAGTGCGGCACGAATTTCGAAAGGCTCCGCGGGGGATTGAAGCAAGTCGTGCGGATGCCGGGAGACCGCGAGGGCTGTTATCAGTCGCGCGCCTGCCGGGACCCGACACAGCATAACGGACAGTTTCTCGAGGGGGGCTTTTGGACCTATGACGGCGAGTATTGGTATATCTGGACCAAGAGGCGCACGCCCCGCGGGGATTGGGTGACCTGCGATCGCTAGCCTCTAACGCGTCAGAACCTAGAATTCCGTTCCACGTTTTGGAGCAAATTCTTTCTTATCCCCACCTCTCCTTGCTTTTGAACGGCCTGTTTTAAAAGCAAGGGGATGTGGGGATAAAATCGGGGATGTGGGGATGAGAGCCGTCTCGTGGCTAAAACGCTTTCAGGTGTAACTGGCTCGCTTTAGCTATTTCGGCGGCAGGGTCTTGGCGTAGTTGATTGCTCGCTTTAGCCATCGCTTCAGGTCCTCGTCTTTGCGGTAGCCTGCGGGGCGCAAGTACACCATTGTGGACAGGGGCGTGCCGGTGAAATCCATTTCGCGAATATGCCGCTCCGAGAGAGCCTTCAGAGCGCCGTCCTTTCCGAGACGCAGCATGATCGGTGCCGTTCACGCCACAGCACATGTTGCCATTCCGCAGAAAGGCAATGCCACCAAACATCTTTCGCTCGCTAATATTGCGCCTTCGCTTCAATGCCTGGCGCAAGCGCTCGGCAACTTTCTCACTGTAAGCCACTCTATGGCTCCAGCCAGTCGGTTAGTGGCACGAACTTGCCGTCCTTCAGCTCGCAGATCACGCCGGCTCTTTGCGCATGGTGGTTCTCCGCGGAGAAGCTCACGGGTGGGAGGATGCCTCCACTGTCCCAATCCTTGATCGATTCCATCGCCTCCAGGAAACCGTCCCTCGTCAGGTTTCTTCCCGCGCGCTCGAGGCCTTCCACCACGAGCATCCCGAAGGCGTAGCCGTATAGCGAGAGTACCGGTTCAGCTCCTTACCCGGGAAATGGACGTTCATCAGCCGGCGGTACTCGACGATTCCCGGCTCCTCGCTTTCGTTCGGGTCCGGGTAGTGGCAGAAGCCGAGCGTGCCTTCGGCGTGGAGCAAGACGGCGCGAGCGCCTCTGATTGTCTCGAACCGGAAGCGATTCTCTTGCGCGATGTGATCGCAAAGGCCGAGCGGCCCACCGTGAAAGAATAAAAGCCCCGCCGCCAACAAGGCGACGGGGCTATTAAATTTGAACAGGTCGACTAGACGGGTTTCACGTTCGCGGCCTGGGGTCCCTTGGGTCCCTGGGTGATCTCGAACTCGACTCGCTCACCTTCTTGGAGCGATTTGAAACCTGTGCCGACGATAGCCGAGTGGTGTACGAAAACGTCCGGTCCGTCTTCACGCTGAATGAATCCGAAACCCTTGCTATCGTTGAACCACTTCACAGTGCCTTCTGCCATGCGGGTCTACCTCCTTTCCTCAAAATTTGACCCGGCCGAAGCCGGGGTATTGTGTAGACCTCGCACTGGCAACAAAAAAGACCACAGGGCTAGTTCTTTTCTTCTCCCTGCGGTCCACTGCTGGTACAGGTAGAGAAAAACTACACTCTACAAAGAAAACCCTACCGCGACCCAGACCGTGTGTCAAAGCTCAACCCGGTGATTTGCGCCCCTGCCCAAAGAGCCTCATGATCCCCCATGTGACCCCGACGACTTTCCTACCCGTCATCGACATGCGAGCCGCGATGCGCTCCGAAACAGATCCGGCAAGCGGCCGTCGAGAGTGGTTTCTTCTACATCATCGGTCACGGCGTCGACGACGGCTAAAGCTCGAGCTGATGCACGCGGGTCGCGCCTTCGAACCAAGCGACAAGCTGAAGATCCGTATGGAGCTCGGAGGCCGCGCCTGGCGCGGCTATTTCCCCGTTGGCGCCGAGCTGACCTCGGGGATCGCAGACCAGAAGGAAGGCCTTTATTTCGGCGCAGAGCGCGACGAGAGCCATCTCAAAGTACGCGCGAGAGCTCCGCTCCACGGCCGCAATCTCTTCCCCGAAGACAACGATCTCCGTGTAATCGTGATCGATTATATGGACGCCATGACCGCGCTTGGCCGGCGCGTGATGGAAACCATCGCGCTCAGCCACGGGCTCGAGACTAATTTTTTTTCTCGGCTCGTCATCGACCTTCTTAGCAAGGAATCGCACGTGTTCCCGGATCTTCGCCGCGACGTGCTCTGACAGGATTCCCGGTTGGCCGATATTACCGTCGAGCTCGAAGCACCCGAAGCCTACGACTTGCGACGTACGATGGCGGCCTCGCGCATGGGAAAATACGATCCCACGTTGCGCCTCGAAAACGGTGCCATGGCCCTCGCACTCGGGACGCCCGAAGGCGCGGCGAGTCTCGCGGTGGAGCAACGCGGCCGGAAGCTCACCGTTCACGGTTTTGGCGAGGGCGCCCCCTGGCTCGTGCCGCACGCCTCGAAGCTTCTTGGCCTCGAGGACAAGCCGGAAACGTTCGAGCCGGACCGCGGTGTCGTTCGAAAGCTATGGCGGCAATATCCCGGAATCTACTTACCGACGTTCCCGCGCATCGTCCACCGCGTCGTCCAAGTAACGTTGCTCCAGCTCGTCACTTGGCAAGAGGCCTGTAGCTCCTGGGGAAAGCTCGTACGAAAACTCGGCGCGCCCGTGCCCGGACCTGTCGCGCTCCGTCTTCCCCCCGATCCGCGAACGCTCGCCTCGACCCCCGACTACGCGCTTGTTGCACTTGGCGTGCGCCCAAAACAAGCCCGTACGATCCGACGCGTCGCTAAATACGCGTCGCGCATCGAAGAGGCCGCGTCAGCTTCAACGGGCTCAACGGGTGCTGAAACTTTCGCTCAACGTCTGGCCGCGATACACGGCATCGGGCCCTGGACGATCGCCTATGTGCAGGGTACGGCGCTCGGCGCAGGCGACGCGTTGCTCCTCGGGGATTACAATCTCCCTAACACGATCGCTTATCTGTTGGCGGGCGAAGAGCGGGCTTCCGAAGAGCGCATGGTCGAGCTACCTCGAGCCTTATCGCGGACACCGCTTTCGTGTGATACGTCTTGTGTGGATGCACGGTGTGACGGCCCCGAGACGCGGGCCTCGACAGGAGCGCTTATGAGAAGACTAGCCATCATAATAGCTGTGCTGGCGGTGACGTCTGCCACCTCGTCGGTTCAAGACAGCTCGACGCATGTGAACGCGTCTCGAGTTGACTGGGACCCTCAACCCAACTTGCCGGACGTTATGAAAGAAGTGGTCCGGTGGAAGACGCTCGTCGGAACCGACACCATCCCCCAGCAAGATTTTTCCTTTGGCGAGCTCGAGCTCGCACCTCGGGCCATCTATCCCGGCCACCTGCACCCGTCACCGGGGATGTATGACCTGCTCGAGGGTCGCGTCGAGTCGACGGTGGGCGACGAGACCTTCATCGCCGCCCTCGACACGCCTCCCAACACGATGCACCACATGGTGAAACACGCGCGGACGGTTTGGGCGTGGTGGGCGCCGGGCCGCGGTGGAAGCGTGATGGCGACAAGGTATCGTTTGACCGAGCCCCTGCCCGAGCAGTCCGGGAAGGCGCGTTTTCCGGATGCTCCCGGTGCTCCCCATGCTTATTGATACCGAGATCGCGGAAATCCGCCGCGAGTTCCCGACGCTCGAGAACTGGACTCATTTCGCATTAGCTCACAAAGCGCCCTTACCGCGTTGCGCGGAAGACGCGATCGCTGGGTTTCTGACCGATTTCTACGAGAACGCGGGTAAAAACGCCTTCGACATGGAGCGGTGCGAAGAAACCCGCGCGTCGCTGGCCGCGCTCGTCGGCGCACCCGCTCACACGCTCGCCTTCGTCAAGAATACTTCGGAGGGAATCAACATCCTGGCCTCCGGCCTCGGCCTCGCGGAAGGAGACGAAGTGATTGTCAGCGATCTCGAGCACGAGGCCAACTTGCTACCTTGGCGGCGTCTCGCTAGCCGTGGTGTCACGATCACGATCGCATCCGGCGGAGCGCATGACTTGGTCCAAAAGCTCAGCGCGCGCACCCGCGTCGTCGCAGTGTCCTGGGTCACCTACGGGACGGGGTATCGCTTCGATCTGCCGACGCTCGGCCGTGCGTGCCGCGAACGTGACGTGTTGCTCGTCGTCGACGGGATCCAAGGCGTGGGTGTGCTGGCAACGCCGCTCGTCGCCCTCGAGGCGGACGCCATCGCCTGTGGCGGTCACAAAGGTCTTCTCGGTCTCGCGGGGGCCGGATTTCTCTATGTGCGTGAGGAGGTCATTCCGCGGGTCGAGCCGCCCTACGTCGCGAAGTTCAGTTTTGCTTCACCCGACAAATGGGATGAGCCGCTCGAGCTCGCCGCGAGCGCGCACCGTTTCGAATATGGCAACCCGAACCATCTCGGCCTCGTGGTGATGAAGCGCTCCACGGAGTTCTTGAGAGAGGTCGGGCTCGAGAACATCGAGGCACGCGTCAAGAAGCTCACGACGGAGCTCATCGAAAGCGCGCGCGCGGCGGGCCTCGAGGCTGCAACCCCCGACGCATGGGACGAGCGCGCCGGCATCGTGAGCTTCGAGATGACAAACGCTGCCGAGGTACAAGCATGTTTGGAAGAACGCAAGATTCTCGCGAGCGTCAAAGACGACCGGCTCCTTCGGGTGGCCTGTCATTTCTTCAACACCGAGGAAGAGGTCGCGCGCCTCGTCAAGGCGATCGTCTCATGTGTTTGAGCCTATAGTGATCGTGCGCGGATCCGTCGGGGGGCTCCACTAGAATTACCGCGCTAGAGGCGTCGATCCGGAACTAGGAAACCTCGTGGGCGCTGCCGACGTGCGGCGTGAGCGCTACGTTTTGGGGTGGTGACCCTCTATAACGTTACCGCCAACTTCTGATAAGCCTCCCACAAACGACGAATGTCCTCTTCCGTCGTCCGGAGGTGGGTGATGCACACCCTCTGCGTGAAGCGTCCACGCAGCCGATTGCGTGAGACGAAGAGTCCGGGCTCACGATTCACGCGCTCCATGAGCTCCTCGTTCAAGCGGTCGAGCGCCTCCTCGCTCTCGACCCCGGGAGGCACGTAGCGAAAACACACCGTGCTCGTCATCACCGGCGCGGACAGCTCGAAACCCGAGGCCGCCTCGACCCAAGACGCAAAAAGTTGCGTCCATCGTAAGTGGTCTTCGATTTTCTCTCGGACCGCGCGCGCACCATAGATTTTGAACGACATCCAGAGCCGAAGCGCGCGGAAGCGCCGCGAAAGCTCCATCGTATGTTCCATGGGTTGGCCGATCTCGCCCTCGGTGACGCTCACTTTCAGGTATTCCGGCACCGCCGTGAAGAAGCGCCGCATGAAGTCGACATCGCGCACGAGCAGGCAGCTCGTGCCGACGGGAACGAAGAGCCATTTATGCGGGTCGATGGAAAGGGAGTCGGTACGCGCGAGTCCCGAGCGCATCCATGCGCCGCTTTCGGCGGCAGCCGACAGAGCCCCGTAGGCGCCGTCGACGTGGAGCCACAGGCCATGGCGCTCGCATATGCCCGCGATCTCTTCGAGCGGATCGACCGCGCCGCTGCCAATCGTCCCCGCGGTCGCGGCGACGGCGGCAGGCCTCTTGCCGCGGGCGCGATCTTCTTTGACAGCCTCCTCCAGGGCCTCGGGGCTCATGCGGAACTCGTCGTCGGTCGGCAACCTCCGGACTGCCTCGGGTGGAAGCCCGAGAAATCGCAACGCTCGGTCCATAGAGCTGTGGGTCTCTTCCGAAAAATAGAAAGTGAGATTGTCTCCGGCGCCGGCTCGATGGCGGGCAAGCGCTAGCCCCATCAAGTTCGCCAGCGACCCGCCGCTCGTGAGAACACCACCGCCACTCTTGGGATAACCGAGCAGAGACTGTAGCCAGCCGACGACCTGAGCCTCGACCGCGGCGGCCGTGGGTCCTCCTCGAACGAGACTGACGTTCTGATTCATCGTGGCCGTCAAGATGTCAGCGACGACACCAATGACGCCCGTCGAGTTCGGAATGTAGGCGAAGTTTCCGGGGCTCTGAAGGTGCGTCGCATCGGGTACGATTTTCTCGCGAAACTCCTCGAACACCGCGCCGGGCTCACTCCCTTCATTCGGTAGCTCTTCGCGAAAGAGGTCGAAGACGTCCTTCGTGAGCTTTGGAGAGAGAATCGGCCCGTCGCCGCCGGGCTCGGTCATGTAATCGACCATCCAGTCCACGGCCTCGTGGGCAAAGCGTCTCAACGCCTCCGCGCTCAACGCGTCGCGCCCATCCAATTCGAACGTTCTCGGTCCTTCTTCCATTGCGCCTAAGTTTATCATTCTCGTCTCGAGCGTCCGTTTCCTGCTATCCTTCGGCCATCGATACACGATTCTATTACTGCTACCTTCTGCGCTGCGCGGACGGAAGTTTCTATACCGGTATTACTACCGATCTCGAGCGCCGAGTCGCGGAGCACAACGCCGGACGAGGCGCGCGCTACACCGCGTCTCGCCATCCCGTGCGGCTCGTTTGGAACGAGCGTCAACTGAATCGCTCTCTCGCGCAGCATCGCGAGGCAGAAATCAAGAAGTGGTCGCATAGCGACAAGGAAGCGCTCGTGAGCGGACGTCGCCGGCGTCGCGCGCGCCCTTTCTACGTTCGAGGCAAGGTGCAGATCGTAGAAGAAGGCGTGGTGCGTCTGACACGAGAGGTCCTCGAAAAAAACGTCGCCATAGGCGATGAGCTAACGGGGCGTTATTGGCAATGCGGCGTCGTCGACGTAACTCGCGGAAGAATCGCCTACCAACGAGGCGATCACATCGTTGCGCCCACGGAGAGCACGTACGGCATATTTCTCCCTCCCTTCTCGATCGTGCGTGCCGTCCTCTCGCGTTGCCACGCGCAATGGACCGGGCTCACGTCAAAAAACCGCCTTCCCAAGGGCGCGCCACGTCGACCCGTCCTTTTCGCGCCGGCGCCTTCGGTCGCACCTTCTACGATCTTGGAAATGATGGACGTTTTCGACGGCGCGAAAGAATTTCTCGACGTGGGACGCGTCGCGCACCCTTCGAAGACCGCGCGCGAAATCAAGAAAGCGTTGGACCGCGCTTTTGGTAGTCCCGAGCGATTGTCAGACATCGCCGGCGCGCTTCGCATGTCCCCGACAAGATTTGGGAGAGAGTTCAAGCGGGCTTTCGAAATGCCGCCGGTCGACTACCGGCGGGAGCTCCAACACGCGGACAAAATGTGGAAGTCTCTATTGGCGGCGGCGCGTCGAGAAGAGCCTTCGGAGGTCGGGCTCCGCGCGTAGCATCACTTCTTGTCGCCGCCCTTCATCGCGTCGCGGAGAGTCTGGGCCAGAGAGCCAAAGCTTTCGCTCTGCGCGCGGTCCTGACGCTCGGCAAAGTCGCGCGCTTCGCTCTTTTCTCGGCCTTCGGTGACGGCTTTCGCGCTCAAGCGGATCCGTCCGCGCTCGGCATCGATTTCGAGCACGATCACCTCCACGTCACTTCCAACGGGAAAAGCCCTTCGAAGATCCTCACCATGGTCGAGGCCCGTCTCTTCGACCGGAAGCAAACCCGTGCTCCCAGGCTTCAGAAACACGAAGACGCCATAATTCTCGTGGCGCTCGACCTTGCCTATGAGGTGAGCGCCGAGCTCGACCTTTTTCGAAGCTCGAGCGTGGGCGTTCTCGGCACGGACAGAGCCTTCATCAACGACGGCCACCCCCATGCGCTTGCGCTCCGAGTCGATCGTCAGGATCTCGACCGCGACTTCGTTACCCGGCGAAACACTCGCTTTCCATCCATCGGTCTTGCCCGTTGGCGGGAAGGTGGAAACATGCGCGAGAGCTTCGATACCCGGCGCGATCTCGATGAACGCTCCGAAATCGGCGAGCCGTACGACGCGGCCGCTCATCACTTGACCGACACGATAGGTCGCCGACACGGCCAGCCACGGATCGGCTTGAAGCTGCTTCAAGCCGAGCGAGATCCTCCCTTGCTCTTCGTCGACGCGCAGGACCTGCACTGTGATCTCGTCGCCCGGTTGGACGATGGTCGAAGGATCGGTCACACGGGACCAGCTCATCTCCGAGACATGGAGCAATCCTTGGACGCCTCCACCGAGATCGACGAAGGCACCGTAGTCGCGCACCGATACCACCTCGCCCGGAAGAACGGCGTCGGGAACAATGAGCTTGCGGACCTCTTCAGCGCGCTCACGCGCCTCCTCTTCGAGGAGCGATCGCCGGGATACGACAACGTCTTTGCCGTCACGCTTTATCTCGACGATGCGGAAAGTGTAGACCTTGCCCTCGTGAATCGACGGATCTTCGGTATAACGCGTATCGATTTGCGAGATGGGGCAAAACGCGCGCTGAGAGGAGAAGCGAACTTCGAAACCGCCTTTGATGGCTTTCTCGACACGCCCTTCCACCGGGAGCCCGGAGCGATACGCGTCTTCCAGAGCTTCGCGCGTCGCGGCTTGCCGTGCGAGCTTGTGCGAAAGCTTGATGCCGCCAGAAGTTGAAACAACGACAGCTTTGACTTTGTCTCCAACTTTCACCGATGGTTCAGCAGACTCACCAGGCTCCCCGGGCTCGGTGAGCTCTACGAGATCGATGGTCGCTTCGCCTTTGCTACCCACGTCCACGAAAGCGACGTCGGAGCCGATGGCAACAATCGTCCCTTCGACCGCATCACCTTCGTGCAAAGATGACGGCTGTTGAGACGCCTCGAACATGGCGGCGAAGTCTTCTTCCTCTTCTTCCGCCGGGGCGTTCTCGTCATTTTCGTCGTTTTCGTCAGGCTCGCTCGGACCGGACATCGTAGGTCTCCTTTTGGATGCGGGAGCATCATAGTCCAAGAGCGCGTCGTTTCCACCCTCCGGGCTGGTCGACATTGGCGCCAGGACTCATTACGATTTCACGATGGCCTACCGTGTCGCGGTCTCCTTCGTGCGATGGCTGCTCCGCATCTTCTTTCATCGCGTCGAGGTAACCGGCCTCGCGAACATCCCCGAAGATGGTGGCGGTCTCGTCGTCTCATGGCATCCTAACGCGATCATCGACGGCGGGCTCGTCCTCGCTCATTTTCCGCGGCAGATCGTTCTCGGCGCTCGGCACGGGCTTTTCGCCTGGCCCGTCCTCGGCCCGCTCATGCGGGCACTCGAGATAGTGCCCGTCTATCGGCGTCAGGATTTTGCCGGTTCTGACGAGGAGATGCGGCGCGAGGCCAACCGGAAGAGTCTCGACGTGCTCGCCGAGGCGATCGCGGGGGGAAAGTTCGCAGCACTTTTCCCGGAAGGAGACAGCCATGACGAGCCTTTCCCGAAGGAGCTCAAAACGGGCGCCGCGAGGCTCTACTACCGTGCGCGTGAGCTCACGCCGGAGAACGCCCCGCCACCCGTGATCATCCCCATCGGCCTGCATTACGACCAGAAACGTCTTCTGGGCTCGAGCGTGCTCGTTGCCATCCACCCGCCGCTCGAGCTCGACGAGGCCCTCTCGGCAAACGCGACTGGCGAAGCGAAGCGCGAGCAGTACCGACGGCTGACCCAAGAGCTCGAAAGGGTGCTCCATCAGGTCGTTCACGCCACCGAGAGTTGGCAGCAACACCACGCGATGCACCGAGGGCGCAAACTGCTACGGGCGGAGCGAGCCCATCGTGCCGGCGCGTCCCCCCCGCGTCCCGACATGAAGGAGCGCGTTCTCGCTTTCTCACGCATGTGGACGGGCTACAACGCGCTCATGGGCACACAGCCCAAGGAGATCGAGCAGCTGTTTGCGCGCGTTCGAGAATATGACGAGAACATGCGGGAGCTCGGGCTTCACGATCACGAGCTCGACAGCTCCCCACGACTCGCCTCGCCCTGGCTCGGTGCCATCCTCGTGTTGCAAATGATGCTCGTCTATCTGCTGCTGCCCCCGATCCTAATCCTCGGCTATATCGTGAACATGCCCACAGCCCTCGCCGTTCTGCTCATTTCGAAGAAAGCCGCGCGCAAACAAAAAGACGAAGCTTCTCTCAAGCTCGTCGCGGGAGCGATTGCCTTTCCCGTCACGTGGTTCGTGGTCGCCGTGCTCGTAGCCCTCGGCAATCGGCTCCTCGAGCCCATCTATCCGGCGATACCGGGCTCGCCTCTTTTGACAGGCGTCACTGCTTTTTTCTTGAGCGCGGCGAGCGCCTATCTCGTGCTCAACTATCAGCGCCTCGCGCGGCAGACGCTGCGCTCGATTCGCGTGCGTCTCACACGGTATCGCCGCAAAGCGGCACTCGAGCAATTGCGCATGGAACGTAGAGAGCTCTATGACGCGTTCACGAAGCTCTCCGAAGGGCTCGCTCTCCCCGGCCGACTCGAGCCGGACGGCCGCGTGGTCGAAGCTATTCGAGATGACGCGTAGGGATTTCCCAACGATCGCGCGTACCCCATGAGGCATAACTGGTTTATTTGCGGACAGTTAGAGTTTGGCCATCTCTTTGCAGGAAAACCGCTGCTATGAAAACCAAGACCCACTCCCATCAAGGACGTCTAGAGACGGCATCACTCCCCCGCATCGTACGCGATCTTTGGCGCGCGAAAGCGACAGGTAACCTTCATCTGTGGAACCGGGACGCCACGAAACGTCTCGTTTTCAAAGACGGGCACATCGTCTTCGCCGGCACCAACGTGGAAAAAGAGAAGCTCGGCGAGCGGCTCGTACAGGCCGGCAAGATCGACCGCTCCGTCCTCGACTTGTCCTTTCGTGTCATGGAGCGCTCGGACGAACGCTTCGGCAAGACGATCGTTGAAATGGGTTGGATGAGTCCGATGGAGATGCAGCGCTACGTCGCCACCCAAATCAAGGACATTATTTACTCGGTGTTCACGTGGGACGAAGGCGACTACCGATTCGAAGCCGTTGACGACCCCGTACCGGCCGAGCTCATGCTCGAGCTTCACACGGCGGAAGTGATTTATGAAGGTGCATGCCGCGTCATCAACATAGCGTCGATTCGCGCCTGTGTCGGGTCCTGGAAAAACGGCTTGAAGCTCGCCGAGGGAGAACGGTTGAGCATACCCGTTACTCGAGAGGACGGCTTCATCTTGTCGCGCGTGAAAGAGGGCGCTTCGATTGGGGACGTCGTGTCGACATCACCTCTCGGCGAAGAAGAGTCGCTTCGGCGGATCTACGCGCTCGTGCTCGCTGGCGTTCTGGAGATCGAAGAGCTAGTAGAGAAACGGAAGCGACGCCCGTCGAGCGACGCCGACGAGACCCGGGACATGACCGAAGAAGAGCGCCGCTTCCGCGATTCGCTCGCCGCGCGTCACCACGCGCTCGAGCTCGGTGATTTTTACGATCGTCTCGAAATCGATTTCGGCGCGTCGGGCAGGCGTGTGCGAGAGGCCTATGATGAGGTCATGGCATCGCTCGAGCCCAAGGCACATTTCAGCGCTTATCTGGGCAACGTGGAAGAGCGCTTGATGAAGGTGCAGCGGAAGGTGCGCGAGGCCTATGAAGTGCTCAGTGTGCCCGAATCGCGTCGCGTCTACGATTGTCGGCGCGAGGGTCAGGCTGCCGGGTTCTCGGGCGACGAGACGATCGCCGCTCTCACGTTGGACCGGCGTGCCCAACCGATCGCCGTATCTGGCACCGATTCCGAAGAGGCGGAGCTCGTGTTCCTCGAGGCCAAACGGCTCCACAACGGGGGAGACTACTTCGACGCCATCGCGGCATTAAACCGCGCGGTACAGCTAGAGCCGACTAATGGCGGCTATCACCGGCTTCTGGCTCAGTGGCTCGCGCAGAATCCTGGCTGTTGGGAATCCGCCCAAGTGCATTTCGAGCAAGCGATCGCGATCGACGACAAGGACGTGGAAGCCCATCTCGGCCTAGCCGCGCTTCACGAGGAAGCAAGCTGCGCCGACAATGCGCTCAGCGTCTACGAGAGAGTCATCGAGCTCGACCCAGACAACCGTATCGCCCGCGAGAAGCTCGAACCGCAACCACGATGAATTCAGCGTAGGCTTCCAGCCGCCCGGTCACCAATAGCTGCTAAGATCGCGTGCTTGGACCCGAGAAGCTCCGAGCGCGAAAGTAGCGGCTATGTCGCGCTCGTCCGCGGAAACCGCAATTTCAAGTACCTCTGGTATGGCCAGATCGTTAGCCTCTTCGGCGACTGGTTCAACCTGATCGCCTCCGCTACACTCGTCGCGTCGCTCACCGGCTCGGGCCTGGCCGTTGGCGGTCTCTTCGTCGTGCGCATGCTGGCGCCGTTTCTCATAAGCCCGCTCGCCGGCGTTGCGGCCGACCGCTACAACCGCAAGAAGCTGCTCATTCTCACGGACGTCGTGCGGGCCGTCGTCGTTCTCGGCTTTCTCCTCGTCCGCTCCGCGGAGCTTCTGTGGTTCCTGTACGCGCTCACCGCCATCCAGCTCGCCATGCATGGCGTCTTCTATCCGACACGCAACGCCATCATGCCGGACCTCGTGTCCTCCAGAGAGCTCGGCACCGCGAATGCCATCACTGGGACGACGTGGTCGGTCATGCTCGCAATGGGCGCGGCGGCAGGCGGCCTCGTGGCCGGCGGATGGGGTGTCTACCCGGCCTTCATCATTGACTCGGCCACGTTTCTTCTCTCCGCATATTTCATCACGCGCATCCGCTACGAGCCGGAGCGCCGAGACGCTCACGACAAAAGCCTGCGCGCCGCTCTCCACGACTATGTCGAGGGGCTCCGCTATTTGGCGCATAACCTCACAACGCTCGCGGTGGCGCTTCACAAAGCGAGCCTCACGCTCTTCGTTGTGGGCGCTTTCGAGGTCATTCAAGTCACGCTCGCGCGGGATTTCTTCGTCATTGGTGAAGGGGGTGGCATCAGCCTCGGCATCCTCTACGCCGTGATTGGGGTGGGCTCCGGCGTCGGGCCGCTAGCCGCGCGCTATTTCACCGGCGATCGTGAGAGACCACTCCAAATTGCGATTTTCCTCTCATACGTCGCGATGGGCATAGGGCTCGCCATCATCTCGACGCTCGCGAGCTTCGGCACGGTTCTCATCGGAACGCTCATCCGAGCCATGGGTGGCGGCACGCTCTGGATCTTCTCGACTCAGCTTTTACTCCAAAAGCTGCCTGAACAGATCCGTGGACGGGTCTTCTCGACGGAATACGCCTTTCTGACCCTTGCGATGGCGACGGGCGCTGGGCTCTCCGGGTGGGCGCTCGATCAAGCAACGACGGTCATCCCTGACATCTTGCGGCTGATGAGCTTCTTGATTTTGGTGCCGGGGCTCCTCTGGGGCGGTTTCCTCGCGAAAACGCTCTTTCGCCGCACCGACTAAAGAAATCAGGAACCCTTTCCTGCTCTTACTCGTCCAAGAAGACATGAAAAGAGAGATTCGCCACGTCTTGCGCAAGCTCGCTCGTGCGCCGCTTTTCACGGCCGTCTCGATTCTGACACTCGCTCTCGGCATCGGCGCCAATACGGCAATCTTCAGCGTCGTCCGTGGCGTTTTGCTCAAGCCGCTCCCGTTCGAGTCCCCCGAGCAGCTCGTGGGGGTCTGGCACAAAGGCTTCGGCTTCACAGGTGGTCTCAATCAATCGCCAGCGACCTATTTCACCTATCGCGAAGAAAGCACGACCTTCGAAGATATCGGCATGTGGGACAACGATTCAGTGTCCGTGACCGGCCTCGAAGAGCCAGAGCAGGTCGTGGCCATGTACGTCACCGACGGGACTCTCCCGATCTTGAAGGTCGAGCCCGCGCTCGGGCGACGCTTCACCCCCGAGGACGACGCTCCGGGAAGCCCGGAGACCGTCATCCTCGGACACGCTTTCTGGCAGAGCCGTTTCGGTGGCGACCGCACAGCTCTCGGCAAGACGCTTATTATTAATGGACGTCCGCGCGAAATTATCGGCGTCATGGGCGAAGGTTTTCGGTTTCTTCGCTTCGACGCCGCGGTGTGGCTCCCGTTCCAATTCGACCGAGCGGAAGTCTATGTTGGGGACTTCAGCTATCAGGCCCTGGCGCGCCTTCGGCCCGGCGCCACCCTCGAAACCGCTCACGCGGACGTCGCTCGCATGATCCCCATGGTGCCGGAGAAATTCCCGGAAGGGATGACGCTCGAGATGCTGCGGGACGTCCAGTTCAGCCCTTATGTGAGGCCTCTCAAACGGGACGTCGTCGGCGATGTCGGGAGCGTTCTCTGGGTCCTTCTCGGGACCGTGGCCCTCGTGCTTCTCATCGCTTGCGCGAACGTCGCGAACCTCTTTCTGGTGCGCGCCGACGGCAGGCAGCGAGAGATGGCAATCCGAACCGCGATGGGCGCCGACCGGGCGCGTCTCGCGAAAGAGTTCTTCTTCGAGAGCAGTGCGCTCGGGGTCCTGGGCGGTGTCATGGGCCTGGCTTTCGCCTATGTCGGTATCCGTCTCCTCGTCTGGATGCAGCCGGACAGTCTTCCGCGGATCCACGAAATCGGCATCGATCTCGTCGTGCTCTTGTTCACGCTCGCGATCTCGCTCTTCGCGGGACTCTTGTTCGGAATCCTTCCGGTCCTCAAATACGGTAGCCCCAACTTAATCTCCGCTCTCAAAGAGGGAGGACGGGCTTCGAGCGACGGGCGTGAGCGCCACCGCGCGAGGAGCGCGCTCGTCATCGCGCAAGTGGCATTAGCACTCGTGCTCCTCACGGGATCCGGCTTGATGTTCCGAAGCTTTCGAGCGCTTTCGAACGTCTTTCCTGGCTTCGTTCAACCGAACAACGTGCTGACGCTCAAGATCAGCATCCCCGCGGCCGAGGTCGAGGACCCCGTACAAACAGCGCGTACCCATGAGCGCATCTTGCGCCGCATCGAGCAAATCGCGGGCGTGAGCTCCGTCGGGCTTTCGACCTCGATCACGATGGACGGTTGGGACAGCAATGACGGCATCCACGTCGAAGAGTTCCCCATCCCGGAAGGCCAAGTGCCGCCGATCCGACGCTTCAAATGGATCTCGGGGAACTATTTCGAAACGATGGGAAATCCCATCCTCGCCGGGCGGCCTCTCACGTGGAAAGACACCTTTGACATCACTCCCGTTGCTGTCGTGACGGAGAATTTCGCGCTCGAATATTGGGACGCGGCGGAAGAGGCCATCTCAAAGCGCATCCGCCAGGATCCGGACGAGATTTGGCGCGAGATCGTCGGCGTGGTGGGCAACATCCACGACAACGGCGTTACCGAAGGCGCCACCGCCACCATCTTCTGGCCCTTGCTCCAGCGCGATTTTTGGGGCGATGAGATCTTCACGCGGCGGACCCTCGGCTATGCGATCCGTTCACCAAGAGCGAACGCGCCCGGCTTTCTCGACGAGATACGGAGCGCGGTCTGGTCGGTGAACAGAAACCTTCCACTAGCGAACGTGCGCACGCTGCAGGAGTTTCTCGACAACTCCATGGCTCGCACCGCCTTCACTCTCGTCATGCTGGCCATCGCGTCGACGGTCGCGCTAATTCTCGGCGCCATTGGCATATACGGCGTCATCTCCTATGCCGTCTCTCAGCGCACCCGCGAGATCGGCGTGCGCATGGCGCTCGGCGCGCGCCGGGCTGATGTAAGCCGGCTCGTGCTCCGGGACGGTCTTTTTCTTACGGCAACAGGTCTCGCCGTGGGTATCGTCGCCGCGCTCTTGCTCACGCGCTGGATGTCGACGCTCTTGCACGGCGTAAGCGCGGTAGATCCCATCACCTATATCTCGGTCTCCGCCGTTCTGGCTGGGGTCGCGTTCCTCGCGTGCTACGTGCCGGCCCGCCGGGCCTCGAGCATGGCGCCTACCGAAGCGCTTCGTTGGGAATGATAGGGGAATAGGTCGCCTTCGTCATCCCTTCGCGATTTTTTCCCGCGCGAGCTCGTCGGCGATGAGATGCGGTGGCCGGTCCTCGGCCAGCGAGCGCTCGAGGATCATGAGGGTCCTATCGTAGATTTTGTCGATGCGCGGCAGCACTTTGCTCACGTCGTAAGAGCCAAAGATGTCGCCGCTCCCATTCAGCATACCGCCGGCATTGACGACATAGTCGGGTGCTACGAGCACGCCGTTTTCGTGCAGGATTTGGCCGTGGCGATCTTCCGCGAGCTGGTTGTTCGCGACGCCGGCGACGATCGGGGCTTGCAGCTTCGAGATGGTGTTGTCGTTCAGCACACCACCGAGAGCGCACGGGGCGAAGACGTCCACCTCTTGCTCGTAGATGGCATCGACGCCGACGGGGATGGCGCCGAAGCTCGACACACTTCGCTCGAGAGCGGCGGCGTCGGTATCGGTTACGGTAAGCCTAGCGCCCGCCTCATGTAGCAACTTAGAGAGCTCGAAGCCGACACGGCCGACGCCCTGAACGGCAACGCTCAATCCGGTGAGCTCGTCGCGCCCGAGCTTGCAGCGCACGGCGGCCCGGATACCTTGAAAGGCGCCGCGCGCCGTGAAAGGCGAAGGGTCTCCCGTCGAAGGAAGACCGAACACGTGTTTCGAAACGCGTGCCATCACCTCGACATCCGCCATGCCCACGCCCACATCCTCCGCGGTGAGATAACGGCCACCTAGATTGTCGACCTGACGCGCGAACGCCTGCAACAGAGCTTCGTTCTTGTCTTTCGCCGGATCGGCGATCACGACGCTCTTGCCGCCGCCGAGAGGCAAGTCCGCGAGAGCGTTCTTGTAGCTCATCGCGCGAGAGAGGCGCAGGACATCGGTGAGCGCGTCTTCCTCGCTCGCGTAAGGCCACATCCGGCAGCCCCCGGCAGCGGGCCCGAGCGCGGTGCTGTGGATCGCGATGATCGCTCGGAGTCCGGCCGCGGCGTCGCGGCAGAAAATTACCTGCTCGTGGTCGTCGAATTCTGGGTGCTCGTGCATCAACGGCTCATTCTAACGAGCCAAGGCCGCCAAATGGTCTCGGTCTCGGCTGGAAGCGCGCTCTTTACGTTCGCTATCGATCCAGAGTGAGCGTCTCTCCATTCAAGCGGACGGCGAGCTCGACCTCGGTCGGCTTCCTGAGAGACTGGATCACGAAACAGCCCGCCTCCGAGACGCGAACGAGCTTCGCGATCTTCTCGGGCTCTTCATCGGATTCGATAAATAGCTCCGTCTCGATGCCTTCGCACCCTGTCTCGATCGTTTCCGCCTTGATCGAGCCCGAGCCGAAATACCTGCCGCGCACCCGCGCTTTGGCGCTCTTGACCTGAAGCTTCAACATGGCCGCATACAGCGACACGTGGGTCAGCAGTCAGAACGCGATCGAAGACGTGAGATAAGCGAGCGGCGGCGGCGCGGTGTCATCGCCCTTCAGATAAGCGCCTTCGTCACATTGGATCGTGAAGGTCGTTCCCTTCGGGCTGACGAGGTCGATGGTCGCTTCCTTTCTCTGCTTCTCGAGAGCGGCGGCTTCGGCTACGACTTCGATGACATGTCCAGAACGATCGAACTTTTTTCCAAAATTATCCATGCGGGATTCTAACGGGATCGCCCGAAAAACGCATCGGCGAGATCAATAATATTAAAAAAAGCGTAACGCCTAAGGGAAACGTTTGAGTTGCTTTTTTGGCTCTTTTACATTTTCTTTCAGTTTTCGCTTTTTGGGTCTTCGGCAAAATCTGTGGGTAGAAACCGTCTGCCATCGCCCCCTCAGCAGACCACGGTGCTCGCCGGCGTAAAGGCTTCCCTCGCTTCGCTCGGCGCTTCGCGGCCTTGACCCCGGCTCCGCTCCGTGGTCC
>SMYC01000253.1 GCA_004356105.1 Acidobacteriota bacterium | reverse complement strand
CTTTGACAAGCTGGTTGCGAGCGTCAAGCAGGCTGGCAAAATCAAGCGAGGCAAATCGAAAGCCTCGCGTAGTTTTGATTTCAAACCTGCGGACATCAAGAGAATCCGAGAACGTCTCGACGTTTCGCAATCGGAGTTCGCGTTAATGATCGGCGTAAGTGTCTCGACCCTCCAGAACTGGGAACAAGGTCGGCGTCAGCCTGACGGCCCTGCGCGCGCATTGCTGAAGGTCGCGGCGGAGAACCCGGAGGCCGTTGCCGAAGCTCTGAGCGCATGACGCACTTGGCTGGGGAACCGGATAACATTTCGTTGCAGCGGACGGCGCCAAGCCGTCGTGGTAGTCTGCGGCGAATTGGTGGGCTTCTAGTTTCGGCGAACGCATCACTGCGCCGCCGCTCAACTCAACGTTATAGTCCTCATTGCTCTTTCCATGCGGTTGTGTTGTAGTTACGATGTAGTTATAATAGCGGCGTGGGTCAGCTGCGATTCTCGTGGGACACACGGAAGGCTCGTTCCAATGAGCGGAAGCATGGCGTGTCTTTTGAGGAAGCCGAAACCGTCTTTCTTGACGACAACGCGTTGTTGCTCGACGATCCAGACCATTCGTGGGACGAGAAACGATTTGTGTTGCTAGGTTTAAGCTCGTCGCTGCGAGTGTTGCTCGTCTGTCATTGTTTCCTAGACGAAGACACCGTTCGTCTCATCAGCGCGCGGCGAGCGTCAAAACAGGAGCGGCGACAGTACGCCGAGAGATTTGAAGAATGAGAAAAGAATACGACTTTTCCAAAGCGAGAAAGAATCCATACGCAAAGCGCCTGAAGAAACAGATCACCATTCGGCTGGACGAGCCGACGATCGGTTATTTCAAGAATCTTTCTGAAGAGCTTGGCATTCCGTATCAAACGCTAATCAATCTCTATCTTCGCGACTGTGCATCAAAGAAGCGAAAACTTTCAATGAACTGGAGAGCGTCTGCTTGAGGTCGGCCTATAACCTACGGTTGCAGCGGACGAGGCCCTCTTCGGGAAGCTGCGGCGCCTGGCCAGATGTAGTAGCCTCCGGGAAGCGGCGTCGCAAGGCCAGACGCTGGCCTCGCCGCTGAACCGAACGTTAGGTTTCTCCGAGGTGATACCTACGCTCTAGTTCATCGTGCGCTACAATTTTGATTGGGACCCATCGAAGGCAGAAAGCAACGCCACGAAACATGGTGTCGCGTTCGAGCGGGCGGCCACGGTCTTTCGAGACCCGAATGCGCTGTCAGTGTTTGACGAAGAGCATAGCGATGAGGAAGAGCGTTGGCTTACGCTCGGAATCGATGGTAGTGGCACACTGTTGGTCGTACATCACACGTTCACGAATCTCGACAAAGAGAATTGTTCGATTCGCATTTTCTCTGCACGCAAGGCGAACGGGCGTGAGACGCAGCAGTATGAAACGAGAGAATCATGAAAGAAGACTACGATTTCTCACAAGGTGAGCGAGGTAAATTCTTCCGGCCTGACGTGGAACTTCGGATTCCTGTCTACCTCCGGAAGGACATCTCGGAGTTCATGCAAAAGTTGGCGGAGGAGAAGGGAACCAATGTCGAGACCCTGGTCAACGATTGGCTCCGTCGCAACATCAGCCTCGTTGAAACCACGAAATAGCGTCGCGACAAGATCGAAACCTACTCAGAATTTGAGCGGACGGCGCACAGCCTTCGGGAAGGCATGGAAGAACGAGACGAGCCTTGTTGAGGAGTGGAATGAGTATTTCAGAACCTAGAGCTGGGGAGAAAGTTCAGGACGTTCGGTTTGCCGACGATCTGCTGATTGTTGATTTGATCGACGGACGTACGATCTCGGTACCCGTAGTGTGGTATCCGCGGCTTCTTCACGCCACGTCGGAACAGCGAAACAATTGGCAAGTCGCCGGAGGTGGTTTCGGAATCCACTGGCCAGACGTGGATGAAGACCTGAGCACCGAGGGTCTCCTCCGGGGCGCTCCCGCTCCTCGCAGATCTGTCACGGTTGGATAGCCAGCTGACGCTGAACTCGAGCGGACGGCACGGAGCCTTCGTGAAGAAGTGAGATACTTTGGTATTGCATCGGCTTCGGCAGCGCTTTCGTCGTGCTCCCAGTGCGTCGCAAGGTTGGCGACGAGCCATTTCATCGGAGCGGTAACGTTTGAAAGCTAGTCTGCTGCAGTACTGGCAGTGGGGCAGGGTCCGATGTTCTCGGCAACAGGGATAGAGGCGTGGTCGCGGAAAACATCGTAGCACTCGACCTTAGACTGTCGGACGCCGTCCGAGGAATCTGGGATTCGTACGACCTCAAAACTTCGGATGGCATCGCGGTCGAGGCGAAGTCAGCGGCGAACGTACAGACTTGGTGGTAACGGCCACATTCTCGGCTCAGTTTTGGGATCAGGCCCACAGTCGCGTGGGATCCTGAGACGGACGAATGGGATAGCGACAAAATCACGAGAGTCGCCGGGCAAGCTGACGCTGGTATGGTGTAGCCATCTAACAATGAATTCGAGCGGACGGCACCAAGCCTTCGTCCAGAGATGAGATACTTGGACAAAGTGGCGGCTCCGGCAATTAGCTCAGTCATGAATTTACGGCCTGAGCCCGCCCAATCACCCAAACTTGGGCGGACGTCAGCGTGCGGTCCTACGGAACGTAGAGGAGCGGGAAGAATCTTCCACGGAGCCGCTCGCCTTTCGGGATCACCGGAATGCCTTCGAGGAGTGGCTCGTCGGTGTTGCTCTTGGTACCGTCGAGACAAAAGTTCAGCGCAATCGCGCGTCGCCGCCGCTCGGATTTGTTGGGCGGCGAGCCGTGGATCGTGAGCGGATGGTGGAACGACGCCTCGCCTTTCCGGAGCGTCATCGGAACGGGCGTGAAGGCTTCGAGCTGTTCGGTGGTCAATACCTTGCTGATTGCGTTCATATCCCCGGCGAGACCCGTGATCGGAAGGCGATCCCACAGATGGCTCTTCGGGACATAGTGCACGGTCCCGCTCGCTTCATCGACGTCGTCGAGCGGGATCCAGCAGGTCAAATGCGCCATCGGCTGGGTCCTCGTCCAATACGAGTAGTCTTGATGCCAGGCGCCCGATCCTCCGCGCGTGTCTGGCTTGACGAAAAGCTGGTCATGCCAGAAGCGGACGGCGCCACCGAGAAGCTGGCTCGCCGGTGCGGTGATGGCGAGGTTCCAGAGTAGGTCGTGAAAGGCGGGCGCGATGCGCCAGGCTCCGAGCGCGTGCATCAGGACCTGGTCGGGGTTTTCGGACTCGTTCGTGTGGAACTCGTGAAAGAGCTCGTGCCCGGGATGCCCGGGGTCGAGAAGCGGCTCGAGCTCGAGGCGAAGCTGCTCGACCTGTTCATCGGTGAGCACGCGAATGCCGGCGCAGAAGCCTAGCTCGTGAAAAGATCTGACGTGGGCATCGGAAAGGGGGGAAAGGCTTTCGCTGCGAGAAGAAGCGAACAGGTCGGTCACTGGAGAAGAGTGATACGAGAGGTCGTTGGTCGCCATGGTCGGCGCTATTTTACCCTGCCGCCGGACGTGGCATAATTCGCAGATGCAGCCATCGCGAATCTCCATGGTCGTGCTGCTCGCCCTTGTCGGGGGAGTGCTGTCGGGCCTTCTTCTTTTCGATCATCACGGGGTCGGTGCCGCCGGTGCCGCTGTCGATGCCTTGTGCGGGGCGAGCGAACAGAGCGGTTGTGAGACCGTGTCCACGAGCCGCTACTCGTCGATCGGGAACACTTCGGTGGCGGCGATAGGTCTCGTCTTCTATGGCTCGCTGGTCTTCCTCGCGTCGCTCGCGCTCGTTGCGGGTGAAACGGTGCGGAGCGCCGCCGCCGGTCTCGCGTTCGCTCTTGTCGCGGCGGGGGTGGTGACGGACCTCGGGCTCTTTGGGCTCCAAGCGTTCGCGATTGGCGCCTTCTGCAAGCTATGCCTTGCGACCTACGGTGTGAACCTTGCGCTCTTTGCGTTACTATGGCCCGCTATGCGACAGCTCGGTTCGGCATTTGCAACTCTTCTCGGCGGTGAAGGCCGCCGTGCGTTCGTCGTTTGGGCTCTCGGCAGCCTCGTGATGATGGTGGCCGTCGTGGCCGTCGAAAGCGCATTGGCCGGAAAGGCCGAGGCACAACAGCAGAACCTTCTCGGCGCGCCCGCTCCGCCGAGCTCCCGGGGTTCCGGCTCGGTCGCTTCGCTCGAGAAGGAGCTCGCGCGCGTTCGAGCGCAGCTGGGCGAGCTGCAAGAGACGCTGGACGATCCCGAGAAGTATCAGGAGTATCAGGAGACCAAAGCGTTGGCCCAGTTCGCCTCCGAACAAGTCCAGACGCTTGCGCTCGACGCCATTCCTTTCAAAGGCCCCGACGGCGCTCCGATCCGCATCGTGGAATACTCCGATTTTCTCTGCCCCTACTGCCGAAATCTCGCGACGGCTCTTTCGGACTATCTTCCGAAGTCAAGCGATCGGGTCGCTATCTACTACAAGAACTATCCTCTCGACACGGACTGCAACCCCGGTCTGTCCCGAACGCTCCACGAAGGCGCCTGCGAGCTTGCGCTCGGGGCCGTCTGCGCGTCCGAGCAAGACAAGTTCTGGCCTTATCACGATAAGATCTTCTCTCTGCAGCCGCACGCTCCAGAAATCGACGACGTCGTTCGGATCGCGGCTTCGGTAGGTCTTGAGGAAGGCCCGATGCGCTCGTGTATGGAGTCGAGCTCGGCCAAGGACGAGCTCGCTGCCCAGATCGCGGAAGCCAAGCGTCTCGAGGTCAACTCGACGCCGACCTTGTTCATCAACGGCAAGCGCTTGGCTCAGATAGGGAGCTTTCTCCAGGCCATCGAGTCGGAAGCGAAGCGCCTCGGCCTCGAATGACCCCGGATTATTGGACGGTCACTTGCGAGCCGCTCCAAGAGACAAGCCGCTCGAAGGATTGACCGTCGGCGCCAGTCCCGTAGGCCTTTCCTTGGAGTGCGCCATCGACGCGGACGAGCTCGACACTGAGCTCCCTCCACGAGCCTAGTTCTGAGCGGAGCGAGCCTTCGCGGAAGATGATTCTTGCGAGGCGTGGCGGTGCGGCCGGCGCTTCGACGATGTCGCGACGAAGCCGGATCGAAGCACCTCGAGCGTCGACGGTGATGTTTCCCAGGAGCGAAAAGCGCAAGCGCGCTTCGGGAAGACTCATTCGCCACGAACCGTTCTCCGACTCCGCCTCCACATCCTCGAGCACGAGCTCGCCCATCCACAGTCGGTAGTCGAGGCCCCCGACAAGAACGGTCGCGTGGAGCGCGGGCTCGAGCCACGCTTCGATGCGCGGCGTGAGCACGAAGCCCGCGATCTGCTTCGCGATGCGGCTATGAATCGCGACGGAGAGAATCGCGAAGCTTCCGATGAAGAAGATGAGAAGAATCTTCTTCCATCGCCGCACGTCTCAACTCGTCGTGCGTTCTCCGTTGAAATATTCCTTCGTGAGCTTCGCGACGACGCCGCCGAGCCCGATCAAGCCAATCAGATTGGGAAAGGCCATGAACCCGTTCAGGAGCGTTCCGATGGCCCATACGATCGGCACGGGAACCACCGCGCCCACGAGAATGAGGGCCGTATAGATGAAGCGATAGGGCACGATGCCTTTGGTTCCAAACATGAACTCGAAGCACTTCTCACCGTAGTAGCACCAACCGATGAGAGTCGAAAAGCCGAACAAGAAAGAACATAACGCCACGAGCAGGCTCGCGCCCGGCATCTGAGCATCGAGCGCGGCCGCTGTGAGGTCGCCGCTCGATTGCTGGAATTCCGCGAGCTGCCACATGCCGGACGAGATAATGATGAACGCCGTCATGCTGCACACCACGATCGTGTCCACGAAGACTTCGAAAACGCCGACCAAGCCTTGCTGGACCGGGTGGCTGACTTTTGCGATGCCATGTGCGATGGGAGCGCTCCCGAGGCCCGCTTCGTTCGACAGCACGCCGCGGCTGATGCCGGCGGCGATGGCTTGGCTGACCCCGGCGCCAACGAAACCGCCGACGGCGGCCATTGGCGTGAAGGCGTTCGAGAAGATGACGCCGAAGACGGCCGGGATCTCGCCCACATTCATGACCACGTAGACGAGGCCCATCAGCATATAAACGACGATCATCGACGGGACGAGTTTCTCGGATACCATCGCGATCCGCTTGATGCCGCCAAGGAGCACGAGGCCGCAGGCCACCGTGATGAGAAGCCCCGGAATCAGCGGGTGCACATCCAGGTCGAAGTTCTGCTGCGCCGCTTGGCGGAAGGTTTGCGCGATCGTGTTCGACTGCGCCATGTTTCCCGTGCCGAAAAGCGCCGTGGCCGCGCCGAAGACGCAGAACATGTAGGCGAGAGGTTTCGCGTAGGGCTTTTCTTTGAGCCCGTTGGTGATGTAGTACATCGGGCCGCTGGCAAACTCGCCACTTTCCGTCGTCACGCGATAGTGAACGCCAAGGACGGCTTCCGAATACTTGGTCGCCATCCCTACGGCTGCGGTCACCCACATCCAAAAAATGGCGCCCGGGCCGCCGACGATGATCGCAGTGGCGACGCCTCCGATATTGCCGTTACCCACGGTGGAAGCGAGCGCGGTCGTGAGGGCTTGGAACGAGGTGATGGTGCCTTCTCCCTTGCCTTCTTTGCCGGCGAACATCCCGCTGAGCGCTTCCTTCACGGCGGTTCCGAAGTGACGGATTTGAACGAATCCGGTTTGGTAGGTGAGGTAGGCCCCGGCGCCGACGAGAAGGGCGGGAAGAGCATAGGGCGCATAGAGGTAGCCCGAAAGTTGATTCAAAAGGTTTGTCAATTGTTCCATGGTTGATAGGTTCCCGGCTCAGCTGAAAAGAGGCCATATGGCAGACAAAAAGATGAGAAGGATGGCGGCGGGAGACACGGTCCGAATCAGAAAACCCCACAAACCTGTACTTGGAAACCACGCGTTTTCCGCGGTGAGCTCCTCGATGGCTTTAGGAAGTCCGAACCGATAGGCGACGAATATGGAAATCAGAAACCCGCCTATCGGAAGCGCATAGTTGTTCCACACGATCGCCATGAGCCCGAGAAAGTTCCCTCCGAGCGCCGCGGAGAAGTTACTCAAGCTTGCGACGGCGCCGTTACCGAGGGCCGAAGGTATCGAGAGGGTAAACGTTACGCCTATGAGCACGACAACAGCTTTTTTCCTCGTCCATTCGTACTCGTCGATGCAGTGCGCTACCGGGACCTCGAGCAACGAGATCGTCGACGTAAGCGCTGCCATCGCAAGGAGGACAAAAAAAGCAGATCCAAAGAGCGCGCCTCCGGGCAAAGTTGCGAACAACTGCGGCAAGACCGTGAAGATGAGCCCGGGTCCGCCTGTACTCGGGTCGAAGCCTTCGATCGAGAAACCCGTGGGAAAGATGATGAATCCCGCCAGAAGGGCGATCGCGGTATCGAGAAGAATGACCCAGAGAGCGGCGACGCCGAGGTTGTCCTTCGGGTTCAAATAGCTACCGTAAACGATGAGCGCGCCCATGCCGAGGCTCAAAGAGAAGAACGCTTGGCCGAGGGCCGCGGTCAGCACGTTCACGTCAAAGATCCGGCTGAAATCGGGGCGGAGGTAATACTTCAGTCCTTCGGCGGCGCCGGGTAGCGTAAGAGCACGCGCCGCGAGAATCAGAAGGAGTACAATCAAGAGCGGCATGAGCGTTTTAGTGACGCGCTCGATGCCTGCGCGAACACCGCCGAGAATGCAGGCCGCGGTTACGAGGAGGAACCCGAGGGTGAGGCCTACCGTCAAGGGGCCACTCGCGGTGAACGTGCCAAAAAAGGCGCTGACCTCGTCCGCGCTCGAGCCGAGCCCGCCCACGGCAGTGAAGTAGATATAGGCCACCGTCCAGCCCGCGATCACCGCGTAGAACGACAAGATGCCGACACCGCACATGACGCCGAGAGCACCGACCATCCACCACTTCGTTTTGGGCGCGAGCGCTGCGAACGCGCCGACGGCCCCTCTTTGCGTGCGCCTTCCGAGAATGAGCTCGGAGATGAAGATGGGAGCACAGACGAAGAAGACACAGAACAAGTAGACGAGGACGAAAACCGCGCCGCCACCCTGTCCGACTTGTGTCGGAAAGCCCCAGATATTGCCGAGCCCTACCGCGCTTCCCGCCGCCGCGAAGATGAACCCCATCCTCGAGCCCCACATGCCGCGTTCTGGTGATGCCATGCGTTATGCCTCCGAGCTTGTTGGGATGGATGAGGGCTCAGCGTTCACTGGCCTAGCTTGCTGAGCTCTCCTTTTGGAGTGATGAGAAAAATGGCTTTGGCGTGGGCGTCGGCGACGAGCAGATTGCCCTTCGCGTCGACGGCCAACCCTTGGGGGCTCACGAGCGGGTCTCCCTTCACGAACGACGTCACGGTTCCGTCGGGCGTGACTTTCCAAATCGCTCTCGCGTAGCCGTCGCTCACGTAGAAGTTGCCGTCAGGATGAAGCACGGCGTCGTGCGGGAACTCGAACGGCGGCGATTTGGCGATCGAGGTCGTGGTGCCGTCCTTGACACGAACGAGGTTCTTGTCGGTGAGCACGATGATGGCACCCTCTTTGTCGAACAAGATGGCGCGCGGCGCTCGAATCTCGGCGACATCCGAAACAGTACCGTCCGACTTCACGCGGCGAAGCCGGTGGGTAACACGATCGACGGCGAGAATGTCTCCGGATTTCTCGATTGCGATCCCCCACGGGGTCACGAAACGGTCGTCGTCGGCGACCGGCTCGATGTTGCCCGCGCCGTCGATCTTGTACAGCTTCATCGTGGCAGGGTCGCTCGCGAACACGTTGCCTTTGCCGTCGGGGGCGATGTGCCGGATGCCGTAGAGTGGGGTGCGGGGGAGGCCTTCACCCTTGGCCACGATCTCGAACCCGTTCTCGCCGAGCACGAGCAGGGCGTGGGCCTCGTGATCGGCGACATAGATCTTCTCGCCGGGGCCCACCGCGACATCGACGGGATAGATGAGCTCGTCGGCCCCGCTCAGACCCGAGAGGGTGAGAACGAGGCAGAGCGCTAAGTTAAAGTGTTTCAACATGTTATCACCAATAGCCGCTTCCGGGGCCTCCAACGTGACCAAGAGAATCCGGAAGATTCTATGCGGCGGGGGCCCGTAATTCAACGGTATAAATAACTTCGGACGTGCTCTCCTGTTTTTGCTAGAATCTCGGCTTTGTGCGTGGGGCGGACCGCCCCCCGGATCCTTTTCAATCTTGAATCCCAGGAGATAGCTCGTGGAAAGCGTCATTTACTTGCCGCCCATTTTCGGTGTGGCAGCGCTCTTGTTTGCGTGGTACAAGGCCGGCTTTGTTGCCCGCCAGGATGCCGGCACCGATCGAATGAAAGAGATTGCGGGCTTCATTCACGACGGCGCCATGGCCTTTCTGCGGCGGGAGTATGGCGTGATTGCGATTTTCGCCAGCGTCGTGACCGTGCTGCTCGTGATCACGAACTATTCCGCCGGCACGGCGCTCATCGGTCTGTCCTTCATCGTTGGCGCTGGGACCTCGGCGCTCGCGGGCTATTTCGGTATGCGCGTGGCGACGAAGGCGAACGTGCGTACGACGCACGCCGCGCGGGAGTCGATCTCGGGGGCTCTCACCGTCGCGTTCTCGGGCGGCTCAGTCATGGGCATGTCCGTCGTGGGGCTCGCGATACTCGGACTCTCGCTGCTTTGGCTCCTCTACACGAACATGTACGGCACCGACCTGTCCGTCATCCAGGGCCGGGTGTTGCAAATTTTGTCCGGGTTCAGTCTCGGTGCTTCGTCCATCGCGCTCTTCGCGCGTGTGGGCGGCGGCATCTTCACGAAATCCGCCGATGTCGGCGCGGACCTCGTCGGCAAAATCGAAGCCGGCATCCCAGAAGACGACCCGCGCAACCCCGCCGTCATCGCGGACAATGTGGGTGACAACGTGGGCGACGTCGCGGGTATGGGGGCGGATTTGTTCGAGTCTTATGTGGGCTCGATCATCGCCGGCATGGTGCTCGCCCTCGGTTTCGTGAACGGTCTCGAGGAAGTCGGGACGACGGTAGAAAGTCCGCTCAACTACGTCATCTTGCCGCTCGTGCTGGCGGGCTTTGGGATCTTTGCTTCGATCCTCGGGACCTTTGCGGTGCGCACGACGGAAGGCGGGAACCCGCAGGCGGCGCTCAACATGGGCACGATCGGTGCTGCGATTTTGATGATGCTCATCGCCTATCCCGTCATTCAGGCGATGGCGCCCGAGGCCGCGTTCAGCTTATACATTTCGATGGTCATCGGTCTCGCCACTGGCACCGCGATTGGCTTCATCACCGAGCACTACACGGCTGAGTCCAAAAAGCCCGTGCAGGAAGTGGCGGCGGCGTCTCAGACCGGGGCTGCGACGAACCTCATCGCCGGCCTCGCGCTCGGCATGAAATCGACGGCGTGGCCGGTCGCACTCATCGCCTTGGCTATTGTGGCGACCCATAGCTTCGCCGGACTCTACGGCATCGCGCTTGCCGGCCTCGGTATGCTGGCTACGGTCGGCATTCAGCTCGCCGTGGACGCTTACGGTCCGATCGCCGATAACGCCGGTGGGATCGCGGAGATGGCCGAGCTTCCGAGTGAAGTCCGCGCCCGTACCGACAAGCTCGACGCGGTCGGCAACACGACGGCCGCCATCGGCAAAGGCTTTGCCATTGGCTCGGCTGCTCTGGCCGCCATGGCGCTCATGGCCGCGTTCCAGCAGCAAGCGCAGCTCAGCAGGGAGGCTCTCTCGCTCGCCGAGCCCATCGTCCTAGCCGGTATTCTCATCGGGGCCATGGTGCCGTTTCTCTTCTCCTCTATGGCGATGAAGGCCGTCGGTGAAGCGGCGTTCGAGATGATCGAGGAAGTGCGGCGTCAGTTCAGAGAGATCCCGGGCCTTCTCGAAGGCAAGAAAGGCGTGGTCGCGGACAACGCGAAGTGCGTCGATATCGCGACTGCGGCGGCGCTCAAGCGCATGGTGGCCCCCGGTTTGATGGCGGTGCTCATCCCGGTCGTGGCCGGCTTCGCCGACAAACACTTTCTCGCGGGTCTGCTCGTCGGTACGCTCGCCTCGGGCGTGGTCCTGGCCATCTTCATGGCGAATGCGGGTGGTGCGTGGGACAACGCCAAGAAGTATATCGAAGCGGGCAACCTCGGTGGCAAGGGCAGTGAGACCCACAAAGCCGCTGTTGTCGGCGACACCGTGGGCGACCCTTTCAAGGATACGGCCGGTCCCGCTATCAATATCTTGATCAAGTTGATGGCGGTTGTCGCTTTGGTTATTGCGCCGCTTATTGTATAGATTCTCGAGGGCCTCTCCTCCCGCGCCTCCCGCGCCTCCCGCGTTGGAGGAGAGGCTGCTTCGAATCATCCCAAATGTGGCTCATCACATTCGCTCTCCTTGGTGCTGCCCTTGCGGCCCTACAGCCTAGCGAGCCTCCCTCCGTCGAGGAGCTCTTGGCTCGCGGCCAAGAGGCTTTCAAACTAGGCGAAAACGCCGCGGCGCTCGCGGATTTCGACCGCGTCGTCGAGCTCGCGCCTGAAATCGAGCCTCAACTCTGGCAGCGAGGCATCGCTCAGTATTACGCGGGTGCGTTCGAGGCCTGCGTGCAGCAGTTCGAGCTCCACCGCACGGTGAACCCCGACGATGTGGAAAACGCTGTCTGGCATTTCCTCTGCATGGCCCGAAAAGATGGTGTGGAGGCGGCCCGAGCCGCGCTCTTGCCGGTGGGCCCGGATGCCCGCGTCCCAATGCGCCAGATTTACGAGCTCTTCGAAGGCCGGACGGATACCGAGGCGGTCCTTGAAGCGGCAAAAACGGAAGGCCCCGCGAGCCGGCGGAGCCTCTGGATGTTCTACGCCGATCTCTATGTTGGCCTGTATCTCGAAGCGGTAGGTGATGTGGACGCCGCGCGAAAGCATCTCGACGCTGCGGCGAAAGCGAGTGTGGGCGGCTACATGGGTGACGTGGCTCGTGTCCACGCCACCCTAAGCCAGTAGCTCAGTTCTCCAGAATCTTGATCGAGCCGTTCACCGTCTCGATCTCGTAAGAGGCACCGCCCCCGCCTCCGAAGCTTCCTTTCAAGTGGCGCCGGCTCACCCGCGTGACCGTGGTGGGAAAGTCGGTGGTGATGCTACCGTTGACGGTCTGGGCGTCGAGCTCGCCACCGGCACCGGCGGGAAGATAGATGCGGACGGAGCCGTTCGTCGTGTGGAAGCTGTGCCGGCCGTCAGTGGCCTCCGTGTAGCGGGCGCGAATGCCACCATTCGTCGTTTTGGCCTCGATATCTCCGGCGATGTCTTCGAGCTTCAAGCTGCCATTGACGGATCGTACCTTGATATGGCCGTGAACGCCTTTGACGTTGACGGAGCCGTTAGCGGTTTCCGCGTCAACATTGGCCTCGACGGGAAGCGTAATCGTGTAGCTGACACCGCCACGGTTGCGTCGTCGATGGTGGACGGTCTCGACGCTCACGGAGTCGCCCGAGCCCGTGACGACGATCTCGATATCCTTCAGGCCTTCCTGGTCCTTGGCGGTCTTCTCCGCCTCGATGCGAATGCTGTCTTCGTTCCAAGTCTTGATGGTGATGCTGCCGTTATCGTTCTTGATGGAGAATTGCCCCCCCGCGGAGAACGGGACGACTTTCTCGAAATCTTCGCGCGCTTTGGCCGAGGCGTCGGTCGCAAGCGTGACCGACGCACTAACGAGCGCCGCGGTCAACCATGTCGAGAGCTTCATGCAAAATCCCTCCAATTTCCTATTCTGATATCTTAGACGGAAGGGCGCACTGGAAGGTTCACAGCAAAAGCGAGAGGCTTTCGTCGGCCAGAATGGCCGCGAGCTTGCCGGGATCGATGCTGCCCCCAGTGACGATACAGACGGTCCGGCCGCGCTCGGCGGGGGTGTCAGCGAGGGCGGCGGCGAGGGCGAGCGCTCCCGAGCCCTCGACGACCAGCTTATTGTCGAGAGCGAGCGCTCGGATGACGGCCTTGACGCGCTCCTCGGAGACGAGCCGGGTTGCGTCGACGAGGGCACGGAGCCGCGGGAACATCTCGTCTGTTATATAAGGTACCGCGACCCCGTCGCAGAGGGTTTGGCAAGGAACGTTGACGGGACGGCCGGCTTTCAGGCTTTCGTGGAGAGCCGGACAGCCTTCCGGCTCGACCGCAAGGATGCGCAGCTCGGGCTTCCGCGCTTTGAGCGCGGCTCCAACGCCCGTGAGGAGCCCTCCGCCACCGACCGGAATGAAGACGGTGTCCACGTCGGGAAGGTCTTCGAGGATCTCGAGGCCGAGACTGCCATGGCCGGTCATGACATCCGTATTCGTCCAAGGATGGATGAACGCGTAAGGCTCGGACTCCCACCCGTGCTCTTTGAGAAAGCGAAAGACTTCGGCGACGGGGACGAGCACGGGCTCACCGCCGTAAGCGCGGACCGCGTCGATTTTGGTTTGGGGCGCGGTATCCGGCATCAAGCTTCGCGACGGGACGCCGAAGCGCGTTGCCACCCAGGCCAGCGCCTGCGCGGTGTTGCCCGCGCTCACGGTGCTCAGACCTTTGGCGCGCTCGGCATCGGATAGCACGGAGACGGCGTTCTCGATCCCTCGAATCTTGAACGAGCCGACCGGCTGAAGGGTCTCGAGCTTCAAGTAGACGTCGGGCGCGGCGAAGCGTTCATGCGCGGGCACGAGCGGCGTGTGGCGCACCACGCCCGAGATGCGTTGACGGGCCTCCTGAAACGCTTCCAGAGAGGGAAGGGAGAGCTCGCTCATGGGAGAAGATTCTATCCGATGCGGCCTCGAGTGCTATTACAATGAGAAGGTCGATGAGAAGCTTATCGAGGAGACCCATGAATCGTCGCGATTTCTTTAAGTTGGGCGCGGCCGCCGGCGCGGGAGCGGTTCTCAATATGCGCAATGCGGCCGGAAGTCCCATCATCGAGGCGGGCGCGGGCATTCCGCAGGGGGCGATGACGCTGCCGGAGAACCCGGGATTCAAGACCAAGCACCTGATCAATATTATTTACGGCAGCGGCGTTCGCAAGAAAGACGTCATCGACAATCCCGAATACTCGCCCTGTCAGTCCAAGATGATCCGTGAGGGAACCCTCTTCACCGAGGATTACGGCGAGACGGCCAACCTCCATGGCTATATGTATACAGAGGTTCTGACCGGACGCGACGCGCCGTCTCAGAGGCCGCTTTATCCGACGTGGAACGAGTACATTCGAAAGAAGAGCGCCGGTAAGGCAACCGATTATTGGATGATGCAAGGTGTTTCCTATTCCCGTGCCTGGACGTGGGATGTAAAGCACTTCAGCAGCCATCCCGAATACGGCGTCCGTTATGGTGCCACGGGCCTCACGATGAACAAGTTGTTCCTTCCGGGGAACAAGCGGTCGCCCGCGGAGATGATGGATCTCCATATCGAGAAGGGTCTCGGGCACAGCCCGGCCGAGCGCAAGCAGGTCGAGGAATGGCTCGCGGACGTCATAGCGTCCAAGAGATACGAGCTCCCTTCGACGAGAGAACCTGTCATCGAGCGGGAGCTTCAAATCGGGGACGCCATGTCGCTCCATCTGGCCGGGCAGGTCCTCAAAGAGTTCAAGCCGCGTGTTCTCACCATCCAGGTGCTCGCAATGGACGACGCCCATACGGATTTCGGCTTCCCGAGTTACAACACGGATTACGGGGAGTACATCAAGCACATCAAAACAACGGACGAGCTTATTGGAAAGCTTTGGGCTGATATCCAAGCTGACCCCTATTTCAGGGAGAACACGTCCCTCATCTTACGGCCCGAATGCGGTCGTGATGACGAGGTCAATATCTACGGTCAGCTCGGCCACAGCGCGGGCAACTACAACGCACACCATGTCTGGATGATGGCCCTCGGGCCGGACTTCAAGAAGGGACACGTCGTCGAGGAGCGCGTGCAGAGGCGCGATCTAGCGCCCACCATCACCTACTTGATGACCGGCGAGAACGCGGAATACGCTGACGGACACGTCCGGACGCAGCTCTTCAAAGACGCGTACCACATGCCTCAATATGTGCTCCCGCATACTGCTGACGTGCCGGGTGAAGGAGCCCTCGCGGTAGATTGGGAGAAGAAGGCGTAGCGCTTTCAACACGCTCTCACATTGCTGTCTATTTTCGCGGGCCGCTCGAACAAAGCGAATATT
>SMYC01000252.1 GCA_004356105.1 Acidobacteriota bacterium | reverse complement strand
TCGGTGGGGAGGGGACCGGTCAAGAGTATTTTGCTGAGCGTATCGCCCTCGACATATTCCATCGCGATGTAGGGCGTGCCCTCATGCTCGCCGATCTCGTAGATCGTCACGATGTTGGGGTGATTGAGCGCTGATGCCGCGCGGGCTTCCTGCTCGAAGCGGCGCAGGCGTTCGGCGTCCGCGGCCATCTCCGGAGGGAGGATCTTGATGGCGACTTGCCGCCCGAGTTTTTGATCTCGAGCAAGATAGACCTCGCCCATGGCGCCCGCACCGATGGGTTGGACGATCTCGTATTGGCGCAGCTTGGTTCCGGATGTAAGAGGCATCTCAGTTGTCCGTTGGGACGAGGCGTTCGAGCTCATCGAACCAGTTGAGGATGACGTTGATTTGAGGGCGGGAGTCGTTCACGGGACGCGTCATCACGAAGCGCTCGCCGTTGGGCGCCACGTCCCAGTTCCGCCATATATTGCCACGGGCGTCGGGCCACTGGAAGAGGACCTTCGGTGCGTCGATCTCGAGCTCAGGATGCGTCCGAATCGGAACGCTCATCAGGGTCTGCCCAACCTTGTAGAAGATCTCCTTGCCGGTGGGTGACCATAGTGGGTTGCGGCCTCCATTGGTGGAAACCTGCTTTCGAGCGCCTTCGCCCGTGAGGGGTTGAATGAAGATCTGATCCGTGGCTCCGGAAGCGTCGGACTGATAAATGATGAAGCGTCTGTCGGGTGAGATGTCCGGCTGCGCCTCGCCGGCCGGTGTCTGAATCAAAACGCGTGGCTCGGCCTCACCCTCGAGCTCGGCGCTCCAGATGTCGGCAAGACCCGCGAATTCTTCCTGATAAACAACCGTTCGACCGTCCGGCATCCATGTGGCATGGAGCAGCGGGCGCTCACCTTCCACGACCGGCACCGGCGCACGGCTAAAGTCTGTTCGAACGCGAAAGATGTCGGTTCTGTCAGGGGCGGTGAACATCAACCATTCGCCGTCGGGAGACCACGAGGAGGCGCCGTAAGCGCCATTGGTCGTCAGCTGCGTGAAAGTGTCGCGTTCGAGGTCCAAGATCCACAGATTGCTGTTACTACCCTCGGTGACCCTCACGGCCACGCGCTTTCCGTTCGGTGAGAATCGAGGGTTCCAAAAGGGGCCCGTCCTTGCAGTGGCCGCTTGCGAACGCCCATCGCGAGTGACCCAAAGGAGCTCCCTCTCGGAACCCCTACTGGGGGAAATGTATGCGAGTAGGCCATCGTCCGAGAAACTGAATTGCGACGCACCCGAAGTACCGGCGGCCGAAAGAACACTCTCGACGACGGGTATCGGGCTACCCGTCATTTCCAGCGTTCCCAGATCGAACGGCACCGCAAACAGCGTGCTCTGAGTGGTGTAAACCAAATGGCCGGTTGGCACATAGCGCGCGTCCTTGCCGCCATGGATGAGCGTCGTCCTCTCGCCCGTATCGAGCCTCTCGACGATGATGTCCGCTTGGTCCCACCTCAGGCGCTCGCCAAAAGTAAAGAGGAGCGCCTTCCCACCGGGTAGTTTCTGAGGGCCGTGTGCGACGCCCTCACCACCCTCGGAAAGAAGTCGAGGCTCACCGCCGTTTCCGGATACCTTCCAGATCGCGTCGTCCCCTCGTCCAAACACGATCGTGTTGTCGGCCGCCCAAGTGGCGCCAACGGGACTTTCGGTCTCACAAAGCGTGACCGGCGTACCGCCTGCCAGCGGGACCTTCCTTAGATACCCGTTCGCGTGGAAGCCGATCCACTCACCGTCGGGTGAGAAAAAAGGCTCTCGGGCACGTTCCGTTCCTCGAATCGGAGCGGCCTCGGTCTGGTCGAACGCGCGAAGATATAGCTGGCCGACCGCGACGAAAACCATGTGCGTTCCTTTTGGGGATAGCGCGATCGTGTGATACCCCGTTTCGCTCGTTAGGGCGTCGTCAGGCAGTCTCACCTCGAACCGCATGACCTGTCGCGGCGCGGGCGATCGCAAGTACCACCCGATGGCGATGGAGGCGGCGACCAACGCGACAGCCGCAACTAGCTGATACCACGGGCGAAAGGATCGCAACGTCGTTTCCGTGGGGACGAGGTCGTCATGCGCATCGAGCTCGGCGCGAACGTCGCCGATGTCCCGACGGCGTTTCTTCTGCACCTTCTCGAGACAACGCGCCAAGAGCTCGCGGAGACGTTGCGACGTGTTTGCCGGCAGCGCGTTCCAGTCAGGCTCGCTCTTGATGACCGAAGCGAGCACTTCCGAGACATCTTCGCCCGGAAACGCTTTCTTCCCGGTAAGCATCTCGTAGAGCACGGCCCCGAAGGCCCAGACATCGGTCCGCTTGTCGACTTTCTTGCCCTTCGCTTGCTCCGGGCTCATATAAGCCGCCGTCCCGAGAATCACCCCAACCCGGGTCGAATGGGGGCCTGCCTCGCCGAAGCCTTGGCGAAGGCGGGTAGGGGACATGGAGCTGTCGGCGTCGGACACCTCCTCGACAAACGCCTTGGCGAGCCCGAAGTCCAGCACTTTGACGTCGTCATCCGGGGTGAGCATGATGTTGGCGGGCTTGAGGTCTCGATGGACGATACCCTTTTCGTGGGCTGCCTCGAGGGCTTCGGTAATTTTCGAAGCGATTTCGCGAGCTTCGTCGGCGGGGATGGGACCGCGAGCCAGCCGCGCGGCTAGAGTCTCTCCTGGAACGAGCTCGAGCACGAGATAGTGCGTGTTTCCGGACTGCTCCAGACCGTAGATCGAAGCGATGTTCGGGTGGTTGAGGGACGCGAGGACTTTCGCCTCACGCTGGAATCGTCTCAGCCTCTCGGTGTCCTGGGCGAACTCATCAGGGAGCACTTTGATCGCCACGTCCCGGCCGAGCTTTCCGTCTCTCGCACGGTAGACCTCACCCATCCCGCCTTTGCCGATGGGCTCGAGGATCTCGTAGTGGGCGAGCTTGGTGCCGGGGGAGAGGAACATGGCGTCAACGATCTTAGGACGGTGGGGGACGAAGGGCAACTGGCGCGGGGTCCTCCGAGGCGTTTCATTCGAACGAGCGCGCCACCGCTCGGTTCCGGACTGCTGCAGATTCCACCCCAACTACGACCATCTGCTCATAACAAACTACGGGATTCGCTGGGACCATGTTAGGGACCGGATCGTTCAGTCGAGCGTACAGCATTGGTTCCGAAGGTGTGCCACACCGTTGGCTCGCTCCGAAGCCAGGTCGCTTTCGCAGTTCCCGTGCAGATCCGCATCGGGTCGATAGAACGGCGCGAATGTTGTATTATATATCAACAGCACAAACGGAAAGGAATGCCGTATTTCGAGATTATCTGGAACGAAGAGCCCGGCGGAAACGTCGAGCACATTGCGGAACATGATTCGATACCAGAGGATGTTGAAGAGGTAGTTTTCAATCCCGTTGGTCGTGACGTGAGTCGATCGTCAGGATTGTCAATTGTGTTTGGGTTCACACCCAATGGTCGTTACATTTTGGTTGTGTACGAGCAAATCGACGACGTGACAATATATCCGGTGACCGCATACGACGTTGAGAAATAGAGATGGCAAAAGAAAGAGGAAAGCGAGTTTATCGAAAAGCAACTGAAGAAGAACGGGCGCGTCACGCGAAGATTCGCGAACAGATCGCGGACGAACTGCCGGAAATCAAAAAACGTGCGAGGCAACGATTGGCGTTATTGAAGAAGGAAGGAACGCCATTGCGACAAGTATTGACTGCACTACGTGCCGAGCGCGAACGCCAGGGGTTGAGTCTATCCGACATAAACGAACGAACAGGCATCGATCGAGCCGCCTTATCGCGTTTGGAGAATAATGAGGATGCGAATCCAACGCTGGCAACCTTGGAGCGATATGCCGACGCCGTTGGCAAACAGATGGTCGTATTACTTTTGGAGCCGACCATCTGAGAAAACGAGTCCCACTGAGGCGTGGGAGAGGCACGTTGCGCCAACAACCTTAGGACGGCGGGAGACGGAGGGCAACTGTCGAGGCGGCGTCCCGGACACCTCGTACAAACGAGATCGTCAGGAGCGAGCGCGGCCTCAATTTTCCGTGGGTACGAGGCGCTTCAACTCTTCGAGCCAGTTGAGGACGATGCGGATCTCGGCCGGAGTGCGACACCCGTATCTTCGATTGGGCGAATCATGATGAAACTCTCGCCATCGGAAGCCACGTCGTAGCTCGGAGCATCTGCTGCGTAGCGCCACTCGAAAAGCTCACTCGGTCCGCTGAAATCGAGGCCGGCCTCGGTCGAGCTGAGAATCACAGCCATCATCCTTTGCCTCTCCAGTACTAAAGGCGCAAAACATCCACGTGTCCCGCCGTCCCGTATGAGAGGATCCGGTCGTCTCGCGTCGCCAGCGTCCACCCGCTCAGACGTGCTGTGGCGATGAGCATGCGATCAGCAGGATCGTTGTGGAGTACGCCGGGGAGGTTCACGGACTCGATGGCAATCTCCCCGGTGAGAGGAGCTTCGATGAAACCAGAGGTTTCAAGAACGATACGCCGCCAGCGTTCGACGGGAAGGGAAAGCGTGACGCGCTGTCTCTCTTGGAGCATCGCCACCTCCCAAAAGGGAGATTGCCGACCCCGCGAGCCCTGGGTCTCGTACCGCCTCCTCCAGGTGACTGATCGATGCCGACGGCAAGTCGGCTCTACCCTCAGCTAACCAGATCAGAATGTGGGTGTCTACAAGAGCCTCAACGAGCCGATTCCCACTCGACGTCAATCGGCTCAACGATATCCCCACGTATCGTGATGAAGCCTTTCGCGAAACCGAAGACCGGCATTTTTTTCACATCGTCGGCGGGCACCAATTTAGCGACGGGCCGTCCTCGTTTGGTGATCACAAAAGGGCCTCGACCTTCGGCCACATCATCGATCACTCGGCTGCACTGCGCCTTGAAGTCGCTGGCGCTGATAGTGTTGGCTTTTTGGGAGGTCATCTCAGTCAGCCCATGGTCATAAGAATATGACCTATTATGCCTTCATCCCACTTCAGTTTCAAAGGCACCGATTCCACTTGCAACCGTTCGAGGACGTAAACAAGAGAGTGTCGCGTCTGGCAG
>SMYC01000251.1 GCA_004356105.1 Acidobacteriota bacterium | reverse complement strand
CCGTCGACGGAAGTGAACTTTCCCGTGCGCCCCCGTTGGTACTTGGCGCGGAGCGATCGCGCGAGTGACGGGTTCACGTCGACGAGATAGCGTCCCGTGCCCCGCACGTCGTCCTCCCTCGCGTCTCGCCGGAGCGCCTCCGCGAGAAAAGCGAGATCGAACTCGGTTGCGTCGATGGCGCGCTCGTACTCGCGCGGAGCGGGCCAGCCGAGGCGGGCGCCGCTCGAGCTCGCGGCCTCGCGCTCGAGCGTCTCGAAATCGGGAAGGGTACCCTGGCTCGCGCGCGCGATTTCGAGAAGGTAGAAAGACGGCACTTTGGCGCGGCCTTTCTTGAGGTCGACGGACGGGTAGCTGAAGACGATTTGCTTCGTTGCCGCGCCTATAGCGAGCTTGAGAGCGAGCCTTTCGTTCGACGCGCGCTCTTTCGAGAGTTGAAGCCCCGCGCCGAGCGCGCGGCGCTTCTCGTCGAGCAGAAGCGAGTCCTCCACGATTTTTCTCGGGAACATGCGCTCCGCCAGGCCGGGTACGAGCACGACGTGAAAGCTCGCGCCGCGCACCGCATCGATGGGGGCGACCCAGACCTTTCCGTAGCGGTAGTCCTTTGGGCGTTGCGAGAGCAGCGTGAGGCGCTCGCTCAACACGTCGCGGACCTCCATCCCTTCGACGGGTCCGACGGAGGCCATCGGACGAAGCTCTTCGAGAATCGAGAGTACGCCTTCCGGGCGGGTAAGGGCCCGCGTTGCGAGCCGCTCGAGCGCTTCGATCCATTCGCCCCATAGAGCCTGGGTGGGAAGCTGCGCGAGAATCTCGACGAGCGGGAGCGCATAGCGTTTCAAGTGCTCGAGGTCGTCGCATTCCCGCTTTCGGGTCTCGGCTTCGGCGCTGTCTCGGTCTTCGACTTCTAGCAGTCGTATCTCGAGTTCCCGCGCGAGACCTGCGAGGCGACGCTCCCAGCGCGCGTGGCTTCCTATGACGGCAGCGTCTACGAGGAGCTTTTCCCATCGCCACGGGGCGCGTAGCCCGCCTTCAATCGCCACGGCCTTTTCCGGCTCGGCGACTTTCTCCGGCTCGGCAAATAAGTCGAGCTGTACGGGCAAGAGCGCTTCGGCCGTTTTGGGCGCCAGAGCATGTTTCGGAGGGACCCAAAGAATGTCTTCGTCCTCCGGCAAATCCTCGGGTGGCACCGGCACACCTTCGGCGTCGAGTTTGGGTAGCTGCGCCAAAGAGAGGTACTCGGCGAAACGGGTGGCGCTCAGCTCCTCCGCCGCGCAGTCCATGAGTGCTAAGAAAGCGCGTCCCGCCGGATCGGGGCGCGTTGTGCCGCCCTCGAAGTGAGCGGGAATCTCTGCCCGGCCGAACGCGTCTTCGAGGAGCGTGGTATAGCTTTCGGGCGAGCGCAGCAAGACTGCGATTTCGTCGAACGGTGTTCCCGCCGATGCTACGTCTTGGACGGCGCGCACGATCTCGACGGCCTCTTGAGCTTCGCCGGGCGCAGAGAGAATCGTGACTTCGGGCGCGTCTTCGCGCGCGCGGGGGGCTTTTTCGCTGAAAAGGTATTGCTGGAGATCGAGAAGCGAGGGGGGGCCTTCGGGAGCGAGGACCTCGGCGTCGCAGCCGAGGGCGTCGATCAAGTGACGTAACGAGACATCATCACCTGACGGCACGGTAGCGACAACGGTGGGCGCGCGGTCCGCGAGCGCTTTCACGAGCTTCGCTTCGGCGGGCGTCTCTATGAGCACGTCGAGCAAAACGCACGGTACGGCGACGTAGGTTCCGACGAAGGCATCGAGGGCGTCGAGCGCCTGCGCCAAGACATGGGCGCGGTCGGCGACGCCGTGCTCGCGAGAGAGCGCTTCGTAGGCACGCGCGACATGGCCGAGGACTTGGCCCTCGGCTCCGAGTGCATCGAGCGCTTCGGAGGTCACGCCGTGCAGACGGCATTCCTGGATCGTGGAGGTCAGCGCGCGCACGAGACCTGGCCCGTCTGCGACGCTCTTGAGTCTTCCCAGGCGGTTGTCTCGAAGGCCCTGGTGAACGACCCGCGCCATCACGGCTTCTTGGCCAAGGCGGCTGTGAGAAGCTCTTCCTGCGCGGGCAAGAGCCGGAAGAGCGAGCTCATAGGCAAGCGCATCAAGGGTCAAGCGCCGAACCGCAAAGAGCGATCCTCTTTCCGCGGCGAGCTCCCTTACGAAGTGATCCGCGGATTCCTGCTCTTTCGAGAGCAGCAAGAGCGGGCTGCTTCGGGGGAGCTCGCGTACGATGTCTCGAGCCCGCTGACGTCTTGTCGCGGCCGAGGGCGCGACGAAAAGGAAAGGGTGTGGCATTGAATACGATGGATGCGATGGCACCCGCATGTTAGCCGTGTTCGCCCGCGATGCAAACCTCAATCGATACATTGGAGCCATTCAAGGTTGAAGCCGCGCACCGCTGGGTATAGGATGCTCGGGACCTCGGCTCGTTGCGCCGAGAGTCATCGGGTTTGTTTGTGCAGGAGGAATGTCATGAGGATTTTTGGGGCCTTCAAGGCGGCCACCCTTATCATTTTAATTTTGGGTTTGGCGATGCCGATTCTGGCCCAGGACGACAAGCCGCTTTCTAAACGGGAAGCGCGGCGTTACATCCAAGCAGGCGACAAAGCGCTGAAGGAGGACAAGCTCGCCGAGGCTGGCGGGCTGTTTCTACGCGTTCTTACGGACTTTCCGGATGATGGAGATTCTCGACTCAAGCTCGCCCGGATTTATCGGGGACTCGAGGAGTGGCGAAACGCGGCCACTGCCTATGCGTTAGCTGCCGAGCATCTCGACGGCGACAAGGAGCAAGCCGAGTGCTACGAAGGCATGACGATAGGCTATTCGCGCTCGGCGGATTACGCGAAGGCCGTCGAAGTCGGACGCAAAGCAATGGAGATGAACCCCGATAGCGTGGATGTGGCCATTGGTCTGGCGATGGGGCTTGCCAAGACCGGCCAGCTAGACGAAGCGGCCGAAATCGCGGCGAAGGCCCTCGAGCTCGCACCCGACAATGCGTTTGCGCATAACATGCTCGGTGAAGCGGCGCTCGCTAATGGAAACCGCGGCGAGGCCAAGGCTTCGTTTCAAAAAGCGCTCGAGCTCGATCCGAATACCGCGGAAGCCCATGCCGGGCTCGCCGAGGTTCTCTTCGCCGAAGAGGATTTTGCTGGGGCTGTTGAATCCGCCTCTACGGCTCTCACCCTCAACGACGAGTTGACGCGCGCCTATGGCATTCGCGGCAAGGCCAACAACTCTCTTGGAAACAGCACCCTCGCGCAGTCGGATCTCGCGATGGCCATTACCGTCAACCCCAACGACCCGGACGCGAACCTCGCCTACGCGCAGGTCTACCACTCGCAAGAAAATCTGGGTATGGCGACGACCTATTACGAGAAAGCTGTCCAGCTGAACCCGAACCTCCTCGTCGCTTATAGCGCGCTTGGGGAGATTTACGTCGGGCAGCAAAAGTTCCCGCAGCTCGGCCAGGTGATGCAGCAACTGATCGCGGCGGATCCCGACAACGCGGAAGGGCATCTCTATCTCGGTGTTTCACACGAGGCGGCGAAGAACACCGCGGACGCGCTCGCGGAGTTCTCGAAAGCGGCCGAGCTCGATGACAACCTCGCGGAAGCGCATTACCGGAAGGGTCGTCTCCTGCGCACGCAGAAGCAAACGGCTGAAGGTCTCGTGGCGCTCCAGAAAGCCGAGTCGCTCGACTCGGGGAACGCGGATTACTTGACGGAGCTCGGCATTGCCCATTACGAGAGCCAGCAGCTACAGCCGGCGATCGAAGCGCTCGAAAAAGCCGTCATGTCGCCGGAATATTCGAATGCTCTCGGTTGGGCCTATTATGGCGTCACCCTCAAAGACAGCCAGCGTTATACCGAGGCTGCCGAGAATTTTCAGAAAGCGATCGAGGCTTTTCCGAATTACGGTCTCGCGCACTGGGGTCTCGCCTGGTCGGCCTTCGGACAAATCAGCGCCGGCTGCCCATGCACGCCGGAAGACGATGCGCTCGTTGCTTTGATCGTGGACCACTCAGCCAAGGCGACGGAGTACGGCGTGAACGATCCTGGGCTTCAGGAGCGCTCCGATATTCTTGGCCGGGGGGAGAAAATCAAGTAAACAGTAAGCATTCAGGGTTTTTGGCGCCCAGTCGTTACGTGTTGCTGACGACTGGGCGTTTTCTTTTATGGGCGGTTCAGAGCCCAGTCGTAGTTGCGGAATCTTACGGTTAGGTTTTCGCCATTCTCTTCAATGAACGAAGTTACTTTTTCGGTCGAGTATTTGGCGATGTAGGCTTGGAGTGTTTTCTCGGAGCCTTTGAACTCGGGGTTCACGAAGTCGCCGCCATACCATTCCATGATTTTCGTGACGAGCAGCGCCCCGTCTTCGACAGAGATGTAATCGGGATCGCTGAGCGTGGTTTTCGCCACCTCGTCGAGTTGCGCGTCGAGCCGAGCGGCCTCGAAAGCGCGCACGGGGAGCGGCGGGCAGGACGAGGACGCGCAGTTGACGGCGAAATGTACCCGGGGGTCCTTGAAGATGGGGCGCAAGATGTTGTGCTCCATGTTGTCGAGGCTGAGCTCGAAACCGCCGACGACATGTGTTTCCCGCTTGAAGACATCGGGGATGTCGCGGATGCTCGCGATCTCGTAGGAGCCGTCCTCGTTGACATGCTCGAAGATGTCTCGAACGATATAGGCGTTATACGCATTGAGGAAAAGAGTCTGTATCTCGTCCGCGGCGAGCGAGCCCAGGTCGGCACTCGCGAGACGCGACAAATAAGCCTCGAATTTCTCCTCGTCCTGCTTCAGGCCGGCATAGTCGAAGCGGCGGCCACCGTCTCGAGCGTAAGCCACGAGGAGCTCGTCCCACGCGCTGTGGTCGAAGCTGCCGGTGCCGTCGGCGATGCCGCGCTCGAGAACCGACGAGACGTCTCCCGCGATCGGGCTCGCCCGAGGGGCCCCGCATCCGGTGGCGAGCGTGCCAACTAGAGCTCCAAAGACGAATCGGTTCAATGTGTGGATCCTCCATGATCCAGCTTATACATACCAGCTTACCGTGATCGTGAGGTCTTGCACAGGTAGCGGTTGGCCCGGTGCGGGACTTGCCCCGCGAGGCCCGCGAGGCGGGACTCCGACTTTGGTGGACCTCGGGTTTGTGTTACAGTCAAGCCCTTGGAAACAAGCGCATATCTGTGGGGTCAAGGCTGACCTACGATGTATGAAGCCTTCTTCGGCTTTCGAGAGAAGCCCTTCAACCTGACTCCGGATCCGAAGTTTCTCTACCTTTCGGCCAAACACAACGAAGCCTTTGCGCATCTCCAGTTCGGGCTGCGCCAGCGCGGCGGGTTCATGGTCATCACGGGTGAGGTCGGCACGGGTAAAACCACTTTGTGCCGCTACTTCCTCGACCGGCTCGACGACGACACGGTCAGCGCTTTCATTCTCTACCCGGCGCTCGGCACGACCGAGCTCTTGCGTTCGGTCAATCGGGATCTCGGCATCACACCCAACGGGGATAGCGATAAAGAGCTCATCGACCGCCTGCACGTGTTTCTCCTCGACTCGCGGCTCCGCGGAAAGAATATCGTGCTCGTGATCGATGAAGCACAGAACTTGTCGCGAGACGTCTTGGAGCAAGTGCGCCTCATCTCCAACCTCGAGACGGATACCGAAAAACTCATTCAGATCGTTCTCATTGGGCAATCCGAGTTGAACGACTTGCTGGCTCAGAGAGACTTGCGCCAGCTCGCACAGCGCGTAACGGCGCGCTATCACTTAAAGCCTCTGAGCGGCGAAGAGATGACGCGCTATATCCATCATCGTCTCGTCGTCGCTGGCGGCAGCAACAATGTGAATTTCACGCCTGGCGCGATTCGCGCGGTACGTCGTTTTTCGAAAGGCGTCCCGAGGCTCATCAACCTCGTTTGTGATCGTGCGCTTCTTGCCGCCTTTGTTCTCGACCAGCGTAAGATCACAGCGCGCATCGTGCGCCGTGCGATTGGCGAGCTCAACATGCCGGAAGCACGTCCTTGGTATCGTCGATTGGGTTGGGGCATGACGTCGCTTCTCGCGAGCCTCGCGCTCGTCATAGGCCTCTTCTCGCTCGCGTCGATCGGCGTAACGAGCTTCCGCCCGAGCGCGTTTTTCGGGAGCTCCGGCAACGCTAGCGAGATCGCCGGGGCTGAGTCGGAAGCCGCGGACTTCTCGGAGCAATTCGAGCTACGCCTCGTCTCCCTTTCCGACAAGCTCTCGCACCGTGCGGCCGCCGCGGTGCTGCTCGAGCTCTGGGGCTTTCGTGTTGGCGGGGGCCTCTCGGCCATTGCGACCCTCGAAGACATGCCGGCGCTCGCGACGCGGGCGTCACTGCAATATGCCGAGCTCAATACGAGCTTTGACCAGCTGCGGGCGCTGAACATGCCGGCCGTTTTGGAAGTACACCATCCGTCCCAGGAACATCCGCGCTTCGTGACGCTCACGAATCTCGCGGATGACGCTGCCGTCATTTACTTTGCGCCCGGCGATTTCTATCAACTGCGGCTCGAAGTGTTGAAAGAGTTCTGGACCGGACGCGCACGCCTGTTTTGGCGGGACTTCGACGACCTGGAATCGGCCGACGTGGCGCGCCAGCTCGCTTGGGCACGCGGGCACTTGTCGCAGATCGGATTCCTGGATGACACCGATATGACGTCCGCGGTGCGAGCGCTGCAGCAACGTGTCTTACTAGAGCCCACCGGGAGCATCGGCCAGGACACCCGAATGGCGCTCTATAGCTTGACCGGTGGCTATCGCATGCCGCGGCTGAATGGACGATGAGCTTCATACTCGACGCGCTTCGCAAAGTTGAAGACGAGAAACGCCGCGGCCCCGGATCGCAATCGACCGAGCCCGGTATGGGTGGGGCCGATGGACTCGGCCGACGACGTCAGACGCTGTTCATGGGCCGTCAGACCCTGTTCATGGGCGCCATTGCTCTGGCCTCGGCGGCCGTGACAGCGGTAGTGTTGTCGCTGTTCTTGTCGGGCGGGCAGGACGCGAATGGCCTAAATGAAGCCAGAACGGAGGCCGTACCCGCCAGCCCACTTCCCGAGCCCGTGGCGACGCTGGCGCTAGGGGACGGAGACGACGAGCTGGAGCTCCTTCCTCCGTTGTCCCAGCCGGAACCCGAGCCAGAAGCCATAGTGGACGCAAATGAGGCCTCAGCATTCGCACCGGCTGCCCTGGGAGAGACGCCCGCCGCGGAGCCGCCACCGCCCGAGCCCGAGCGGGCCCCGCCGATCCGTGTCGTGGGTCGCGAACGATCCGCGAGGGTTGATTCCGTCCCAAGGGTCGGTACTGACGTGGCGGATGAGCCGCCCGAACCCGAGCGCGAGCCGGAAGGGGAAGCGGTCGAAAGCGGCGAGGCGATTCCGTCCCTCGTACTGCAAGGAACCTCTGTGATCGATGGCAATCCCGTCGCGGTTATAAGCGATCAACGTGTCTTCGAGGGCGATCTCATCGAAGGTGCGCGCGTGGTGCGCATCGGCGAAAGGGAAGTCGAGCTCGAGCTCGAAGGCAAGCGATTCGTGCTCCGTTTGTAGCGCCGACGTCTTCGTCCTCTCGTGTTGGTCCTCGGTCACGTCGCAGCGGCGAGCATTACCTGTCACGCCATGGACAAAAAGGCGGACCTGCGCTTCGTCGTCTTTCTCACTCTTCTGGCCGACATCATCGACAAGCCCTTCGGCCTCGTCATCTTTAGCGAGACCATCAATAACGGACGCGTGTGGTTCCACTCGCTCGCGGTCAACCTCGCGCTCTCGGCCGTCCTTCTCCTGTGGCGAAAACCGCTCGTCTGTGTCCTCGCGCTCTGGTTCCACCAGCTTTGCGACGGCATGTGGATGCGCCCTTGGGTTGCGCTGTGGCCTTTGACCGGCGCGTTAGGCTACCGTGATCTTCCGCTCGACCAGTGGGTCTACAACCTCTTGAGTCCCTACAATGTCATCACCGAGCTGGCGGGTCTCGCCCTGCTCGTCGTCTTCGGTTGGTATTACGGCCTTTTGCGGTGGGAGCGTTTCAAGTCCTTTCTCGCCACGGGCAAGCTCGAGAAGCGTTTGGTATGATCCTTTGGATCCACCAAAATCTATGAAAAGACTCATTGTTGCCAGGAGTGCAAGCGGCAATGGGATGTGACCCGCTATCGGGTAGGCGAGAAGCTTCGCTGCGGGTGCTCACATGTCATGGAAGTGCCCCGGATTCGATCGCACACGCCGGACGTCCATCATTACCAGGCTTGTGGCGCGGCGCGGTCGAGTGCGAAAGGTGCGTGTGCCTTTACCGAGATGCTAAATAAACTCGACAAGAAGCTCGCGACCGCAAAGTTCGGTGGGCTCGGCCAGAGCGGTCAATCGGGCGGCATCCCTCATTACACAACGGAGCGAGATCACGAAACTCCGCTGGGTGCTGTCCTAGACTCAGAACTTCAGCCTAGAGCTCGTCGGACGACTGTTCTAGAATCTCTGCGAGACCATGCTGCACACCCTCTCCATCGAGTCGACGGGCCAAGGGCTCGTTGACATCACTGCTCCCGTGCAGTCTGTGGTGAGCTTGTCCGGGATCAAAGAGGG
>SMYC01000250.1 GCA_004356105.1 Acidobacteriota bacterium | reverse complement strand
ATCCCTTTCCGGCTACATCATGGCGAGCTACGTGACCAAGGAATATGCTCTCCGGCACGGCAAACCCTACCCACCCGATTTCCTAAACCGAATCAAACGCCGAGACCTTCGCCTGTTGGGCATTTCAGTGGGAGCTGTTCTCGGTGTCGCGTTTCATGCCATGGTTGCCCTTGGCGTGCTCAGTCACCTTTGCGTGGCGGGAATCTTGGCCCGCGGCTGGCGGCGAGGGGACCGTTTCCAGCCAGCCGCATCATCAAGACGCGCGGTTGCCCTCGAAAAGGCACCGGGCTCGACAGTCGTCTAGATTGAACCGCAGAGGACGCAGAGGAAAATCCGGGATTTCTTCTTCTCCGCGTGCTCTCCGCCTCTGCGGTGATATTATCTTTGCTCTAGATCTCAGCGGAGAGTGAACGTGTGGTACGTGACGGTGACGTTCTCCGCGGCGTCGCCCGTATCTGACGCGTCATCGGAGCCGCCGATCCTGAGCCCTACGCGAAGCTGATCAAACTTTCCCGTCGGGAGCGTGATGTGCTGGCGTGCTACCGGCTCGGTCTTGTTGAGCTCGTGCAGGACAAACTTGGTCCACCTGCCGCCTGGAACAGATGAGCGGCCTTGAATCCGGATGTCAATCCCGCCAGTGACATCGAGCCGCGTGATGCTGATAATGATAGTTTTATGTGTGTCATCCCCGATAGGGATCCATCCAGCCTCCTTCCCGGTGTCCCCGGCCTCGGTGAAGACAAATCGAGTGGAGTCCAAGTCGTATGAGTCGAACAGTTTCTTGGTCTTGCTCTCCGCCGAAGCAAGTCCATAGGACACCAGGGAAACGACCGCAGCAAGCAGTGATGCCCGGAGCTGCCATCTATGTCGCATCGCTCACCTCCAATTGAACGAACCTATCTTTCACTATATTTGCCTCGTCGGCTACCGATTGGAGTCTCCCCTAACCCTAACGCCCCGAGCAAAAGGGCTCATTCCTTCTCGCGGTTCAACGACCTCCGGTAACAAGATGCGAACGTGATCATAGCAGAGTGCATGCATGACGCAGAATGCTAGCTCCTTCCAACAGGCTATAACAGCCCAAGTTTGGTGAGACTCGCAAGAGGCATGGCTAAGCTAAGACGCAAGGCCGGAACTGATGCGTACATTCAAAATTGGTGGTGCCGGGGAGAATTGAACCACCGACGCAAGGATTTTCAGGGCCTGCGCATGTCGTCTCTGCTTTGAACAGTATAGGGCTGAGCTGCTCGCGCCCTTCGCCCGCCTCGCCATAGGTGCCGGCCAACTGAATCCAGTATTTGTCCCCTGGGAAGTGCCGGATCAATTCCTCGCGGACAGCCGCAACCTGGTCGTACTCCCGAAGTGCTCGGTAAGCGGAGCGCAAAAGGAGATACGAGCGCTCATCGACTGGCTGTCCCTTGGCCCGCTTGAGCTCGATGGTTTTTCTGATCGGAGGAATCGCCTTGCGATACTCTTTGAGCTGGTAGTGCGCCTCGGCCAGGAGCTCATACACCTGAGACGTGGGAGCCGAGGTGAGCGAAGACCAGCGGTTGATCATTTCGATCGCAGAGCGCCAGTCCTCTGTCGCGAAGTACAGCATAGCCGTAGCCACACCTGATGGCGGAAGCACCGCCCATTCTGTCAGTCAACAGCTCAATTTGACCGTACCCGCGTGAGTATTTTGACCCTACGAGGCTTACCTAGCAGAGACCGGTCGCCATCCGGTTGAAACGGAGGGTACTTGACAAGACTGTAATAAGTCTGTATAAAGTCTATATGAAGACGCTAACGATCACGGATGCCAAAAAGAACCTAGGTAAATGGCTGCTCGCGGCTGCTCGGGGTGAAGATATCGGCATCGTTTGCGGCGCCGATATCATCGCTCTGCGCCGGGTGGAGGTGGAATCCACGGACTACGCCCAGCGGGAATATGGGGTGACGCCGGAGGAGATCGAGGCGTTGGAACATGCGACCGCGAGTCGCTACGAAAAACTCCGTCGTTCCAAGAAATTGGTGCCAGTCACCACAGAGCAATTGAGAAAAATGTTTGGCTAAGATTCTTGCTATCGACCCGGCAGTGATTCGCCGACTGCGCGAGCTCTCGAGGAAGGATCGCGCCGAATGTCTCTTGGCGCTTTGTGAGCTTCCGGAAGCTTTCGGCCGGCCGCACATCCACGCGGGGATAGGCATCCGCAAACTGGGCAAGAAGCTATTCGAATGCCGCGCCGACCTCTCGCTCAGATTCATCTTTCTGGATCGTCCCGATGAGTTCTACGTGTCGTTCCTCGGCAACCATGATGAGGTGAAGACGCTGCTCAAGAGCGGCAAGTACGGATGACGGAAGGAGTTTGATGCTCACACAGGACCAAGATCAGGTCGAGCGCATGATTGTGCGCGCAAACTACGGTCCGGTATGAGATTCTCTCTAGCACTGATGATGGGTTTCCCAGCAGTGGCAAATTGCTGTCGAAGATCACCGATGTGAACAAATCGGGCATCGCGATTTTTCGGAGAGCCGTTAGACTTCTTCTTGTGGTTGACGCGCAATGAGAAGCCCATATCCTTGAGCAACCTGACGACAGTGTTTGCGCTGACTTCGATCTCCAGAAGCTGCAATTCGCAAGCAACCTTGGTGGTCGTTCGTCGTGTCCATTTCAACCCCGTCATCGGATCACCCGCAGTTTCGTGTTTCATGATTTCTTACGAACGGCGTGGAAGACAGCGATGAAAAAGGTGGGGCTCACCGGACGTATACCCCACGACTTCCGGCGCACCGCGATTAGAAACCTGAACTGTGCCGGAGTACCCCGGTCGGACGCCATGGCGATGGTCGGACACAGGACGGAAACCGTCTACCGGCGCTACTCTATCTCTGACGAGCAGTCGCTTCGCGAAAGCGGCGAAAAGCTCGCGACCCTACACGAGAACGAGCTTCAGAACGAGACCAAAATCGTCCCTCTCCACAAAAGGGCAAAGTAGCGGCAAAGTCAGCGGAACTTTCGAGTCCGAGCCCTAAACGCCGACGCTTGTAATTGTAAAGTGTTAACTTGATTTGATCTGTGGTGGTGCCGGGGAGTGGAATTGAACCACCGACGCAAGGATTTTCAGTCCTTCGCTCTACCGACTGAGCTACCCCGGCAAAAGAGCCCCCCATTCTAGCGGGGGGCGGAAAAAAGTCAAGATGCAGAAAAAATGCGGCCGGAGCCTCGCTGGGGTTTGCGGGCTCCGGCCTTGGCCCGAGGGGTTAAGCTCGTGGGCGTCCCGCGACTTTTACCTCGCGGGGGCCGCTTCGGGATTTCGACCCCTTCGGGGCAGCGGCCTCCTCTCCATTGGCGGCGGGTTGGGTTGCGCCGCCCGAGGGGAGGCCGAGTTCCTTACGTAATAGGCTCTCTATTTTCTGGGCCACGTCTGGCTTATCTATGAGGAAGCGGCGAGCGTTCTCGCGGCCCTGACCGATACGCTCTTCGCCGTAGGAGTACCATGCGCCGCTCTTTTCAATGATGTTGGACGACACCGCGAGGTCGAGGAGATCGCCCTCTTTCGAGATCCCTTTGCCATACAGAATGTCGAACTCTGCCTGGCGGAAGGGCGCGGCGACTTTGTTCTTGACGACTTTGACTCGGGTGCGATTGCCCACGATCTGGTCGCCGTCTTTGATGGACGCGATCCGCCGGATATCAATGCGGATCGACGCATAAAACTTCAGCGCCCGTCCGCCCGTCGTCGTTTCGGGATTCCCGAACATCACGCCGATCTTTTCGCGGATCTGGTTGATGAAGACGAGACAGGTGTTCGATTTCGACGTGATGGCCGTGAGCTTTCTCATTGCTTGCGACATCAATCGCGCTTGAAGACCCATCTGCGCGTCACCCATCTCGCCGTCGAGCTCGGCGCGTGGCACGAGCGCCGCGACCGAGTCTATGACGATGACGTCGACCGCGCCGCTTCGGATGAGTACCTCGGTGATCTCGAGCGCCTGCTCACCGCTATCGGGTTGCGAGACGAGCAGCTCGTCCGTATCGACACCGAGCGCTTTCGCGTAGACCGCGTCGAGCGCATGCTCGGCATCGACGAAAGCAGCCATTCCGCCTGCTTTTTGCGCCTCGGCAATGATGTGAATCCCGAGCGTGGTCTTACCTGAAGATTCAGGTCCGAAGATCTCGGATACGCGTCCTTTGGGCATCCCGCCCACACCGAGCGCGGCATCGATCGATATCGCGCCCGTAGAGATGGCGTTTACGTCCGCCGTCTCGCGTGAGCCGAGCTTTATGATCGAGCCTTTACCGAACTGCTTCTCGATCTGGCCTATCGCCATGTCGATCGCTTTGGACCGTCCGTCTGTGTCTTCCGCCATAGTTCTCCTTCCCGGGAAGCTACCCCGTGTAGCCTTGACTACGTTCTGGTTCGACTCAGGGAAACCGTGTGGATTCCCCACCACCGGAGACGACCCATCCGCCGGCCGCGCTCTCGGTTCTCAGCCTTCACTAATCTAGACGAGATCGAGACGCTCAAACCTCCCGGTCGGCGGGAGCCTACCACATATAGAGTGCCCAAGCTAATCACCTACCGGATATGGACCTATGGCCATTATGTTACGCTGTGTCTCCGATGCCAACACCTGTCGCTCACGCTCTGGCCGGCATCGCCGTCTATCTCGCGTCGCGTCAAGATCACGCCCGCTGGCCCCGCCAGGAAGACTGGGTGCTTTTCGGAAGTACCGTCTTCGCGGCCTGTGCCGCCGATCTCGATTTCGGGATCCGTTTTCTCGCGGGCCATAACTATCACCATTATTTCACCCATAGCCTCGGGTTCGCCACTATTTTTTGCTTGGCAGCGTATTTTTTTGCGCGATGGGCCAAACGGCCCCTTCCCAAGCGGGATGCGTGGATGCTTGGTGTCGCCTACCTCACGCACATCGTCTTGGACATGTTCTCCAAAGACACGGTGGCGCCTTTCGGGGTGGAGCTCCTGTGGCCGGTCTCGGACGCGTTCACCATCTCGCCGGTGCTGTTTTTCGACGATATCTGGAGAGGAACGCTCACAGAGCTCTTCGGGCTCCACAATTGGCTCGCGGTGGCCCGCGAAGTCGCGATCGTGGGGCCGGTCGTCGGACTCTTGTGGTGGCGGCGCCGAAAGCAGGTAGCGCATTAGGCTCTTACCCGGCAGACCCGAGAATTTTGTACCACGTTCTGAAGCAAATTCTTTCTTATCCCCACATCCCCTCCTATCCCCACCTCTCCTTGCTTTTAGCGGCGTTTTTAAAGGCAAGGGGATGTGGGGATGAGAGTCAGCTTGTGTGGTGTGGATTTAGAACGCTTTCCGCATGAGACGCCTTAAGAATGGCCACAGAGACACAGAGTTTCGAAAACACCGAGTGCTCTTCGCTCACGCTTCTCTGTGCCTCTGTGGCCATCCCTTTTGGTTGCGACCGCAGGCTGTGCTGGACGAAGTTCGAAAGTATGAACAAAATCCTCGTTTCTGACCGGTTGGGGGCTAGTCCGAATACTCATAAAATCCCTTTCCGCTCTTCCGGCCCAGATATCCGGCATCCACCATCTTCTTCAAGAGCGGGCACGGCCGGTACTTGGGATCGCCGATGCCGTCATGCAGCACTTCCATAACGCTCAAACAAATATCTAGGCCGATGAAGTCCGCAAGCGTGAGCGGCCCCATCGGATGGTTCATGCCGAGCTTCATGACGGTATCGATCGCCTCGGGAGTGGCCACGCCTTCCATATAAGCGAAGATCGCTTCGTTGATGAGCGGCATCAAGATACGGTTCGCGACAAAGCCTGGGGCGTCGTTGACCTCGACGGGTATCTTGCCGAGTTTCTTCGCAACTTCTTCCGTCACTCGATAGGTCTCGTTCGAAGTGCCCAACCCGCGAATGATCTCGACGAGCTTCATCACCGGCACCGGGTTCATGAAATGCATCCCGATGAAGCGGTCGGGGCGCGACGTCATCGCCCCGAGCTTCGTTATCGAGATCGAAGACGTGTTGCTCGCGAGAATCGCCTCTTTAGCCGTGATGCGATCGAGCTCTTCGAAGATGGACCGCTTCGCGTCGGTACTCTCGATGATGGCTTCCACGACGAACGGCGCATCCTTGGCGGGCTCGAGCTCCGTTCCCGAGCTCACGCGAGCAAAAGCCGCTTTCGCTTCGTCGTCCGTGAGTTTTTCCTTTTTCACCAATCGCGCGAGACTTTTTTCGATGGCGCCGCGACCGCGCTCGACGAACGCGTCTTCGATGTCGCGCAAATAGACTTCGAACCCCGATTGGGCGAAGACTTGGGCGATGCCGTTTCCCATCGTGCCCGCACCCATGACGGCAACTTTCTCGATCATTTTTTTCTACCTTACTGAACCAGCTCGATCGCGAGAGCAACGCCGTTGCCGCCCCCGAGACAGAGCGTTGCCACACCGCGACGGCCGCCGCGATCTTTCAATGCATAGAGGAGCGTCGTGAGAACACGCGCACCGCTCGCGCCAATCGGATGGCCGAGGGCGACGGCACCCCCGTTAACGTTCGTCTTCGCGGGGTCGAGGTCGAGCTCTTTCGTGACCGCGCAGGCTTGCACAGAGAAGGCTTCGTTCAGCTCGATGAGATCGATGTCGTCGTTGCTCCAGCCAGTTTTCTCGAGAAGCTTCCGTACCGCCGGCACCGGTGTCATCATCACCCACTCTGGCTCGAGACCCGAAATCGCTTGGGCAACGATGCGGGCGATCGGCTTCATTCCCCGCTTCTCCACTGCCGCTGCCGAGGCAACCACGAGCGCCGCAGCGCCATCGTTCATTCCCGGCGCGTTTCCGGCCGTCACCGTGCCGTCCTTCTTGAACACGGGCTTCAGCTTCGAAAGCCCCTCCGCCGTCGTATCCGCGCGGATGGGCTCGTCCGTATCCATGACCACCGGGTCGCCCTTTCGTTGCGGGATATCTATGGACAAAATCTCGTCCCGAAATTTGCCAGCGGCCGTCGCCTCCGCCGCGCGCCGATGGCTCTCGGCCGCGTAAGCGTCCATTTGCTCCCGCGAGACGTCATATTTCTCGGCAACCATCTCGCCGGTAACCCCCATGTGAAAATCGTTGTAGATTTCCCAGAGCCCATCGTGAACGACGGCGTCGACGAGCTCGCCGTGGCCGAGCCTCAACCCTTCACGCATCCGCCGGATGAGGTAAGGGGCGTTCGACATCGACTCCATACCGCCTGCGACGACGACGTCTGCGTCGCCCGCGGCAATCGCTTGGCGCGCCAGCATTACGGCTTTCAATCCGGAACCACAAACTTTGTTGATCGAAAGCGCCGCCACCGTCGGAGGCAATCCCGCCCCTAGCGCGGCCTGGCGGGCAGGGTTTTGCCCCAACCCGGCCGAGACGACGTTGCCCATGATGACCTCGTCGATAGGGTCGGGCTCTCCCATTCCCGCCCGGCTCACAGCCTCACGGATCACGAGCGAGCCGAGCTCCGTGGCCTTGAAGCTCTTCAAAGCTCCTAGGAATTTGCCCGTCGGCGTCCTTACGGCGCTGACGATAAATATGTCGCCGGTCGAATCAGGCATCGAGTTAGGTCCTCCCGCGCTGCTCCTTGGCTTTCAAGTACCGCGCCGCGCTTTGCAACACGAGCTCGCGCAGGTCGGGGTCTTCGATCCCGGAAGCGGGCGCGTTCAGATAGGCCGGCGGTACAAGAGGCGTGCGCTCGCCTACGTCCTTCACCTCAACTTCAGGCAGCCCTTGTAAGTGACTTCTTTTGGTGAAGTTGATCCGCCGCACCAAAGTCATCCCGATCGCCTTGTTGAGCTTCGGCACGATGCGGTCTTGCAGGCGATAGATCATTTGGCCCCAAACGACATCGAGGACGCGTACCGTCAAGACGCCTTCGCTCAGCGCTTCCGGCTCGGAGCGCCGCGCGAGCTCCCGGCCAACGACATCTACCCATCGTCGCGTTACGAGGGCTACCGAATAGACGTGCTCTTTCGCTACCTTCGGCAATGCGTGGCGCAAGACGTCCTTGAGCAAAACATGGTCTCGGCGCACGTTGTTATTATGTCACGAGCATGATCGCCGCGATGATCTTGGCCGCAGGTGAATCCCGGCGTATGGGCTCACCGAAAGCCCTGCTTCCCTTCCCCGAGCCCGATGGCACACAAAGCACGTTTCTCGGCCACTTGCTTCACGTTTTTGGCGCGACGCCTGCGAGGCCCATCGTCGTCGTGCTTGGCCACCGTGCGGAGACGCTTCGTCGTCCATTCGACTTCGAAAACGCTCGCGTCGTCGTGAACGAAAGCTATCGCGATGGCATGTTGTCTTCCATTCGTGCCGGGCTCGAAGCGCTCGAGGGCGAGCCGGTCGAGGGCGTGCTCGTCTGTCCCGTCGACCACCCCGATATCAGCCCGGCGGTCGTCGACACGCTCATCGCTCGCTTCGAGCGCGAGCGGCCTCCCATCCTCCTCCCGACCTTTGAAGGGCGCCGCGGACACCCGGTGCTGTTCTCGAGAGCCGTTTTCTCGGAGCTTCACGCCGCCCCCGAGGAGGTTGGCGCGCGCCGAGTCGTGTGGGATCATCAAGAGGATCTCTTAGAAGTGGAAGTTTCGCACGGAGGTGTGACGATCGATATCGACACGCCGGGGGACTACCGTGCTTTCCGGGAGACTTCGGTGGCAGACACACTCGCGCAATTGACGTTGAACCTTTCGAAAGAGCTCGAGCGGCTCGAAGCGCGCGGCGCGCGCGAGCTCGCCGCCGCGGATCGCGACCGAGATGTCGCGCTTTTAAAAAGCCCGGCCAAGGGTGTTTTGTCGCGTTACCATCGCGGCCTCGAAAAGGCGAAGGCCACCCATTTGCGCGCCATCGACGACGCGGATTCCGGGCGGGGTGGTGAGGTCGTGACCGCTGAAGAAAGGCGGCGCCGCGACATACTTCGCGCCGAGCGGAAGTATCGCGACACGCGGCGAAAAGCGGACATCAAGAAGCGCGAGTCGACCCAGAAAGCGCGGAAGAAATGGCGCGAAGCCGTCAGTAAAGCGCGCAAGAGCCCGCTCACGGAACGTCGCCAGCTGCGAAGAGCCGCCGACGAGGCGCTCGAAAAAGCGCTCGAAGAGGTGCGAGAGGATTACAACGAGTCCATCGAGGACGCCCGCCTCGCCCACCGCGCGGCGATCCAAGACGACCTCGTGGACGAACGCCTCGCGGTCGAAAAAGCCCACCGGAAAGCGGAGCGGCTCATCAACGTGGCCGCCATCGCCCATGAACGCGCGGTGGCGCAGGAAGAGGCCCGGATGCGGAGCGAGCTCGCCCTGTACCCCGAAGCGCGCCTCGCACAGGAAGAGCACGACCGACGCGTCTACGAGCTGCGTCAAGCATCCGACGCGGAGAAGGAATTACTCTTCCGTGCGTTCACGCGCGCGCGGCGCCAACAGCCGCGCCGCCGGAAAAAATAGATCACCGTCCGTTAGCGCGATAGGATCGCGCGCACATGAAACCTACGCCCGTGATCCTCGCCTCGTCATCGCCACGCCGCGCTTCTTTGTTGAAAGCGCTCGGTATCCCTTTCCGCCGTGTCGCGCCCGACGTGGACGAGACGCACCCGCCCGGTGAGTCCGTGCGCCGATACGTGCGGCGCCTCGCCATCGAAAAAGCGCTCTCTGTAGCCAATAGACGCCCCCATGCTTGGGTCATCGCCGGCGACACCACCGTCGTCCTCGACGACGCGCTACTCGGAAAACCGCGCCACGCGCGCGAAGCCCGAAGGATGCTCCGTCAACTCTCTGGCCGCAGTCACCGTGTTCTGAGCGGCATCGCACTCGTTCGCGGCGATCGTAATTCGATCCGAAGCGCGGTCTCGTCGACACGGGTCACGTTTCGCCCTTTATCAGACGACGTGATCCGTTGGTATGTGCGCACCGGCGAGCCTCTCGACAAAGCGGGCGCCTACGGCGTGCAAGAAAAAGGCGGGATGCTCGTCACTCGCATCGACGGCTCTTACTCCAATGTCGTCGGCTTTCCGCTCGAGAAGTTCTACGAGCTCTGGAGAGCGGCAGGCTTGCCGCTTCCCGCCTGAAAGCCGGGCGGCACCCAGTTCAACAGCTCGACACGCGGCCCGCGCTGGTTGAAACGGATCCAGCTTATCGAGCCATTGTCACAGGCGAGGCGTCGAAAGCGGGCGAGCTCTAGTTTCAAATAATGCGCGATGAGCACGCGCAGCGGATCGCCATGCGAAACGATCAAGAGTGTTTGCTCTGTTCCCGTTTCCGCCGTTTCGAAAAGCCGCTCGGCGGCCGCGACGCATCGGTTTTGTACGTCGGCGATGGGCTCGATAACTTCAGAGCGGTAGGTCGGGTCCTCGATCACGCGTTCGAGCTCACTATCCCCCCGAAGCTCCGCGACGGTCTTGCCTTTCCACGCATCCGAAAGCCACACTTCGTCGAAGCCGGGCTCAACGACGACAGAAAGCCCGCGGGGCACCGCGACGGGCTCGGCGGTCTGCCTGGCTCTCGGTTGCGGGCTCGAATAAACCGCGTCGAGCGCGACGTCCGCCAACGCTTCCGCAACGCAGGCTGCTTGCACGCGTCCGCGCGCGTTGATGTCGAGATCGACGCGCCCCATCAGACGGCCGTCCTCGTTCCAATCCGTGACACCGTGGCGGACCAGAACGAGGCTCGTCATTGTTTCAAGTTGGGTTTCAAGTTGGGTTTGAAGTAGGGTTTGAAGTCTGGAAAGCGCTCGTTGCCTTCATCGCCAGTGAGCCGAAGAAGCCCGCGCCCGTTGATGTCCATGACGAAAATATCCCACTGCTCACGGTCACCGCGCACGATGGTCGAGGCCATCGCCAGCATCAATCCGTCGGAGGAGAACGAGGGGTCGTAATTGTGCGCGTTCGGCCGCGTCGGCACACGCCACACGCTGCCTTCCCGCGCACCAGACATCTGCCGAAACCATATATCCGCCTTGTCGGTCTCGCGGGTGCTTACATGGGCGAGAAGCGAGCCGTCGGGCGACCATGCCGGGCGGCACGCGCCGCCGCCACTCGTGACGCGCCGCTTCGACCCACTCACCTTTTCACGCACGGAGATCTGCCAACGGATGGGGGTTTTCTCCATGAACGCGAGCTCCGAGCCGTCCGGCGAGTAGGACGGGCCCAGCTTGCGAGTGATGGAGCTCGTGATCCTTCGGACGCTCCCTCCGTCGAGATCGACTTCATAGATCTCGGCGCGGCCGTCACGCTCACCTTCGAAAACGATGGCACCGCCGTCGGGCGTGAACCTCGGCGCTCCCTCATATGCCGGGTGATCCGTCACCTGGCGCACGTTCCCCCCCTCAGCGTCCATGACGTAGATGTCGCCGCGGCCGCTGCGCTCGGACGAGAACGCGATGAGCTCGCCATCCGGAGACCATGCGGGGTTCCGATCGGCCGCCGGGTCCTCGGTGAGGCGGACGAGACCCGAGCCGTCCGCTTCTATACGATAGATATCCCACCCGCTCTCACGATCGGATTGAAAGACGAGTGTTCCCGAGTAGGGCGAGCTTTCCATCTCGAGCTCAGAGCCAGTCTCCTGCGGGGTCTCGCTGCCGCACTCGAACAAGAGTGCGATCACAAAGGCAAGCGAGGAAGCGCGAGCGCAGGTCGTGATCAGTCCTTGAGCTCGGTGGAGAGAACATTGAGCTGAAACAGCTCGAGATTTTTCATGGACTTCTTGAAAAAGCCAGTATATTCGAGCGCAGACGCATCCTGTCGGACCCTGACGACCGCTTCTCTCCCTGCGTCGACCTCGACCGAGAACGAACGCGAGACCACGTCGACCCAGCGCTCGAACGATCGGTCGCCATCATTGACCTCGTAGAGCATTCGGATGAGCTGGCGCTCGGAGCTCGCCGAGGACGGCAAGTCGATACGGAGTGATAAATCGCCCTCCTCGGTTTCGAGAACGGAGCACTGGAAGCCATCTCGAGTGTCGATGAGCAGTGCGTCAGTCGGAGAGAACGTGAACGAGTTGTAGAGCGTAGCGCCGTCCACCGTGTCGGGCTTCTCGTCGTCGAACGTGCAGGCGCGGACGTTGCCGATATAGATACTCAAACGTATTCTCGTATCGGTCGCGTTGTCGCTTCCGGACTCGAACGCGTACCAGAACGAGCGGCCGCTCAGATGGAGCGAGATGACGCCGCGGTCACTTGCGATAGGTGCAACAGGCGCGGCATTCGGCTGCGCGTTTCCCGAGGCTTCCGACCCCGTCGCCCTGGCACCCGCGTAGTCGATGCGCTGAATATCTTTTTTCGGGATGACGAGCTTGCCGTAGGGGGTCTCGAGCGTGACGACCTTGTTGTTCGCGGCCACGAGCACACCATGCAAGACGTCTCCGTTGTTCAAATAGACGACCTCGGCCGGCGCGAGAGCAGAGGCCGGCCAAAATCAACACGACCCAGGATGCGCTGCGCATTCTTGACATATTTTTTTCGGTCGCCAAAAAGGCATTATAGCCCGTGGTAGCCTTCCGTACATGAATCGCGACCTCCAAACCCTGGCGCTAGCAGCCGGCTATTTCGCTGTTCTGCTCGCGCTGGTAGAGACCCTACGCCGCCGCGTCCATGTCGCGTCGGACGTCACACGCAACATCTTCCTTGTAGGAACTGGGGCTTGGGCTCTCGCCGCCGTACGTTTGTTCGAAGACAAAGGCGACGCCGTGCTCGTCTACGGCGCGCTCGCAGCGCTACTCTATCTCTCGTTTCGTTTCGAGCTCTTCGTGGGTATCGAGGATTCGGGTCCTAGCCTAGGCCCTGTCTTTCTCGCGCTCGCAAGTGCGTCGCTCCTGGCTTTCTTCTGGAACGACCGCATCGAGATAGGCCTCGCCGCCATCTTTGCCGCGGCTTTCGGAGACGCCGCGGCGGCGCTCGTGGGGAGGCGCTTCGGGACGCGGAAATTCCGCTCGGGCGCTCACATGCGGAGCATGGAAGGCACGCTCGCGATGTTCCTCGTCGCCGGGCTCGTCATGGCCCCGATTCTCGCGGGCTCGAGCGGGATCGGCTGGCACCAGGCCATTGCGTTCTCTCTCATCACCGCCACGGTGGCTGCCTCGGTCGAGGCCGGCTCGGCTTACGGAACGGACAATTTGACGGTGCCACTGGCGGCCGCCGCCACACTCGTTGTCCTGTTTCGGTTCGCTCAGTAACGATCGACAGCCATGCTCTCTTCCTGCGCCGCGATCGGCTCCGCCGCGAGGAGGACCGTGCCGTTGATGGGCATGAAGGCTTCGTAAGAGCGCTCTTTCACTTCGAGTGCAATCTCGTAATAGCCGCTGTCGTGAATTTGAAGGAGCTTGCCCTTCGCCCCTTTGACTCCGAGCGCTTCGTTGTAAACCCGTACATAACTCTGAAGGTCCATGACGTCCCTTTCGCGTAAATCTACTTAATGGGCGTTATCCGTAATTCTAGGCAACGTCCCAAGACCCGTCAACCAAGCAGCGCGAGTATCTTCTCGACGATAACGAGCCCCTGGTCGATGTCTTCTTTCGAGACGGTCAAAACGGGCCGGAAGCGCACCGAGCACGTCCCGCAGCCGAGCAGAAGCAGGCCATGGTCGAAGGCGAGCTTCAAGAAACGATCGCGCACCTCGCCGCTCTCGAGATCGAAAGCACACATGAGGCCGCGGCCGCGGACGTTGACAACCTGCTCGCTTCGCTCGGCGGCGCAAGCGTGAAGCTTTTCGAGCAGATAGCCTCCGACATCACGCGCGTTGTCAACGAGGCTGTCCTGCTCGATGATCTCGAGATAGCGGCCAAACCGCACCATATCGACGAGGTTGCCACCCCAGGTCGAGTTGATGCGTGTCGATTCGGAGAATACGTTGTGCTCCACTTCATCGATCCGGGGCCCGGCAAGAATCCCGCAAACTTGGGTTTTCTTGCCGAAGCAAAGGATGTCGGGCTCGAAACCATAATGTTGATAAGCCCACATTTTTCCCGTGAGGCCAACGCCCGTCTGCACTTCATCGACGATGAACAAAAAATCGTTCTCGTCAGCAAGCTCGCGCAGCGCGTGCAAAAACTCGGGCCGAAAATGATTATCGCCGCCCTCGCCTTGAATCGACTCGATGATGAGCCCGGCAATGTCGTCTGGGTTGTCGACGAGGGCCTGCTTGATTTGCTCGATGGACTTTTTCTCGGCAGCCGCGACGGCGTCCACGTGGTCCGCGAGCGGGAACGTGATCTTGGGGTTCTTGATGCGCGGCCAGTCGAATTTCGGGAAATACATGGTCTTTCGAGGATCGGACGTGTTCGTCAACGAAAGCGAATAACCGGTGCGTCCGTGAAAGGCTTCATGGAAGTGGAGGATCTGCTGGCCCTTCTCGCCCGAAACGCCGTTTTTCGCGTTCCGGCGCACTTTCCAATCGAACGCGGTTTTCAGAGCGTTCTCGACGGCAACCGAGCCTCCCGCGACCATGAACAGATGGGGTAGGGATTCCGGGATGGCCACCCGCGCAAACGTATCCACGAACTCCGCCATCGGGATCGTGTAGATGTCGGAGTTGCTCGGATTATGGATCGCCACCTCCGCCATTCGCTTCATGAAGTCCGGGTCGCGCATCTTCGGATGGTTGATGCCGATCGGGTTCGTCGCGAAGAAAGAGAAGAAATCCAAGAAACGGCGGCCTGCGTGGCTGTCGTAGATATACGAGCCTTGACTTCGCTCTAAGTCGAAGACGAGGTCGAGTCCATCGACCAGCATGTGCTTTTCGAGCGTGCCACGTACGTCGGTGGGCTTCATCGTCAACATCGGTGTCTCCTCTCAATCTCGTGGGGATTTTCGCGGTTCGATGCCGCACAGGGCTCGAGCCTCTTGATAGCTGTCGGGCAATGATATTCCGGAGTTTTCGGGTACCCGATCGAAGGCTCTATGTCGCCCCGTGGAGGTAGATCTGAAACATGACCCGATTGTGCTGCTTCGTCATGGCTTGAGATATTTTAGCATTTCTGGCGACCCGGGGTCCCCCGACCGAGCTCTCGTTTTGCGTCCGCGGCGCGGCCTCGATATAATCCCGCGTTCTCGACGTTTTGCCTTAATGGGAGCGTATGACCGCGGACGATACTCGCAAGCTGGACGATATTAGCTTTCTCCGCGAGACGGCTCTGTTTCGGGACATGCCGGAATCGGTAATCCAGACCATCGTGTCCCAGGGCCAAACACTCTCGTTTGGCACTGGGCAGCTGGTCGTCAAAAAGAAGACCGCGGGCGACAGTCTATTTATCGTGAAATCGGGCGTGGTGGAGGTCGTCAATCCGGCGGAAGGCGCTCCCCTCGCCTATCTTGGACGCGGGGAGAGCTTTGGCGAAATGGCGCTGCTCACGAACTCCGAACGGAGTGCGGATGTTCGCGTGCCCCAGGATGCCGAGCTTCTGGTCATCGATCGCGCGCTGTTCGACGACCTGATGACGAACCACTCGGGCTTCGCGGCGCAGATGGCGGTCATCCTCGCGCGTCGGCTCGTCGCGGTATTGGAGGATCTTCCCGACCGCGAAATGAAGCGAGAGCTTCAGGGCGATCTCGCCTATTTCGATCTCGCTACGGTCATTCAAACGCTCATCAGTGCTTCGCAGTCGGGCGTCATGACTCTTTCGATCGACAAAACGATGGTCGCCCAGATTTTCTTCCAGAGCGGCAATATCTGTCGCGCTTATTACGGACACCGTCGCGGAGACGAAGCCGTGCACCATCTCTTCCAGGCGCTCCCGGGCGGTAAATTCTTGTTCGAGAGCAGAGCCGATGACGCGGTTACCGACGGACCGGACCCTGGGATCACCGTGCCCGCCATGGCTTTGATGATGGACTCGGTGCGGCTCCAGGACGAGCTCAAGATGATTCTCGAGGAATTGCCCGCCGACAACACGCTTCTCGAGCGCAACGCGGATAAGCTCGTCTGGACCGAGGACGAAGGCCAGGCGGACGCACGACAGATCTGGGCGAGTCTACAGGCGCCCGTGAGCCTAGGCGATCTGTTCGATCGCTCCCATGCATGCCACTACCACACGGCGAGCATTATCGCCGGCTTGCTTCAGACGGAACAAATCAAGCCCGCTTTGGGCTGACGACTCGGGAGACTTCAACTATGGACTCGAAGCTCATCGCCGCGTTCGGTTTTGCACTCGTCACAACCGCCCCCTTCGCACATGGCGAGGACCTCCCCAATAATCTCGTCGTCGACTTTCGGTTGTTCGAAGCTCGCAGCACCTCACCCGACTTCAAGGCGATGGAGTCGCTCGCCTTTTTCATCGATACCGATGGGGCGGGGGTATCGGATCGCCAGTGGCTCGCGACCGTCGCGCGCAAAGTGCCCGACTCTTTTCTCGCGACCCTGAAAGCGGAAACCGTAAAGGTGGAAGGTGGCGCCGCTCGTCTCACAGTGGAAAAGAGGTCCAGAAGCTTCGAGATACGCATCGACCTGAGCGAATTTCTCGAGCGCGGCACGTTCAACGCTACCATAACCGGTGAGCTCAAACGTCGGAACGAGTCGCAACGCTCGTTCGAGCAGACGATCGAGCTCCGCTCCGGTGGGACGTTCGTCGTGAGCGGCCGCGGCCTCGAGCTTTCCACGAGCGAGTACCTGTCGCACTTCCGAGATTACAGCGACGCCGATAACAGGCGGGAGGTCTATGACCGGCTTCGGGACTTCGGCCTCTTTCTGGTCTTGGCGGTGACCTTGCGCCTCGAGGAGGAGCCAGAGGGCGAGGCTCCCGTCATGCTGTCGCTTGCACCCGATGTCGTGCTGCCCTTGCTCGAGAGCCCGCTCGACGTGCGCCTCGTGGGCACTATCGAGCTCGAGATCGATATCGATGCGAACGGCGTACCGGAGGACGTCAAGATCGTCCGCTCCTCCATTCCGGAAGTGAATCCGCGCATTCTGGGGGAAGCTTCCACGTGGCGATTTCCGGACGCGGCGGGCACGACCGGCCGGCTCGTCCTCGAGTTGACCGCCGAACCCTAGAGAGTGCGTTTTTTTTAGCGACGTTGGAAAAGCGATCAATATTAAGAAAAGCGTAACGCAAAGGCGCAAAGGCGCAAAGGCGCAAAGGCGCAAAGGAAAAACAAGAAAAAGAAGCCTCCTCCGCAAAATCTGTGGGTTGCATTGGGGAGTAAACTCGGCTAACCAATTGATAATAAACACCTTCTTCCCAGCGCACGCGGCTTGGCTTTCGTGTGTGACTTCGCGCTT
>SMYC01000017.1 GCA_004356105.1 Acidobacteriota bacterium | reverse complement strand
GGGCTCCGGGCACCCGGGTTTCAGGAAGCGCGAAGTCACACACGAAAGCCAAGCCGCGTGCGCTGGGAAGAAGGTGTTTATTATCAATTGGTTAGCCGAGTTTACTCCCCAATGCAACCCACAGATTTTGCGGAGGAGGCCGCTTTTTTTTCTTTGCGTCTTTGCGCCTTTGCGTTACGTTTTTTCTTAATATTCTTTCCGGTTTGCGAGCCACCGCGTAGAGAAAGCGCGCGGCCTGGTCGGGGCGGCGGCTGCTTGCCTCCTTGTTGACGGTGACCCTCGAGACTTCGAACCCGGCCGCTTCGAGCAAGGCGCGCAGCTCGGGCTCGGTGAAGTGATGCGTCGAATAAAGAATTTCGCCGTCGCTGTCTCTGGAGAAATAGGTCCCGTGCTCGCCGGTCTCGGCGAAGTCCTCGTCGTAGAGCCGGGCATATCCGGAGTTGATGTCATCCGAAATACCCGATGCCGATAGATAGAGCCAGCCCCCCGGCTCGAGACTATCGTGGGCGTTTTGCAGCAATCGCGCGCGCTGGGCCACGCCGCCGACAACTGAAATGACGAGCTGACAAACGACGATCGAAAACGGCGCGGCGGCAAGGCGCAAACCGTTGGTCGAGAGGATATCCCGCACGTGGAACGAGACCACGCTCTCCCGCGCGCTCGCGATGGCGCCCTCGTTGATGTCGACGGCGGTGACGCGATAACCGCGCGCGGCGAGAGCGCGGCTCAGGATGCCGTTACCGCAGCCGAGGTCCAGAAGAGAGCCTTTGTGGCCGACTTCGACAAGAAAGGTCTCGAGCTCCGAAGCGTCAGCTTTCGTCGGGATGTTCTCGGGGTCGAAAGACGCCCAATCCCTCTGGCTATCGCGCGTCATCAGACTCCAAACATAGCAGATAGCAGAGTTGCTTCTGCCGCTTCCGAGCGGTACTTTGGCAGGGTAACTTCACGAAGGCTTTGGCAAGATTCTAAAAAGAAAGGACGGATATTTCCTATGAGAAAGCGTCGTTGGTTGTTCGTTGCCGCGATGGCATTGATTCCCGCATTGGCGGGTGCCGCACAGCAACCCAGCACCGATATCGGAGACATCAACTTCCCCAATTCCGGGGCGCCGGAGGCGCAGGCCTCGTTCCTACGCGGTGTTGCCGCACTCCACAGTTTCTGGTTCGACGAGGCGGCCGATGAGTTCAAGAACGCACAGGAGATCGACTCGAGCTTCGCCATGGCTTATTGGGGCGAAGCGATGAGCTATAACCACCCGCTCTGGGCCCAGCAGGACATCGCCGCGGCAAGGCAAGTGATGGGCCGTTTCGGGAAGACCCGCAAAGAGCGCATGGAGAAAATATCCACTGACCGCGAGAAGATGTATTGGGCAGCGCTCGAGACCCTCTACGGCGAAGGCGACAAACTCGTGCGCGACCTCGCTTATGAGAAGGCGATGGGCAAAATCCAAGAGGCCCACCCAGACGACGTGGAAGCGGCCACGTTTCACGCTCTCTCCATTCTCGGCACCGTGCGCCGCGGCGACAAAGGCTTCTTTAGACAAGTGCGCGCCGGCACGATCGCGCTTGATTTGTTCGCCAGATATCCCAATCATCCGGGCGCGGCACATTTCGTGATCCACTCTTTCGACGATCCGGAGCACGCGCCGCTCGCACTAGCCGCAGCGGAAAAGTATGCGCTGATCGCTCCCGCGGCGTCCCACGCGCTTCACATGCCCACGCACATCTTCGTGCAGCACGGCATGTGGGATCGGGTCGCTCGGTCGAACGAAAGAGCCTTCGCCGCTTCCGACGCCTGGGCCCAAAAGAAACACCTGTCGGCGTCCAAGAAAGACTGGCACTCGCTCGAGTGGGGCGCCTACGCGAATGCCCAGCGCGGCGCTTGGAGTGAGATCGGAGAGGCTATCGAGGTGGTCACGGCCGCGGCGAAGGAGACGAAGGACGGGCGGCTCCGCTGGTACCAAGAGCTCATGACGGCGCGGTACCTGCTCGTTCAAGGAAAGGACGACGGACGCGAGCTGCCCGACGTGGCCTCGGGCGAGTCCCCACCGTGGGCGCGAGGAAACGCCGATGCCGACATGCTGCTCGCACTCGGTCTCGGCTCCGGCAAAGCCAAGAACGCCGAGCGGACCGAAGAAGCCGCGAAGCGGATGGGCAAGCTCGTCACGGCCGCGAAAGAGGCCGGCAACGACATTCAGGCCGACTACTTGTCAATCATGCAGCACGAGCTCCAGGCTTCCGCCGCCATGGTGCGCGGCGAGACCGACGCGGCCTTGAAACATCTCGAAAAAGCCGTCGCGCTCGAAGGGAAGCAAGGTCCGCCGTCCGGCCCCGCCGGCCCGATCAAGCCGTCGTTCGAGCTCTACGGGGAGTTCCTCGTCAAAGCCGGCAAGTATGAGGAGGCCGTCGCGGTACTCCGGACGAGCTTGCAGCGCACTCCGAACCGCACCCATTCGCTTCTCGCTCTCGCGCGCGCTTCCGTCAAGCTCGGCGATGTCGAGACCGCGAACCAAGCCTACGCGACCTTGAAGCGTTTCCTCAAGGACGCGGATGCCGACGTGCCTTTCTTGAAAGAGGTCAGAAGCTACGAAGCTTCGACCGACGCCGGCGGCAACTAACACCTTTGGCACGGAGTCACGAAGGCGCGGGACACCGCCCTTCGTGGCTTCGCGTCGTTAAACCCGCACCAAAACCCACCGCTTCACTGGCCTCATCGGCCATATTAAGAAAAGTTAATCTTTTGGAAAGGCCCTCGAAAGGGGCTCCCGCCTAAACTCGTAATCGAGTCGGAACATCAGGACGTTCACTAACTCGGACCGGCTCCGGACGCGCCGCTCTTTCGGCGCGTCCGACGATTTCAGAGTCTCAGGAGGCAAAACCATGCAACGTATTTTCGTTCTCTTTCTGGTCGCCGCGACCACCGCGGGCCTATGGCAGCTCGTTCCGGAAGCCTCGGTTCAGGCGGGCCCTCCGGTCGACCAACAAATCGCAAGGGTCAGCGGCGCTCCCGCGAGCTTCGCGGACGTCATCGAAGCGGTCCAACCGGCGGTGGTGAACATCTCCGTCTCCGGCCCGGCGCGGCCGCAGGCGAACCCGACTCCGCCCGGCGCGAACAATTTCGAGGACTTCCTCAGACGCTTCTTTGAGCGCCAGAACTACCCCGACAGGCGAGAGGCGGCACCCCGTCAGCCCGTTCAGCGCGTCCAGGGCATGGGCTCGGGCTTCATCATCGCGCCTGAAGGCTACGTCGTAACCAACCACCACGTCATCCAGGCAGCTTCCGAGATCACCGTCACGCTCGGCGATGGCACCAGGCTCGAGGCCGAGCTCGTCGGCACCGATCCCAAGACCGACCTTGCCGTGCTCAAGGTGGAATTCGGGGAGCCCCTACCTTACGCAAGCTTCGGCAAATCCGACGACACGCGCGTGGGCGACTGGGTCATCGCCATCGGCAATCCCTTCGGCCTCGGCGGCTCCGCCACAACCGGTATCGTGTCGGCGCGTGGCCGCGACATCCGCTCCGGCCCGTTCGACGACTTTCTTCAGATCGACGCGCCCATCAACCGGGGCAATTCTGGCGGCCCTCTGTTCGACTTGAACGGCCGGGTCATCGGCATCAACACCGCCATTTTTTCTCCGAACGGCGGCAATGTGGGCATCGGCTTCGCGATCCCTTCGAAACTAGCCGAGTCCGTCATCGAGGAGCTGCGCACGAACGGACGCGTCGAGCGCGGTTGGCTCGGTGTGACCATCCAGCCCGTTGACGAAGCGATCGCCGAGGCGCTCGGCTTCGACGGCAAAGGGGGCGCTCTCGTGGCCAGCGTGGTGCCAGGAAGCCCGGCCGAGCGGGCCGGCCTCCAGCCAGGCGACGTCATCATCGGATTCGCGGGCACAGAGGTCACGAGCCCGAAAGCACTTACGCGTCAAGCCGCCACGGTAAAACCGGGCACCGAGACCGAGATCGAAATCTGGAGGGATGGCGAGTACAAAACGCTCGACGTCGCCATGGGACGAAGCCCGAGCGATCCGGTCGCGGCGCGCGCGGACACCCGCGAGAAGAAAGCACGGCTCGGCTTCGCCCTCGCGGAGCTCACACCCGCGGGACGCGAGCGCTTCCGCATCGGCAACGCCGTGAAAGGCGCGCTCATCGTGCAGGTCGATCCGGGCGGTCCCGCCGCGGCCAAGGGGCTGCGCCCAGGTGACGTCATCGTCGGTATCGGCCAGACGCCGGTGGACGATGTAGACGCCGCGAGGCGCGCCATTGAAGCTGTCGCTGCCAGAGGAGACGGCCGCGGGAATATCCTCCTCCGCGTCGCGCGTGGCGGTGACAGCACCTTCGTCGCCGTCCCCTTTGCCTAAGTTTTGGATTAAGCTTGCCGGGAGGGTGGTTTGGCTGCACCCTCCCGGTTTTTCTATCTGGGCGAGGGCAGAGCATGCGCGTGTTGGTCATCGAAGACGATCGAGTCACGCTCGACTTCATCGTGCAAGGTCTCACGGAGAGCGGGCATGTCGCCGATGGGGCCGATAACGGCAAGGACGGGCTCTTTCGCGCGCTCGAAGAGCTCTATGACGTCATCATCGTCGACCGCATGCTTCCAGGGCTCGACGGCCTCTCCCTGATACAGACGCTCCGCGCGGAAGGCAAAACGATCCCCATCCTGATTCTGAGCGCGCTCGGAGAAGTCGACCATCGGGTCGAAGGCCTGCGCAAAGGCGGAGACGACTACCTCGTCAAGCCCTTCGCTTTCTCCGAGCTTCTCGCTCGTGTCGAAGTGCTCGGTCGGCGCCGCGAGAGCGAAAGCCCTGAATCCACTCTTAACGTCGGCGACCTGAAGCTCGATTTGCTCGCTCGCTTGGTGACGCGCGCGGGACGACCCATAACACTTCAGCCGCGCGAGTTTCGGCTGCTCGAGCACTTGATGCGGCACCCGGGCCAAGTGGTGACACGCACGATGCTCCTCGAGAAAGTCTGGGACTACCATTTCGATCCGCAGACCAATGTCATCGACGTGCACGTGAGCCGCCTCCGTAGCAAGATAGACAAAGGCTTCGAATACCCTCTCATCCATACCGTCCGCGGCGTAGGATACGTTCTCCGTGTACCCGAAGAAGCTTCTGCGTAGCACAGCGCTGCGGCTCGCCTTCGGCTATGTCGCGCTCTTCGGTATCTCAGCGCTCGTTCTGCTGGCTTTCATCTACTGGTCCACCGCGTCGTATATGGAGCAGCAATCCGACGAGACCATCGAGGCCGAGATCGTCGGCCTCGGCGAAAGCTATCGGCTCACGGGTTTGAACGGCCTGCGGGCAACCATTCTGCAAAGGCTCGGCCGCCGTCCCGCGGGCTCATCCATCTATCTTTTGACCGATGGCCACTACGCCAAGATTGCCGGCAATCTCGACCGCTGGCCCGAGGTCGAGCCCGACGAGGACGGCTGGCTGAACCTCGAGCTGAACGTCAGTGTCAGTGTCACTAGCGGGGGGCAGGAAGTGTCGACCCATCCCGCGCGTGCCAAGCCTTTCCTCTTGCCCGGAGGCTTCCACTTGCTCGTAGGCCGCGACCTGTACGAGCTGCGCGTCTTCCGCACACGGCTCGTGCGAGCGCTCGGATGGGGGCTCGCGCTCACCGTCGCGCTCGCCCTCGCGGGTGCTCTCGTCGTGAGCCGCAGCCGGCTGCGGCGCATCGGCGCCATCAACGACGTGATGGGCGAAGTGATGGCCGGCAACCTTTCGCGCCGCGTGCCGGAGGGTGCGACGAGCGACGACATTGGCGAGCTCTCGGCCAAGCTCAACGGAATGTTGTCGGAGCTCGAAAGCCTCGTCGAAGGCGTACGCCGGGTCTCGGACAACATCGCCCACGACCTCAAAACGCCCCTCGCGAGGCTGAAAACCCGGCTCGAGCGGCTGCGCCAAACGAGGCCCGACGCTGAAGTCGACAAAGCGATCGAAGAGGCCGACCGGCTTCTCGCAACCTTTGGCGCGCTTCTTCGGATCGCACGCATCGAATCGGGCGAGCGGCGCGCGGCCTTCCAAAATGTCGACCTCACCGCGGTCATCGACGACGTCGCCGAGCTCTATGCGCCACTCATCGACGAGGGAGACAAGAAGCTCGTGCTGCACAACGCACCCGGCATCGTCGTCCCAGGCGACCGGGACATGCTCTTTCAAGCGGTCGCCAATCTTCTCGACAATGCGCTCAAGCACACGCCTCCGGAAGGCCGCATCGAGCTCTCGCTTGGCCGCGCGAACGCCCATGTCGAGATCGCGGTCGCCGATGACGGCCCGGGCGTCCCCGCCGAAGAACGCGAGAATGTGCTGGCCCGCTTCTATCGCCTCGACCAGAGCCGCACGACACCTGGCTCAGGCCTCGGCCTGAGCCTTGTCGCGGCCGTCGTCGGGCTCCACCATGGCGAGGTTGTGCTCGCCGACAACGCACCGGGTCTCCGTGTGGTGATGACCCTGGGCTACTCGGCCGCGGTGTCATAGCCGCACGCCCAACCACGTACACGATTGGGACCAGTTCGTATACGCCTCCGACGGGGGTGATGAGCGTCTACACGACGGACGGCGCCTGGGTCGTCCCCTCTCAACAGGCCGTCTGGGAGGAGCGCTTCGAGAAAAAATTGGGCTTCTGGAGAGGCTTTGCCGACACCGTGGCCGCTCGCCCCCTTATAATGTGCCCCCATGCTCGAGGTCGGCGCCTTGGTCTTCATCCTGACGATCCCGTCGCAGAACGTACCCGCTCCCGAAGGCGAAGGACTCCTCGCCCTCGAGCAAGGGCGCTATCGGGACGCGATACGGGTATTTGAAGCTCTTTTGGCGTCGGACCCGGAGAACGTGTTCGCGCACTTTGGTAAAGGTCGCGCGCTCTCGGCGCTCGAGGAGCATGACGGGGCCATTGCGGCTTTCGAGACGGCCGTGAGCCTCGAGCCGACCATGGTCGCCGCGCATTATGAACATGCCCGCTCGCTCGAGGCGCTCCATGCTCCCGAACAGGCTGTCGAAAGCTATCGCGTGGTGCTCGAGCTCGATCCTTATCACCGCGGCGCCCGATATCGTCTTGGAAACGTTTTGCTCCGTACCGGGATGGAAGAAGAGGCCGAGCGTCTGCTTCGAGGCTACGAACCATTCCGGCTTTGGGATCATCAAGTACGGCTTCTCGAAGCGATGATCGGCTCCGAAAGTCTCGAGCCCGATGACCGGAAGGAGAAAACGCTGGCTTGGTTACGTCTCCTTTTGGACGGCGGCGATTTGGAGCAAGCCGGCCGAGCGCTCGCCGCCGCCGTCGAGGACTACCCGGAGGAAGGTAGAATCACCATCGCGCGGGCGCGGTGGCTGATGCTCGTCGGTCGCGAGTCGGAAGCGCGTGCGGTGCTCGACTCGGTGATGAAGGCCGGCTTTGCGGAGCGCGACGCCGTTTGGCTGTCGGCGCAGCTCAACGTGCGTGCGCGGCGAAAGCTCGAAGCCCTGGCCGATTACGAGACACTGATGACACTTTGGCCCGACCCGCCCGCGAAAGTGCATCAGGAGATCGGAACGACCTATGCCGTCAATGATCGTTTGCTCGATGCGATCACGCATTTCGAGAAAGCGTTGGCTGCCGAGCCCCGCCTGGCCCAGGTCCAAGCGGATCTGGGTTTGGCGCTCGCGGGTGTCGATCGTCCCGACGACGCGGAAGTCCACTACCTTGCGGCTCTCGAGATCCGTCCGGGCCTCGTTCCGGCCCAGCAAGGCTTAGCGAGCCTCCTTCTCGAGCGAGGTGACACGCACGCCGCGATCGAGCTCTTCCGCGAAAGCGTCGCGCGCCATCCACGTAATCCCGTTCTACGCAAGAATCTGGCACTTGCTCTTTTCCGTGCGGGAAAAGTCGAAGAGTCGGAAGCGGAGCTCCGAAAGGCGCGCGGGCTCGAGTCACGTCCCGAGTAGTGACGATAGACAGCGGCCAGCATTCAGCCGATCAGCTCGTGGTTCTTACGCACCCCCGTCACCCCAGGTAGCGTCGGCGACCCGAAGCTCGATTTGCTCGCCCGCGTGGTGACGCGCGCAGGACGACCCGTCACGCTTCAACCGCGCGAGTTTCGACGACTCGAGCACTTGATGCGGCGACTTAGACGCATCGAACCGAACAGCTTGCGTATCTTCCAGCTGTTCTCTAAACTGGATCCATTCTGTAAAAATTCTCGGCGGGACGTCAATAATTTTTCTCTCGCCCGAATCATCACGATTCCACCCTGGTCTAGAGCTGAGCGTTTCTTTTCTTGAGAGGAGAAAGGGATGAAGCATCGAATCCGTCTAATGGTCGTCGCGATTGTTCTGGTCGCATTTGCCGGCACGGCGTTTGCGCAAAAAGGGCGCATCAACAAATATCACAAGTCCTTGTCCAAGAAGCTGTCGGCCATGGTGCAGGACGGCCAGAAGTGTAAGGTCAACATGAACGACTCCACGGACGGCGACGGCATGGACGCGGAGATTCGCCTGACCATGGGCATCCGCGAGTTCGAGTCCTTTGCGCCCATCGCAGCGCTCGAAGCCGCCGCATTGCCACACAAATTCAAAGCCGTGAATATTTATCTACGGCACGAAGCGACGGGCCGGGTCGGTCGGATCAATTTCCGCGACGCGGAGCCGCTCGCGGCGATGTACAAGGCCGGAGAGCGCGAGAAAGCCACCTCGGAGATGGCCGACTCCATCACCTGGCATTGAGGTAGACAGCGTAAGGTTCTAAATCTAGCCAAGGGGCTGCGCCCCTTGAAATCCCTGCGGGATTTGAGGAATCAGGAGTCAGAAGGGTGGTGGCGGCCATGCCGCGACATTTAGTCTCTCAGTCTGAGAGATAAATTCTCAGACTGAACGGAGTAGAATCTAAAAACACGCTCTTCGGCGTCCACCGTAAGGACGCCGAGGCGCAACCTTCCATCCCGCCAAGACATCGAGCCGCAGAAACCAGAAAGCGGCTTCCGTTTCGAGCGTTTGCTCGCGCCACTTCGTCGGTGAGTGTTGCCCGCAATAATTTCCACCGCTTACGAGCAGGTACTTGGACGGTCTCGCCGCGCAATATCTCGAGCGTAGGCTCGTGGCCTCCCGCAAATATCAAAGGCATCATCCATTGAGCTAGAGAAATCGAGAACCAGAGCCTCGGGTGCTTTGACCAGGGTCGCAGGCGACCGAGGATGAGGGCCAGACATGCCGCTTGGCGAACGTTTGTGATCCCGATTAAACTGCCTTCCGCCCTAATTCTGGGCAAGTGACACGATACTAAAATGGATCAGCCCGTCGACGAGCCGACACGCCATCCGTGGATTTGGGTCGTCTACGCGGTGCTCTTTGCCGCGGCCATCCCCTGGTACCTCCCGCCCGAAGCGGCCTCCACCACTTGGCTAGGCTTCCCGCTCTGGGTCACGCTCTCACTGGTAGCGACCTTCGCCATCGCCCTCTTCACGGTCTATGTCATCGGCCGATTCTGGAGTGAGGACGAGTGAACTCCATCCCGCTCGGCTACGGCGCCGTCGCCTTCACGGGAGTCTATCTCGCGGCGATGATCGGTCTCGGTTTTCTCGCGAAGTCGAAGCGGGCGTCTGACTCGCTGAGCGATTTCTATCTCGCGGGCCGGAGCCTGGGACCGTTCGTGCTCGTCCTGACGCTCTACGCGACGCAATATAGCGGCAACACCGTCGTTGGCTACCCGGCCGAGGCCTCGCGTATGGGTTATGCGTGGATCATGAGCGTGAGCTTCATGATGGCCATCGTCGTCGGCTACCTTCTCTACGCGCCCAAGCTGCAGCGCGTCGCCAGGCGCCAAGGGTTCGTCACGCCGGGAGATTGGGTCGACTACCGCTTTGGCTCGAGTCGCCTCTCGCTTTTGACGAACGTTCTTCTGGTCGTCTCCATCGCGAACTACTTGCTCGCCCAGCTCATGGCGATGGGCCACGTCGTCGCCGGCATCTCGGGGAACTTGGTCCCCTATTGGGTGGGCGTGACCGTCCTTGTATTCGTCATCATCATCTATGAAACGCTCGGAGGGCTCCGTGCGGTGGCATGGACCGACGTTCTCCAGGGTGGCATGCTCTTCGTCGGGCTCCTCGGCCTCCTCTACGTCGCCGCCCCAGGTCCGTCCCACTGGCAAGCGTTGACAGACTGGTTGAGCGCCAACGCTCCGGAGAAGACCGCCATACCGTCACGAGAGGTGCAGACACGTTGGTTGTCCACGGTGCTTCTGATCGGCTTTTCGGGCTCTGTTTACCCGCAAGCTATTCAACGGATCTACGCGGCGAAGAGCGCTCGCGCGTTGAAGCGCTCGCTTCAATGCATGATCTTCATGCCGCTCGTCACGATGCCCATCGTTGTTCTGGTCGGACTCGTCGGCCTTCGACGTTTCACCGGCCTTACGGGTATCGCAGCGGACCAGATCCTTCCGATGCTGCTGGCGGAGTGGGCCCAGCAATCCGTTTGGACCTATCTCCTCGCTGTCCTCGTCGTCACGGGCACGCTCGCCGCCATCATGTCCACTGCCGATTCGGTCCTCTTGAGTCTATCGTCCATCTTGTCCAAGGACTTTCTCGGTAAATCGGTTCTCGCCGGCGCTTCGGAAAAACGGCTCACTACCGTCGGCAAGAGATTGTCGTGGCTCGTGATGGCGGCGCTCGCGTCGATCGCTTTCGTTCCTCGGATGACGCTCTGGGGTCTTCTGGAGCTGAAGATGGAGATCCTCGTTCAGGTCTCTCCGGTCTTCATTCTCGGCGCGATGTGGGACCGACTGGACGGGCGCGCCGCGTTTTACGGCATGCTCGTGGGAGCGGTGCTCGCCTCGGGGTTTGCGCTAGGTGGGGTCGGGGGCTTCGGAGGGTTTCACGCCGGGCTCGTGGCGTGGGCTATCAACGTGGCGATTTGTGTCGGGCTTTCTTTCGTGTTGGCGGGAGAGCAGCCGGAAGACCACTCCCCCGCCAGAACAAACGGGTAGTACGGAGGACATATTAGCCGAGTAAGCCCTGGACCCACATGGTACCGAATCCGAGAAGGATCACGGCTTTGCCTTCGAACTTTCCGTCGCCGGGGAAGATATCGACGACGAGGTGGCCGACAGGCTCGCTCGATTTCCTGAAGCTGGAGTCGAGCTCGATGAGCTTCGCCATGTCGGGCGAATCACCGAAGGCGAGCTCGCCCGGCGACAAGACCATCTGCCAATCGGTGTCGCTCTTCTTGACCACGCCCACGGTGTAGGTACCCGCAGGGATGGTCACGGAGCCGGCCGTGATGGCGGTCGACGTCTCGAATTTCGGAAGACCAGGCGACACGAACTCGCCAACGCCGATCTTGGCAACGTGCTCCATGTTCGCGGGAATGGTAAAGAAGGACAAGCTCACTTCCACGTTCTCGGAAATTTTCGCGGTCGTGTTTTTTTGGAAATGAGGATGGGCTATCAAGGCCGTCGCAGTCAGGAGCACAACAGCCAGAGCAATCGCTTTCTTCATTCTTTTTCTCCTAGTCAACGAGTAAGAGCCCCTCCAGAGGCAATGGGGTGCCCGGCCATATTCCACCATCTGGTCTCGGCGGGCAAGTCCAGGCTACGGAGCACGAAGTATCCTTCTATCCTTGTTTAACACCTGGCTTTCGGTCTTGCGGCCACCGAGCACCAGGTCGGGGAACGACGGGCTGTTGAATTTTCGAGTTTTGGTGTCTTACCGTATTCGGTAGATTCAAGAGGTGTTGTTTGGGTGATCTGTCGGACTGTGGCGACGGCGGTGAGGTCCAGGGTACCCCGGTACAGGCAGCAGAGGCCGCCCATTTGAATCACATGGTAAATGTCGTTCTGGTTGACATACTGATGGAGCGAGAACTTGGCGACGAGCACCAGGGGCCACGAGGCTGACCGCTACGGCCCATTTGAGCCCAACGGATGCCCGCGTCGCTCGGGGCATTCCCGCGGACCGAGGAACGGACGCCAGCGGCAATCAAGAGCACCGACCCGATGGCGATCGACCACACGGTGAGATTCCAGACTCGTTGCCACTGGTCGCCCGGCGGAACCAAACGACTCTCGTCCGCAGCACAGGGTAGAATCAAAGTCGATGCGCAGACGGTTCGGACTCCTTTTGGTCTTTTTTCTCACCGCAGCCGAGCTCTGGGGGCAGACTTACGAAAGAACGGATCTCCGGAATCGGGAGCGGCTCGTCATCCTACTTTTCGGAGATAGCGGTACCGGGAAAGCCGGACAGCACCGCGTCGGCCGCGCAATGTACGAGATTTGCCGTGAGCGCGATTGCCAATTCGCGCTGATGCTTGGTGACAATGCCTACGACAACGGTATCCGGGTGACGGCGCGGGATAGCGTTCAGGGCAGCTATCAGGAAATCCTGGACCAGTTCAGCGAAAAATTCGAAGCGCCTTATCGAAGGTTCGAGGAGATCGAAGGTTTTCGCTTTTGGGCCGTTTTGGGCAATCACGACTATCGAAAGAACACGCTCGGCACTTGGGTCACCTATACCGAGTTCAGCAAGCTTTGGCGTCTGCCGGCGCTTCATTATGAGGTTCCAGAGCTTCCGGAGTGGATCCAGATTTACGGTCTTCATACCGATTCGGATGTCCGTCGGGATTTGAACGGTTTGCAGGTGCATGCCGCGAAGCGAGCTCTGTGCGGTGAGCGCGACGACAAGCGCACGGAACGTTGGAAGATCGTCTTCGGGCACCAGCCAGTCTATAACAACGGGCATCATCAAAATAATGCCAACGAGCGCCGTGTACGGGCACTGCTCGAGAGGCCATTGTTTCGAGAATGCGGCGTCCATCTCTACGTCGCAGGACACGCCCATCATCAAGAGCACATCACCGCGGAAGGATTCGAGCAAGTGATCCAGGGTGCCTCGGCGAAAAGCAAAGGGCGTAACAAGAGTCCGAAGCTAACGAGCACGACCCAGCGCCACTTTTCGCGTGAGTTCGGCTTCGCCATTCTGGAGGTCGACCCGGTTCGGCTTCGGCTGGATTTCTACGACGTTCTCGGAACTCGTGAGGAGGGTGCCGTCGTAGCGCCCGGACCCGAGGACATTTTCCGATCCTATTCCTGGTGCGGCGCACGCGGCGACGTGGGAAAACCACGGTCACCCGCACGTCCATGTCACTCTCAGTGATCACTGATCACTGATCACTGACACGACACGCACGGATAGAATAAGCCCGAAGGAGACAAAGTATGGAACTGACGCGTGACGCGGCTTGGGCCCACTTGAGCGAATGGACCGAGACGGAGTCGCTGCGCAAGCACGCGCGAGCCGTGGAGGTCGTCATGCGCCGCGCCGCGCACCGATATGGAGAAGGCGCGGCCGACGAAGAGGCATGGGGAGCCACGGGCATGCTGCACGACGCCGACTACGAAAAATGGCCCGAGGATCATCCGAACCGCATCGTCGGCTGGCTACGGGAGCGCGGCGAGGAAGAGCTCGCCTACGCAATCTCCGCGCACTACACGAAGTGGAACGTTCCCTATCAGAGCCAGCTGGACAAAGCGCTTCTCGCCTGCGACGAGCTGACCGGCTTCATCGTCGCCTGTTGTCTCGTTCGGCCGGAAGGTGTCTCGACATTGGCACCCAAGAGCGTGAAAAAAAAGCTCAAAGACAAAGCTTTTGCCGCCAAAGTGGAGCGCGCCGAGGTGTACACGGGAGTAGAGCTCCTCGAGGCCGACCTGGGCGAGCACATCCAGTTCGTCATCGACGCGTTGAAACCCTACGCGGAAGAGCTAGGGATCCAGGGACGCGACCTCAGGAAAAACTGACGAGGACTAGACCTAGACCGCCTGCACCAAGTTGCGCTTGCTCTGATGTGTCTGGAGCACTTCCGGTCCGATGCGCTTGCTCAGATAGACTTTCGAGTCGCGATTGTCGAGCTCGTTGCGCTCGTACTTTATGACGTCGAAGTTCAGGTGCGTCAGCGTCCCCCGCATGCCGTAGAACTTGTTCTTCGTCTTGACCACGACTTCTTTGAAGCCGTGCTCGTGGGCCCAGGCCTCTTGCTGTTCCGTAAGCGCACGAAAGTGACCCTGCCCGCGCCAATCCGAGCGCGTGCCGCCAATCCAGCTATACAAGATATGTCGGCCCTCGAAGTCGACCGCGCCCCGAAGGCGAGCGACGAGATCTCGGAGCTTTTGGTCCTTCTCGTCCGCGAAGATCTCGTGTCCCACTTTGAACGACACCGGAACAATTAGGCTCTCATCACTCGGAAGCTGTGCTTCCACAATTTGGATGACATGCTCGCGCCCCTTCAGGCGCGCCTGGATCTCCCCCGCCGTTTTCTTGCGGTCGAACTCTCCAAAAAATTCCTCGATATACTCGATTTCGAGACCGCCTTGCTCCAACGGGTATTGCTTGATCGTGTAGGTTTTGTGCTCCTCCATTTGGCGACATTATATATTTTGGAGGGACGGCGGAAAACAGCTTTAGCCGGAGGAGGAGCTTTTGGACGCGGTGGCCAGCTGCCCGGGTAGCACGGGCTGTTCGAAACCAGGACTTTCGAGTATCGCGCGAAGGCGGCCCTCCTGTTCGGGATCCGTGATCATGAACCGGATACCGTGCGAGAAGGAGGCGCGATGCGTCGCGTCGCTCTCGTCGTGGCACCAAATGACCCTGCCGGATGTTGAGTAAGGCGCGTCCGGATCAAACCCGATCCGGAGCAGCAGGCTGTCACCTGCTGGGAAGCCGACGCCGGCGACGATCTTGGCGCCTCCCACGGAGACGTCGGTGATTACGCCATAGGCCTGATTGCCATTGGGGCCATAGATGGAGACCATCACCGACCCCTGCGGAACGAGCCGAGGCCACACGCGCTCGGGCTGGTACTTGCTCATTACGGATCGTGTATTAGCAACGATCGGGCCAAGTTCCGGCTTTTCGACACCCACCTACATCTGCTTAGAATCGAAATACTTAGGCCGGGTTTCCGTCTCGGAACAGGTCCGTGGCTGTAGGGGCGAGCCTACAGATCAAGGCAGGACTCCATTGCAATTGGGGAGGAAGACCCACGAAAATGCTCTTGTCGATGCGCCGAACCATCGTCTTCGGCGGCTCGATCGCCATCATCTCGGCAGCATTCATAGAAACACCCACCCTCACGTCGGAGCCGCAGCTCACGCGCCACTCATCCTGGTTGCTGGCGGCCATCCAGTCAACGCTCGAGGCCCAGGACTTCTTGACGAAACGTTAGCGACCGGAAGCTGACGCGAAGAAGTCGAGAAGCTCCCGATGGAACTCCTCGGGGCTATCCAGATAGCACGGATGACTCGCTCCTTTGAAGATAACGCGCCGGCTATCGGTGAGCGCCGCGGCGAGAACGTCCGACTTCTCGACGGGGATGATATTGTCGTTCTCCCCCCACAAGACGAGCGACGGGACGCTCACTTTGCGAAGAGCGCCCTTGTAACGATCGATCCCCCCGGGCGCCACGGGGACGAAACCCAAGACCTTGTCCGGGTTGCGCGTGACGAGAGGGAAGCTGAACTGCCCGCTCATCGACGGCGAAACGATGAAAGCTTTCTCCACGCAGAGCGCGTCCATCGCCTCGACGAGAAAGTCCTTTGGATCGATCGGCGAGGTTTGAGAACGGCCGTAGCCCGGCAAATCCAGAGCGAGCACGTGATAGCCAGCGGCGGCGACGAGATCAATCGTTCCTAGCTCGCGCCAGGTCTCCGAGCTGAAGCGGCCCCCATGCAGGAGCAACACAGTGGGTCGAGTGCTATCCCCAGCCTCTAGATAGTGAACTTTTTTCTCGGCGAGAACGAGCTGACGCTCGCTCGTGTCGTCCCTAGTCTTGGTCTCAGTCTGAGTCGCGGGAGCTGCAAGAGCAGCCAGGAGTAACCATTTCATCGCAAAACTCTACCACAGGGCGAAACCGCGTTGTATGTGCCCGATCGCTGTCACGAGCGGAAAGATGTCATCGACCCGTCTCTCGTCGAGCTCTTCATCAGCAAGATTGCGTGGCTCAGACTGGGAGGTTTTCCGCACGGGATCTCGTCCTTCTATTGCTAGAAGGAGGCGGAACATGCTCAGGCCACACCAACAAAACCCTATCCCGAATGAAGCGCTCAAGAGGTTTCTTCTTCACGAAGAGCCTTTGGTCCGCGATCTGGTAACGTTCTATTTTCACGAATCCTGGTCCTTGGACGAGGGGCTCATCCCTCTCGTGCTCGGGGCTTACCGCCGTTTCGGTGAGGAGGCGGCGTTCTTCTCGCTCGGCCACGTGAGGCGCTTTCCCTTGAACAGGAGCTCGCTGCTCGAATCTGCGATGGAGCTCGAGCGTTCTCAGCCCCTGCGTCGAAGAATGGCTCGCGCGCGCCCCGCTGCCGCTCGTCGAGAGCCACGAAGATCTGTTGCGGAGCGTTTTGTCCGACTCTGCCCACGCGCGCGTCGAGCAGCGGCGCAGGCTGCGGCAGATGTCGACGACGGAGCTTTGGCAGAGGCTCTCTCTGCTTGCGAGCGACTTCGATACACCCCGTTTCGAGCTCGACGACTGGGAGCCAGTCGAGGACCTGCTCGAAGCGCTCACGGCGAGGGAAACGCGTCAGGTGGTCGTCGAAAAGTTTCAGAAGCTCGACCGTATGAAGAGTTTTCTTCTGCAATGGGCGCTGATTGGGCTCGCGGGGTCCATGAAGCTCTACGAAGTGACTCGGCCCCTCGTCGAGCTTCTCGGCCACGATGACGACGGGTTAGCCGAGGCCGCTTCTGCAGCGCTCGGGCGGCTCGGCTCCCCTGCTTGCCTCAGCTTGCTCGACGCGCGCTATCGCGAAGGCTCCTTCGGCTTCCGCCTCTATGCTATCGGCGCCCTCCAGGCCATGAAGCTTCCGTCCTCGGAAACCCTACTGCGCGGGCTCGTGGACGTGGAAGACGACCCCGCGCTGCGCGGGCGCATCTTCGACGCGCTGCGCTTTCACTTCACCGAGGCCGCGGGGGCGATGATGCAGTCCGAGCTTCGTGAGGCTACCTCCTTCATGCTTCCCGACGAGCTCGAAAAAGCGCTCTTCGTCCATGCTCGGGTTCTTCGGCGGAAGGATGACGAAGCCGACGGCTTGCGCCACGAGAATCCCGGTTGGGATTCCGGCATCTTGTTCCAGATCCCGGTGATGGAGCAGCTTCAGTCGCACGAGCCTTGCCCTTGCGGCAGGGGAAAAAGCTACGGTGAGTGCTGCGGGGGATAATCCTGACAAGCCTGCACCGGCGAAGAGCGCAGCTTCGCGCGCGGCTTCTACGATCGCATCGAGGATGCGGTCTTGACCCTCTTTCGCCGAGACGATTTCTCGCGCGAGACGATCGAAACGATCGCTCGCGAGCACAGCGTCTGCCCTTCCTATGACCGGCTGACCGCGCTTACTTGAGAGCTCCGCGCGCTGGTCGCGCGCGTCAAAGACGAGCGTCCCGTCGAGCTTTACGTAGCCCCGCATGCGCGCCCGTGGACCGAGCCAAGCTGCGGACGATGCTGCGATGGATCTGACGCGAATCCTCTTCGTCTCGGATACCCATCTCGGTTTCGATCTTCCTAGGAAGGCTCGCGGTAAATCTCGCCCCCTTTCATCACGAAGCGCACGTTTCGCAGAGCAGAGATATCTTCGGTCGGGTCGCCATCAACCGCCAACAGGTCCGCGAAGAGGCCCGGGCGGATGCGGCCAATCTCATCCTCCATTTGGAGCACACGCGCGTTCACCGAGGTTGCGGCCTCGAGCGCGGCCTCGGCCGTCATCCCGTAATCGACCATGAGCTCGAGCTCGCGCACGTTGTCGCCATGCGGGAAGACGCCGACATCGCTCCCGCTACAAATGGTCACGCCTGCTTCGAGCGCTGCTTTGAACGACTCACGCGTCACTCGGATGCGCTCGGGTTCAGGCTCTTCGCCTTTTTTCCAGCCGCCATATTGCGCGATCGCGTCACCGGCGGCGAGCGTTGGACAAAGCGCGACCCCGTTTTCCGCCATGAGGTCGAAGATCTCTCGCGTCCCTTCGTTCCCGTGCTCGATGCTCACGACACCGGCGAGCGCCGCGCGCCTCATGCCTTCGGCCGTTCCCGCGTGAGCCACCGTGACGCGTCCGCTGCTCTTGGCCGTCTCCACGATGCGTGTCAACTCCTCGACGGAGAACGTCGCCATAGCCTCGCCGCGGGGTCCCCAGCGATAATCCGCGTAGACTTTGATGAAGTCCGCGCCTTTTCCGATCTGGTCGCGCACGACGCGGATGAGCTCGTCGATGCCGTCTGCCGGCTCTGCGCCGAGCGGTACGTCCCAATCAGGGTGAAACCCCTTGGGGCCGTAACTTCCGGTGGCAACGATGGCGCGCCCCGCGACGAGCAAGCGCGGCCCAGCAATGATTCCCTGGTCGATGGCGTCACGGAGGCCGACATCCGCATAGCCGGCGCCTTCGCTCCCGAGGTCTCGGAGCGTCGTGAAACCCGCGAGGAGTGAGTCGCGCAAATGATTCGTCGCCCGCGCCACACGAAGCGCGCGCGACTCGCGCAGGACCTGGTCGTTCCACGAGGCCTCGTTATAAGGATGTAGGAGGACGTGCGAGTGCGCTTCGATGAGTCCGGGTACGAGTGTCGCGCCACCGAGTGCGATGCGCTCGGCGTCACTCGGAACCGTGACCATAACTGACGGTCCGGCCGCCTCGATCCGATCGCCTCGCACGACCACGACCCATCCCGCATGCAACGTCTCGCCGTCGAAGACGTGAGCTGCTTCGATCGCGTAGACGTTCTCGGAAGCGGCATAAGCGGGAAGAGCGAGGCAGGCAATGAGCAGTAGCATTCTGGACATGCGCCCGATGTTACGCTCTTCGCCCCGGAATTCACAAGCGCTGGGGATAGAATCACGCCATGATCCTGCCGAGAAATTCTATAATGGGGTGGATCTCCTTTCACAGGCTGAACGAGCGCCATGAGCCGACCAAAAGACTCTAGTGGAACGTCCGAGGAGGAGCCGTTCTTACTGACAATGCTGCCCTTTGCTGGCCTTGGCGCCCTGTTGCTCGTTGCCGCCATCTGGCATTATCTTCCGCGCGCGGAAAATCAACGCGCGATACAAGACCCGTCGCTGAGCATCGTCGAGCGCTGGGAACGCCAAGAGCGGCGTGACATCCCGATTGACCCCACGCGCGATTTCAGTCTCGGTGCCGAAGACGCGACTGTGACCATCGTCGTGTTCAGCGACTTTCAGTGCCCCTATTGTGCGGAGGCCGCGAAGGCCGTTTCCGAGCTCTTGAAGGACCACGAAGGCGACGTGCGGCTCGTGTTCAAAAACTTCCCACTCGACGTCGCCTGTAACGAGCGCATGGAGCAACAGCTTCACGCTCTCGCCTGCCAGGCGGCGTTCACCGCACGCTGCGCGGGACGCCAACGCGAGGAGCTCTTTTGGGAAGTGCACGACGCCTTGTTCGATGTGAGGGGACTGACCATCCAAGATCTTCATCGCGTGCCCATGGAGCTCGATGTCGCCATCGACGCGCTCAACGCATGCGTGAGCGCGCGGACGCCGCTCGCCAATGTCAAAGAAGACATCGCGCTCGGCCGAGACTTGGGCGTTAGGGGAACGCCAGTGCTCTTCGTCAACGGGAAGAAACTTGCCGACTATCGAAACGCCGCGCTACAACGAGTCGTCGAGCACCTCCTCGAGGGCGGCGCTCAGTAGGGGACTAGACCGAGTCGATCAAAACGGCTCGAGCCGGGGCCTCCTCTATTTCGCGGCGAGCACCAGCGAGATGGGGCTCCCACCAGAAGAGGCCGGCGATCTTGCCAAAGAGCGGGCGCTCCTTTGTGTATTCCTTGAAATGACCTTTCACCCAGTGAATGTCTCCCGTCTGGTTGCCATTGCGGTTGCCACCCATGGGCTTGACTCTCAAGTTCGAAAAGTTGAAGAGCGGAAGCTTGCCCGATCTCATCCGCGACCGCTGTTGTCTGCGATCGGGTACGACGTTGGTGCGTATAACGTTCTTGCAGCTCATTAGCGCAAAAAGCGCGGCCAAGGTGCCCACTTGATGCTGGACGAAATTTTGCCAGTCGTCTTCGGGAAGTTGGATGACAGCGCCCGCGTGCTCGGGCTCGAACCCGTTGACTTCAACGAAAGCTTGGCTCGACAGCTCGCGAGCGAGCGGCATAGCGGGAGGTGAAGAAAAGTATTCGCCACAAAGCGCGAGAAAGCGATAAGAGGCGAGACATTCGAAGTTCGTCGACAGACCAGCAGCCGTCACGAGAAGCACATGCGTCGTCCCGACGGGCGCCCAGTCGCGCACGGAAACCGGAGCGCGTGCGATGTCCGAGGCGTGGACGAAGAGCGCTCCCTGCTCACGGCCTTCATCGCCATTGCCGAAAACGACGATACTTTCGAACGGTGGCTTGGCGAATCGACCGGAGATCATACCCCCATCACGCGGGACGAGCGACGTCTTGACGGCAAGGTTGCTTTCTCGAGGTGGAAAAACAGCGAAGGGAGCTTGAAGGACACGGGACCGATCGCAGAAGTTCCGGATCCACTCGCTCTCGGCTGCGAGTCTATCGATTATCACTTGTACGCAATTCCCCCCCAGCATTAAATTTCGTGTGATGAACCGCTGGCGCCCCTAACTTTAGCAAAAGCGGAGTCGCGTCGAGAAGCAAATATTGCATGGGGTCCCGCAAAGTGGACTAGATTCAAAACGGAAAGATCATCCCGCGCCCGCGCAACTTTTCGAATTCCGTCGCCGAGAACTTGTAAAGACGCGCGGGCCGTTGGACACCGACACGCTGACGCTCGTCCAAAGCTCGAAGGATCTCGAGCTTGAGAATCTTGCGACGGAAGTTTCGTTTGTCGAGCTTTCGGCCGAGCACAGCTTCGAAGACCCGCTGCAACTCTGTGAGCGTAAATTTCTTCGGCAGAAGCTCGAACCCGACCGTCGTCCACTCGAGCTTGTACCGGAGGCGGACGAGGGCATAGTCCAGGATCTTCCGATGGTCGAAGGCGAGCCGGGGGGCGTCATAGGCGGGAAACCAGCGCGCGTCCACTGCATCCGTTCCCGAGCGAAGCTCGCGCTCCGAGGACAAAAGGGCGAAGTAGCTAATCGATAGCACGCGTCCTCGCGGGTCGCGCTTCGGGTCTCCGAAACTATAGAGCTGCTCGAGGTAAACATCCGAGACGCCCGTCTCTTCCTCGAGCTCGCGGAGCGCAGCGGCGTCGAGGGACTCCGCCTCTTCGACAAACCCGCCAGGAAAGGCCCACTTGCCCTTGAACGGCGGAACCCCGCGCCGTATGAGAAGAACTTGCAACACCCCCTCACGCAGGGTAAAGATGACGATGTCGACAGCGACGCGGACCACGCCTCCGCTCACACGCCGACGATGGTGAAGAATCGAATGCTCGGCGGCCCCGCCGTCATCGGGCCCAACTTATCGAGATCGCCTCTGTCTTCACGCCACTTGAAATATTTCTCGTAGTGCTCGCGCGTCTCCCAATTCTCGACAATCACGATGTTGTTCGAATCATCCATATTTCGATGCATGGTCAATCCTTCGCAACCTTCGAAAGCGCGGGTGTGGTGAAGCTCATCGTGAAAGAAAGCTTCGAGCTCGTCTGGTTTGGTAGCATTCACTTCGAGCAGAACTAGAACGCTCATATTGTCCTCCCGAACAAGCGGGCTATTCTACCTTGAGCGACGAGATGGGCGATATCCGTCTTGCGCGGCGCGCCGAAAGGTATACTGGCAGCGAGCGTGACACATCCACAACCGATCGCCGGCCGGGTCATCGAGACCGAGGACGCAACCCCCCTCGAGTTCTGGGTGGCCGTATCCGAAGGACAGTTCCTACAGCTCGACGGTGTGGAGCTTCGGAGCGGCGAGATGTCCAAAATGGGCTGACCTAGATCCGGATGCGCTTTCTTCACACGGGTGACTGGCATGTCGGCAAGACACTTCGAGGGCGAAGCCGAGCCGATGAGCATCGCGCCGTGCTCGACGAGATGGCCACCATCGCGAGGGAGCGGAAGGTGGACATCGTTCTCATCGCCGGCGATTTGTTCGACACCGCCTCCCCAACTTCGGAATCCGAAGCGATCGTCTATCGCGCCCTTCTAGACCTCGCCCATGCAAGCGAGTGGGTCGTCGTCATCAGCGGAAACCACGACAACCCGAGACGTCTCGCGGCCGTCGAGCCGCTGATGCGGCTCACGAACATCCGCGTGCTCCCTTCGATTGCGCGGCCCGATGACGGCGGCGTCCTGACACTTCAGACCAAAGTCGGCGGGGCGCGCATCGCCCTTCTGCCCTTTCTCTCGCAACGTCTCATCGTCAAAGCCGACGACCTCATGATGAAGGACGCAGGCGAGCATGTGAGCTCTTACGCAGAGCACGCGCATCGGATCATCCAATCGCTTTGCGCCGACAAAGCACCGCCCCAGACCGTCGACATCTTGCTCGCCCACGCCATGGTGCATGGCGGCGTCCTGGGCGGCGGCGAGCGCCAAGCCCATACGGTCTTCGAGTACAGCATTCCCACGACCGCCTTTCCCGCGACGCTCCACTATACGGCCCTCGGCCATCTTCACCGCGTGCAGAAGATCCCTGGTGCTTGCCCGATTTGGTATTCGGGCTCGCCTCTGCAGCTCGACTTTGGGGAGACACGCGACGCGAAGAGCGTCAACATCATCGAAGCCGAGCCTGGAAGGCCGGCGACGGTCGAATGCGTGCCGCTTGTCTCGGGCCGACGCCTGCGATTCATCAAGACGACGATGGAGCGCCTCATCGAGGTCGTCGCTGAAGCCGGTGACGACTACCTTCGCGTCGAGATCGACGCACCGCCCACACCCGGCCTTGCGAACGAAGTGCGCGAGATGCTGCCCAACGCCGTCGACGTTCAGCTCGCCACCCCTCATCCCGCGTCGAAGGACGAGGCTCCGACACCGCGGCGCATCGGCCGCTCTCCACGCGAGCTCTTCGGCGAGTATCTCGCCGATCGCGGGGAAACGGATCCGCGTCTCACGGCGCTCTTCAACGAACTGCTCGAGGAAGTCTATGCGCCCGATTAAGCTCGAGCTCGAAGGCTTCACCGTCTATCGCGAGTTCACGGCGGTCGATTTCGCGGGCGTGGAGCTCTTCGTTCTCACCGGACCTACGGGCTCGGGCAAGTCGAGCATCATCGACGCCATTAGCTTTGCACTCTACGGAAGCGTCCCACGCTATGCCAACCCGAACCTCGTTCATCCCGTAATCAGCCAAGGAAAGGTCGAGGCGAGAGTGCGCTTCGACTTCGCGGTCGAGGATAGTTTCTACACGGCTGTTCGCGTGGTCCGGAAAACACCGAGAGGCGGCGCTACGACGAAAGAAGCGCGGCTCGAATCCTGTGGCCGGCTCCTGGCTGGTTCCGCCGACGAGATGACACGGAAGGTAAGTCAGCTTCTCGGTCTCAACTTCGAGCAGTTCACGACGTGCGTCGTGCTGCCACAGGGCGAGTTCGCCCGCTTTCTTCACGAGAAGCCTGCGCAGCGGCAAGATCTTCTCACGAAGCTTCTCGGCGTCGACATTTACGAGAAGATGGGAACTCTCGCGCGCACGCGCGAGGCCGCGTCTCGGCAGCGGAGTCACGTGTATCAAGAAGAGCTCGCTGGGATCCAAGGATCCAGCCGGGGTGCCATGAAAGCGGTTGAACGGCGGGTGCGCCATCTCGACGCGCTCAAGCGCGCAATCGAAAAGGCGGAGCCCGAGCTCGCTCGTCTCGACAAGATCTTCCAAGCGAAACAAGACGAGGCCGGGAAACTCGAGACGGAGGCCGAGCTTCTCGAAACGCTTCGCGTTCCGCGCGGGGTCGCCGATCTCGCGGCAAAGCTCGACCAAGCGCGCGCCCAGCACGAGAGCGCCCGCATGGAGCGGACGAAGGCGGATGACGCGATGACCGCGGCGGAGAGTGCGCGCTCCAATCTTCCCGAAGCGGCGGCGGTGCAGGCGGCCCTTCGCCTCCATGACGAGCACACCGAAAACAGCGCTGCCCTTCAGAAATCAGAGACTCAGACCACAAGGCTACGAAAAGATCTCGAAAAAAGGACGCGCATCCACACGGAGAGGGAGGCGGCGATGGCTAAAGCACGTGCCGCTCTCGACCAGGCACGACGCGATCTCGCCGCCCACGATCTCGCAGCGCACCTCGAGAAGGGCGAAGCCTGTCCCGTGTGTCGGAGGATCCTTGAATCCGAGCCCTCCCTCGTGATGCCCCCGGCACTTTCGAATGCGGAGCGCGCCGTCGAGAATGCGGACAAAGCGCACCGCGCCTCCGAAAAGGCGCTTCGCGAGGTCGAACGAAGCGGAGCGCGTATGGAAGAGAAGTTTCGCGCGCACCGCGAGGCGGCAGCGGCCATCCAGAAGGAGCTCGCTGAGGTGGCGACAAGGAAACGACTCGAGGCGTCATTGAAAGCGGTCGAGGAAGCCGAGTCGGCCCTTTTGAAGGTGTCCGAGAACACACGCGCTGCGCGGAAGGCGGAGGCGAAAGCCCACGCAACCCTCGATCGATTCGCCGACGAGGAAGAACAGGCTTGGGAGGCATTCGAAAAAGCCCGCGATAGGCTCGCGACGCTCGGCCCGCCCCGCACGGATCGCGAAGACCTCAGTGAGGCCTGGTCGAAGCTTTCCGCTTGGGCACGAGACGACTCTCCAGGGAAGCGCGCCTCAGCGGCCGAAGCTCAAAGAGAGGCGGAGGGTGCACTCGCCGAGCGCAAGAAGGTCTTCGACGCGCTCGCGGAGCGCGGCGCTGAGCTTGACGTCGACGTATCCACCGACCGGCCACGCGACGGCGTCGTGTCCGAGCTCGCGGCAGCCGAGCAGGAAGCGAAGCGTGTGGCGGAGACCCGCGAGCGCGCGAAGACGCTCGAAACGAAGCTCAGATCAGAGCGGGAGGTGGCTTCGGTTGCGGGAGCGCTCGGCCAGCATCTCAAATCGACGGGGTTCGAGCGGTGGCTTCTCGAAGAAGCGTTTCGCCGACTCGTCTCGGGCGCCACGAAGATTCTGAACGAACTTTCGAGCGGTCAATATTCTTTCGAGTACGACGACAAGCTCAATTTCGAGGTCGTCGATCATCGCAACGCGGACGAGCGTCGCTCGGCACGGACCCTATCGGGGGGCGAGACGTTTCTAGCCTCGCTGGCCCTCGCGCTCACGCTCGCGGACCAAACGGCCGACCTCGCGGCGGAAGGCTCGGCACGCCCGGAGTCGCTCTTTCTCGACGAGGGTTTCGGGACGCTCGACAACGATACGCTCGAAATCGTGGCCGCGGCCATCGAAGACCTCAGTGCGAAAGGGCGCATCGTCGGCATCGTCACCCATCAACAAAGCCTCGCGGACAAATTCGCGGTGCAGTTTCGTGTCGCCAAAGGCCCGATCACCGCCACCATCGAGAGAATCGTCGCCTGATGTCGCAGCGCATCGCCATCGAAGCTTACTTAGACTTAGAATGAGACGAGGCGCGAAGCGCCGAGCACCACGAGCTGAATGCTGAATACCGGCCGCTCGCGGCGGAGATTTGGTTCCCGCTCCGCCGCGCTGTGCCTCTGTGGCTGTTCTTTGTTCCTGTTTCCGCGAATGATGTTGCAACAACGCCGGCTCGTCCAGTTGTAGGTACGCTTATTGATGTGGCAACGTCCTGCGTCGTCCCCGCACCGCGTAACATATTGCAACGGTTACACTTACACGTGCTGATTTCTGTGGGGTAAATCCGACGTTTCAAATCACAGAATGACGGTTGCCATCTGTGGCACACTTCCCTCCCGGCTAGAGTTCCCCCAGACAGGCCGCTCCCCAAAACGCTTCGTTCCAAAAGACCGAACGCTTGTGGAGTGGCTTTGAATCACGTAAAACTACTCGGGTCCGAACAACTTCATAGCGCTCTCACCGAGGCCTATGGCGACCGCTACGAGATCGTCGCGAAGCTCGGAGCGGGGGCACATGGTGTCGTTTATCGCGCCGTCGACACGACGCTCGACCGAGAGGTCGCGGTCAAACAGGTCCGCCTCGATCACTTCGAGGACCCCACCCATGCCGACGAGATGCGTCGGCGCACCGCGCGTGAAGCCAAGATGGCGGCCAAGCTCCGACATCCCGGCATCGTCGCCATCCATGATGTCGTCCATACGGCAACGAGCACGCTCCTCATCATGGAGTTCGTCAATGGCGAGACACTCGAAGACGAGCTCCGAGAGCGTGGGCGCTTGAGCCTCCAAAGAACGCTCGAGCTCATGGAACAAGTCGCCGACGCGCTCGATCACGCGCACGCGCACGGCGTCGTGCACCGGGACATCAAACCGGCGAACTTGATCCTGGAGACGAATGGTGCGATCAAAATCACGGATTTCGGGATCGCCAAATTGCAGGCAGGAAGCGAGTCATCGCCGAACATCACCGCGACAGGAAGCGTCCTCGGAACACCTTATTACATGTCGCCGGAGCAGGCGCGAGGCGAAACGCGTCTCGACGGGCGCTCGGACCTTTTTTCTCTCGCTTGTGTCACCTATGAATGTTTGTCCGGGCAGAAGCCTTTTCGTGCGAAAACGGCCGTCGACGTCCTCATAAAAATCGTGACCGGAGAGCCGGGAGCGCTCGACCATAACGCGCTGAGCCTGACTCCCGCCCTCGATATCGTGCTCGGAAAAGCGCTCGAGAAAAAAGCCGCGGAGCGATATCCCACGGGCGCCGCCTTTGTGGAAGCCTTGACATCGATGCCGAGCGCCGCGACGGTCGGAAGCGATCCCGTCGTTACAGATCGTGCAGACGGATCGCACAGCTCCTTCGACATCGAGTTGCAGGGAACGCTCTCCCATACCCACCTCGCGGAGCTTACGCGCCTCATCCTTGCCCAGCGAAAAACCGGTATTCTCCACATCCAGAAAGACGACGTCACGAAGCGCCTCTACTTTCGCGACGGTGCGATCGTCTTTGCGAACTCCGATATCGAGTCGGACCGGCTCGGACAATTTCTGATCCGTGGCGGCGTGATCGACGCCGCGACTTACGAGCACGCCGCCATCACCATGAAGCAGACGCGTCGCCGGCTGGCGACGACGCTCGTCGCGCTCGGAAGTCTCGATGCAGAGAAGGTGGACGCTCTCGTCAACGAGCAGATCCAACAGATCATCTACTCCATTTTCGCTTGGGAGACGGGCCAATACGGTTTCGAGACCATCGACAACCCCGTCGAGGACGACATCGCGCTGAAGCTTTCAACCGACGCGATCCTCCTTGAAGGCGTACGCAACATGGCGAGCGATACGGCGATCCGCAAAGCCATCGGGAACATGGACAGTATCTTGTTCCCCGTCGAGACCTCGCTTCTAGACGACGGCAAGGTCCGTCTCACCTCATCGGAGGGATTCGTTCTCTCTCGCGTCGATGGACTGACGTCGGTCGCGGACCTGGCCGCGATCTCTCCACTTGGCGAAGAAAGCACGCTGCGCTGCGCCTACGGCCTCATCTCGGCCGGTATCCTTCGCGTCGAGGAACCGAAGGCGAAGACCACGACACGAAGCAAGCGAGTGGAGGCCCCCGCCGAATCCGCGTCCCAGCCGGAGTCCACGGATAAAGCCGCATCGAAGGACGAGTCGAAGGCGATTCGCGAAGATGTTGCACAAAGACTGACGTCGCTTGACGGAGCGACGCATTACGAAGCGCTCGAAGTTTCGAGAGGCGCAACGCCGTCCGCAATCAAGAAGTCCTATTACACGCTCGCCAAGAAGTATCATCCCGATCATCACCTGCGCCGCGGACTCGGTGACTTGCAGTCCGACTTCGAGCAGATACTCTCGCAGCTCGCCGACGCTTATGAAGTCCTCTCGAGCCCGCCGAAGCAGTTACGCTATGATCATGCACTCGCACGCGAAGAGCAACGCGAGGCCGCGAAAGACCTTGGCGCGAAGCGGGACCCAGTCCAGATGGTACAGACGCCTCCCGCCGTCATAGCCGAGAAAAAATATCGTGCCGGAATGAGCTACTACGACGTCGCGGACTATCACCGCGCTGTCGAGAATCTGCGGGAAGCGGTGAGACTCGCTCCGAAGAACATCCACTATCACAAGCTTCTCGGCCAGGCTCTGGCCAAGAATCCGAAGTGGCGCAAGCATGCAGAGGGGCACTTCCATCTCGTTTTGAAGGCGGTGCCCTATGATACAGAATGCTATCTTGAGCTCGCCTACATTTACGAGGAAAAAGGCCTGCCCACGCGAGCCAAGAAAATGTATGAGCAAGTGCTCGAGCTCGATCCGGATCACCCGATAGCAACGGGGAAACTCTTGCCGAGCGACACACCAGTCGCGACGTCGATCCTTCAGAGAATCATCGGCAAAGACATAACACCTCGATAACGCCCGCCCGCCACCGTGCGACAGGAGGGGCGAGGAGCTGGGCTATATCTTCTGAAACCAATCCGCTTCGTTGAAGATACGGCTGGGGATTTTCTTCCAAAACTCACGGGCCTCAGCCATCTCCCGCGGAATATTCTGCTCTTCGCGATGGGCGAAGGATTCACCAAAGCTTATGAGCAGGTTCATCACCTTTTGTTTGCGGGTGTGATGGAGCGACGTCTTCTCGGAGCGCTTCGCGCCACACTTTGCCCCACCAGACGGCGAGGTTGTCGAAGAGCACGTAGATGAACGGCAAAATGACGAGCGTCAAGAACGTCGATGCCATCAACCCGCCGATGACCGTTCGGGCCAGCGGAAAGTAGTAGAGCCCGGCGAGCCCGGTCCGACCGATCGCCATGGGAACGAGAGCGAGTACGGCGGTGCTGGCCGTCATGAGGATCGGTCGAAGGCGCTCCTTGCCTCCGAGCTCGATGGCCGTCTCCCGGTCATATCCCTCCCGCCTCAAGTTATTGATGTGGTCGATGAGCACGATGCCGTTCTTGACGACGATGCCCATGAGGACGAGAAGACCGATTTGCGCCATGAAGTTGAGAGGCGTATTTGTCGCGAGCAAAAACCAAGTAACACCCCAGAACGCAAACGGGATCGAGAAAAGGATCGCGAAGGGATGCACGAGCGACTCGAACTGCGACGCCATGACGATATAGATGAGCGCGAGCGCCAGCAAGTAGTTGACTATCATCTGCTCGAGCTGGCGGTCCTGCTCCTGGATGCGCTCGCCGAAGGACCAACTATAGCCGACAGGAAACGCCATCCCGTTCAGGCTCTCCTCGATTTGCTTGCGTGCACCGTCCCAATCCTCCCCTTCGTAGCTCGAGCGGATCGAGACTAGGGTCTTCCGGTTCTCGCGTTCGATCGTTTTAGGCTTGTCGACGACCTTGAACTCCGCCAAGGTGCCGAGGGTAACGCCCCGCCCGTCCTCGCCGCTAACGACGAAGCTCTTCAAATCGTCTAGGGTCGAGACGTCTTGCTGCGACATCATCAAGATAAGCTCGACTTCTTTGTCCCCCGTGTTGTATCGCCTCAACCGCCGGCCGCCCAAAGTGAAAGCAAATGTCTGGGCGAGGGATTCCGGGCTCACGCCGTAATTGGCCGCGAGCTCCTGGTTGAGGGAGACCTGGATTTCCTGGCGCAAGCTTCCGACGGAGCTCTTGGCATCCTCGATACCCTCGATGGCGGCGAGGCGCTGCTCGACATCCGACGCGAGCAAAGCGAGCCGATCGATGTGCTCGCCGAAGAGGTTCACTCGAAAGAACGTGCTGTCGCCTCCTGTCTCCGCGTCTTCATCGTCGAAGGTGAGCCTGGCCCCGGCTATCTTCGGGACCTCGTTGCGGATCCGTTCACGAACTTCTTTCGCTTTATCCTCGCTCACGTGAGCAGCCTTGAACGTGAGCGTCGTGGCCGCGTCGTTCTCGGCGTAGTGGCTATAGACAGACTCGATCTGAAGCTCATCTTGGTGCTCGAAGAACCACGCCTCGACTTCATTCACCGCCAACTCCGCTTCTTCCTTGTAGTGGAAGTCGGTGAACTCGTAGCCGAGCCGCATCTGCCTCTGGTTGACACCAGCGAACATAGCCGTCTGCAGGCCGAGCGCGAACGGCAATGCGGTGCTCGCAAAAATCGCCACGGTAATCCCGAAGGTCGAGAAGCGATGGCGGAACGTCCATCTAAGAATCCGCACATATTGTTCGGAGAGCCAGACGGTCCAAAGCGGCGGCCCCGCATCTTTCCTGCTCAGAAGCCTCGAGGCCATGAGTGGGATCAGGGTCATCGAAACGACGAGAGAGCTGAAGATGCACAACGTAATCGCCCAACCGATCTCCTCGAGAAACACGGTGAGCTGGTTGCGCTGCCCCACGATCATTGGAAGGAAAACGATGGCCGTCGTGACGGTCGACGCAAAGACCGCGCCCCACACTTTGCGCGCCCCGATAATGGCGGCGCGTGAAGCGTCTGCCGAGTCCTCGGAAAATTCTTGCAACGCGCCTCGCTGCGCTCCGCTAGCCCTCCGCTCGGCGGGCTCGCTGCGGAAGGCGGCGTTAGTGTGCTCCCGGAAGATGGACTCCAGCACTACGATCGCGTCGTCGACGAGAAGCCCTATGCCCAACATGAGCCCCATCATCACGAGGACGTTCAATGACTTGTCGAGAACGAAGAGCCCGACCGCGGTCGCGATGATCGACATCGGGATCGCGAGCCCTACGATAAATGTCGTATCGAAACGGCGGAGGAAGAGAAAGAGCACCACCATGGCAAGGGCGCCGCCGAGAAGACCTTCGGTCAGGAGACCCTGGAGCCCGCTCGTGATCTCGGCGGCCTGGTCGTTGAAGACGAAAAGGTTGATGCCTTCGAGCGTCGGGTCGGCAGCGATTTCGTTCTCGATGAGCGCCGTCACTCGCCGCGCTGTGTCCACGGTATTGGCCGTCGCTTCCTTGAAAACGGAGAGCGCAACGGCGTAGCGGCCATTCAAATGCCGCCCGATGGAGATAGGTGGCTCACGATAGGTGATATCCGCCACGTCTCGAAGCACCAGCCCACGGTCGTTCACGGGAAACTGCTCGATGTCGCCGAGGTTGTTGAAGGCTCCGAAGCTGCGCACGTGGATGACTTGCCCTTCGGAATCGAGCTTTCCGAGCGATACGTTCCGGTTGGCCCCCATGAGCCTAGCGGCCAAGTCCCCGAGGTCGACGCCGTGCTCAGCAATCTTGTACAGCCTCAGGTTGATGCGCACTTCGCTTGGCTCGACCCCGTTCAGCTCGACTTTGGCGACGCCCGGTACGCGGCTGATGGGATTGAGGACGCGCTTTTCGAGCAGGTCGTAATTCCCCGACAAATCAATACCCGGTGCCGAGATCCGTGCTTCCACGACGGGAATCTGCGTCGTGCTGAACGTATTGATGAAGATCTGCTCGATGTCGTCAGGAAGCTCGGAGCGCACTTCGTCAATTTTTTCCGCCGTCTTCATGCGCGCGATGTCGACGCTCTCTCCCCAATCGAAAAAAATCTGAATGGAGCCTTGGTCGGCGTCCGCCTGCGAGCTCATTTTCGTGACACCGGGAAGCGTCGCAAGCGCTTCCTCGATCGGCTTCACGATCTGCTCCTCAATTTGTTGCGGGCTCGAGTTCGGGTAGGGCACGGTTACGAATACGGCCGGGAAGTCGAGGTCCGGGAAGAATGCGAGCGGAAGTCTCGTGAAGGCGATGACCCCCAGAACGAGAACGCTCACGAGAACCATTCCTGTCGTGACGGGCCGGCCTACTGAGATGTCGGCTATCCCTTTCATGATGCGAACTTCTTGCGGTCCAGAACGCTGTACACGACCGGGATGACGATGAGCGTCAGAAGTGTGGAAACAGCCAGGCCACCGATGACCGTGATCGCCATGGGCTGGCGGATCTCAGCACCTTCGCCCAAACCGAGCGCCATGGGAACGAGGCCCAAGATCGTTGTGAGTGTTGTCATCAGGATCGGGCGAAGCCGCACGCGCCCGGCCTCGACGATGGCCTCCTCACGGGCCATCCCTTCTTCTCGAAGACGGTTGATGTAGTCGACGAGCACGATTGCGTTTTTGACGACGATGCCCGCGAGCATGACGACGCCGATCAGCACGATAACGCTCACCGCGCTGCGCGTGAGCAACAAGGCCCAGATCACTCCGATGAGTCCGAGCGGGATCGTGAACAAGATGATGAGCGGGTGCACCAGGGATTCGAACTTGCTCGCCATGACGAAATAAACGAGAAAGATGGCGAGCCCGATAGCGAGATAGAGGCTCGAGAACGAGTCCTCGATCTCACGCTGCTGGCCCCCGAAGCGAGTAGCCAGGGAGCTCGGAAGAGAAAGTCCAGCGATGACAGAGCCGATGTCCGCGGTAACGCTCCCGAGGTCGCGCCCGTCCAAATTGCCGGAGATGACCACCGCACGCCGTTGTCCGACGCGACGGATCTCTAGGGGCCCGGCCACGAGCCTCGTATCCGCCACCGCTTTGAGCGGCACCGCTCGCTCCTCGGCTTCGTGCACGATAAGCTCGGGGACTTGGTCCGCCCGAGCGCGCGCGTCGGCAGAGGCCCGCACGACGATGTCGATCTTACGCTCACCTTCGTTCAGGCGCGTCGCTACGTTCCCGCGGAGCTTCGTGCGCAACGTCTCCGAGACTTCCTCCACCGAAAGCCCCATCTGTGCCATGCGATCGACGGCGAAAAAGACTTGTAGCTCCGGATTTCCCATCTCGGAGGACGAGCGGACATCCGTGAGACCCGGAATCGCTTCCATGGCTTCGACGATGACGGAGGCCCAGGTTTCGAGCGCTTCGACATCGTCGCTGTAGACTTCAAGCTCGACGGGGCGTTTGAAGCTGAAATAAGACGGACGATCGAATTGATAGGCGATTCCCGGGAAGCGGCCGAGTGTCTCCCGTAGACGAGCGATCGTGCGTCGCTCCGCGTCACGGTCATCCTTGTCGGCCATCACGACGTGAATGCGGCCCCGGTTCTCCCCGCGCGCGCTCGCCTCGACGGAGCTGGCGCCAAAGGAGCCGGCCGTGGTCACGACCCGGCCCCCGCCCGCGACGTCATCGAACCCCGCGACTTCCTCCCCCACGGTCTCGAGCAAACGGTCCGTGACGCCGAGCGGAGCGCCTTCCGGAAGCTCGACGTCGAAATAAAACTCGCCTTGGGTGAGGGTCGGGATGAGCTCTATCCCAATGCGACCGCCAATCAGAAGGGTCGCGCCAAAACCGAGCGTGACCGCCATCAGCACGAGAGCCCTTTGCTTCAGTGCCGCGCGGCACGCGCGCGGGTAGGCGGCATCGATGGCGGTCTCCATTCGGTGAAAACCGTTCGTGAGCGGTGAGACAAGGCGCGAGAACGAGCGGCCGATCCATCGAACGCCGGCCACGGCAAACGCGATCACCTTTGCCGGCCCGCGATGCCAAGCGGTAAGGTCTTCGGGCACCGACTCGGGTTCGTTCTCCTCAGTCCGCTTGGCCGCAAGCCTTGCGGCCAGCACGGGGATCAATGCGAGCGAGAAGCCGAGTGACGCGAGGATTGAGATCGAGACTGTCAGCGCCTGATCGTTGAAGAGCTGTCCCGCAACCCCTTCGACGAAAACGATGGGCAAAAACACCGCCACCGTCGTTAATGTCGAGGCGACAACCGCCATGGCGACTTCACTCGTTCCGCGCACCGCGGCGTCGTGGCCGTCAGCACCTTTCTCGCGGTGTCGGTAAATCGACTCGATCACGACGATGGAGTCGTCGAGAAGCATCCCCACTCCGAGGGCGAGGCCTCCGAGCGACATGATGTTTAGCGAGATCCCCATCTGATACATGATGAAGAACGTTGCTACGACCGAGACCGGGATAGAGAGGCCGACGATCACCGTTGCCCACGTATCACGCAGAAAGAGCGCGATGATGAGCACCGCGAGCAAGCCGCCAACCAAAGCGTTCTCGACAACTTCGTCGATGGCACCTTCGATGAAGCTCGACTGGTCGAAGAGCACCTCGACTGCGACGTCGTCTGGAATCTCGTCATCGAGAGCTTCGAGTCGCTCGCGCACGCCTCGTGCGACCTGCACCGTGTTGGCGTCGCCCTCTTTAAAGACGCGCAGCTCGACTGTCTCGTGCCCGCCGGTGCGAACGATGGTCTCACGCTCTTTGTGGCCCCAATGGACGTCAGCGACATCGCGCAAATAAACGCGACGGCCTTCCTCGAAGACGAGCTGCGTCGCGCCGATATCGGCTAGGTCCTTGAACTCGTTCAACGCCCGGACGAGATAGCGCGCGTCCTCTTCATAAATGCTTCCGCCCGCGAGATTCACGTTCCCGGCAGAGAGTGCGGCGGAAACCGCGGCCACGTTCACGCCGGCGCGCGCGAGGCGGCCTTCGTGCACGTCGACTTGAATCTCGCGCTCGAGACCACCTTCGACTTTGACCGACGCGACACCGTCAACGGCATCGAGCGCTTTTTTCAGCTCTTCTTCCACATATTGACGGAGCGCGGCGAGATCACTCGAGCCAGTGACCCCGAGCCGCAAGATGGGGTCGCTCGAAGGGTCGAATCTCAGAAGCGTCGGCTTGTCCGCATCGCGCGGCAGTTGCACGAGGTCGAGCTTCTCCCGAACATCGAGCGCGGCGAAATCCATGTTCGTGTCCCAGAGAAACTCGAGCGTCACTTCGGAAGTGCCGGCGCGGGAGCGCGACGTCAAGCGTTTGACGCCCGAGATCACGCCTACGGCTTCTTCGATGGGCCGGCTCACGAGACTTTCGACTTCCGCGGGCGCCGCGCCTTGATAGCGGGTCTCGACCGTCAGGCTAGGGTAGGAGATATCTGGAAGCAGATTGAGCGGCAGGCGGGTAAACGAAACGATGCCGAAGATGGTGACCGCCACCGTGAACATCGAGACGCTTACCGGCCGCCGGATGCAAAACTCGACCAGGCGCGTCATTTTTCAGGGCTCGAGAGGGCTACCGAGTCAGAATGTCGATCCTCTCCCTGTCTTCGAGCGTCGTGTGACCCGCCACGATGACGCGCTCACCCGCCGAGACGCCACTCACGACCTCGATGGCGCTGCCGCGGGTATAGCCGAGCTCGACAACACGTTTGTTGGCCACGCCGTCCGCCGCGACGAAAAGTAAGTCTTGGCCGCCTTCCTTCACGACGGCGACTTTCGGGACGAGCACGGCGCCTTGACGCCGATCGGTCTCGATCTCAGCACGGACGAAAGCGCCAGGACGGACATTCGCCGAACGATCGATAACTTCCACCGTCACTTTGACCGTGCCCGTTTTTGGATCCACGACCGGGCTGATGTCGCGCACGCGGCCGCGGAAGCTGACCTCTTCGCTAGAAGCTCGGCTCGCGAGCGCGTCACTAACGAGACGGACCGGTTGGCCGGGCTCGAGCTGAAAGACGTCCTTTTCCGGAAGAAACAGTTTCACTATGAGCGTATTGAAATCGGCGAGCGTGAAGAGATGGTCGCCAAGTTGGGTCGCCTTGCCGACAACAATCTCCTTCGCCGTCACCCGTCCTGCGAAAGGTGCTTTGATTTCCGTGTAGCGGAACTCGAGCTCCGCCGTCTCGCGCCCGGTCCGGGCGAGGTCACGGTCGAAGACGGCTTTCTGGTAATCGAACCTGGAGATGAGCTGTTGCTCGAACGAGAGCTGGGAGCGGTTGAGCTCAGCTTCGGCTTTCTTGAGCGTGAGCACCGCTTTCTCGATCGCGAGCTTCTTCTCTTCGTCGTCGATTTTCGCAAGGATCTGGTTTTTCTCGACGAAGGTTCCCTCGCGAACCGCAACCTCGGTCACGACTCCCGACACTTTCGCTAGAACCTGGGCGGACTGCTCCGCTTCGACCGTCGACGACGTGGAAAGCGTTCGCGCAACCCAGCCCGTCACGGCCTCTACGACTTCGACCGGCACGCCCGCAGCGGAGGCCTCCGTTGATTGGATGTCCGTCGCCTCGGCGCTCGCATCCCCTTGCCGGATCACGAAATAGGCGACGGAGGCCAGGAGGATAAAGGCGACGATACCTCCGGCGACAAACGAAAATTTTCGAGATTGACTCACATAGGTCCCTTCTAAAGGTACGGACGGCGCCCGTCAGGAGTTCAATAATTCGGCTTATTCTCCATCATACGGCAAGACCGGAGCGGGCGCCTCCGGGGAGCATCGGGTGGAGTGAGGAGGTTAATGAACCGAAGATCGTTTCTCGTTCGTAGTGGCCTCGCGACGGGACCGGAGTCCCCTCCCAAGCCGGCCCGAGAAGTAATGGAAAAGCATGCGAGAGGCATGGTCGAGAACCCGGTCGGCTGCCTATCGGAAATGGCAAGCCGGAGATGGTGGCGTCCGGCAGGCGGCTTCGGACTACAGGGACGTATCTCCGGCGGACATCCGAGCGGAAACCCACGCTTCGTCTTTCCTATCGACAGATCCAGTTGTACACACCGTTGCTGCGCTTCAGACGGGACGGAAAATGCGTGAAGGCTTTCGTTTTCTCCCGGATACGTCCGGGGATGAGTCGTTCCACTCAGTCTATCCGTTGGTCGGCGGGGTCATCGCGAGAGCGTGCCGCCATTCGACCCTGTCGGCGCAGGATCGCGAGGATTTTCGATGTTTTGCGTGGATCAAGCTCATCGAGAAAGACTATCGGCGCTTGAGACAGTTCCGCGGGGCAGGATCGTTTCGGACTTATCTCGCCCGCGTCGTGACGCGTCTTCTCATGGATTTTCGCGACCAATTTTGGTACGACCGAGCGGGTCTCCATACTTTCGAGATATTCGGTCGCGTGATGAAGCGCGCGATCGAGCGCCGCTTTTTGAGATTCGGGTTCACTGGACATCCGCGTCCTCCGTCCAAAGATGTTGCGCGGCATGTGCCCACGCCC
>SMYC01000249.1 GCA_004356105.1 Acidobacteriota bacterium | reverse complement strand
TCAAAGCTCTGCTCGACACTGGGACGTACCCCAAAGGGGTCAAGGTTGACGATGACGAGATGAATAACATCCGGCTTCGAAGACACAAGCTTCACCCGAAGTGGAACTACACAATCAATAACAAGTAATACTAATGTCCATGTTATTGTTCACCAGCTCCTTAGCGTCATTGTTAGTCCGTGACTCCGTTGACGGGAAGGGCGAGCTTCGATCTATCGATGACCGCGCCGCCTTTTATCACCATGTGTATTTTCTTCGCGTTGTCGATATCGACGGTGGGGTCCGCGTCCAGTAGAACGAGGTCCGCGCGTTTGCCGACTTGGATCGTCCCGAGCTCGTCTTCCATCCCGAGAAAAATCGCTCCATGTAGCGTCGCCATCCGGATGGCGTCGAGCGGTGAGATGCCGCCACCCACGAGAAGCTCTAGCTCGCGATGAACGGCGGGGCCGAGGCTCTGGTCGGTGCCGAGAACGACGATGCCGCCGGCTTCGTTCAAGAGGCGAAGGTTCTCTTGAGCGACGGGGGTCATGACCTTCATCCATTGCGTCCAGCGGCGCTCTTCCCATTCGCGCCGGGTCGCCCCTCGCAATCGCTCGATAGCACTCGGCAAAAGCGTCGCGCGGTAGAGAGGCTCATCGAGAAACTCCGGATGGTCGACGAGGCGGCCATAGCCGTCTCCTATCGTGAGCGTCGAGACTTGCGGGATGCGCTTGACCCCCATCATGTTGAGATAGCGCTCGCTGACGGGCGCCTGGATCACGGGATGGGCGAGCGTATCGATGCCGGCATAGATCGCATCCCAAGCTCGAAGCTCGTTCGAGGTGTGGATCGTCGTGCGGATGCCGTGCTCGTGATAGTAGCGGATGACTTGCTGGAGCAGATCCACGGGCATGTGGCGAATGAGCGGGCGTGTGCCCCAACCGTGCTCGTCCTGGGTAATCTTGAGGATGTCGGGCTTTCTCGCGATATGTTCGTCGAGCTTTTTCCGATCGCGCGCGAAGTCTTCGACGGTGACGGCGCCGCGTCCGCCATGGCCGCCTGGAGCGGTCACGACGCTCCCTGTCGCAAAGATACGCGGTGCCACAATTTCGCCGCTTCGTTCCTGATCACGCAGCGCGAAGATGAAATCAGGAGAGTTCCCCGCGTCGTAGATCGACGTCACGCCGCTATACAGATAGCCGTGAAGCGCGCGCAGGCCGTCGACCGGGGAGCTTCCGGCGCGGCCACCTCTGAGATGCACGTGCATGTCCATGAGGCCGGGGATCGCGAACTTACCCGACCCATCGAGGCGCTCGGCGCCCGGTGGTGCATCGACGTTTTTTCCTACGGCGCGGAAGCGGCCGCCATCGATGACGATGCTCACGCCCGTCACGGAGGGTGACCCGGTCCCATCAATAACGGTGATGTTGTCGATAACCAGGGCGGGCTGACCGCTCGCGCGCGCTGGCGCCAGTGCAACAAGCCCGAGTACGATAAGCAAAGAGTTCCAGCGATGCATGTTGCGCATCATAACTAGCCGCGGCCTCTAGGGCCACAATGGAGGTCTTATGTTCAAAGTCATGACGGGATTCTTCAAAGCGGTCGCGACGGTACTAGCCATGCCGTGGCTCATCTGGCTGGCCATGCTAGTGGGGGTGAACGCGATCGTGCCGCTTTTCTTGCTCGATCATCGCGAAGCACAAGCAGTACTCGGCGCGTCGATGCTCGCCCTGGCCATTCAGCTGGTCATTTTCAAATCCAAAGGCTATGTGCGCCTTCTCGGGATCGGCCATCTTCCATGGCTTCCTGTCGTGCTGTGGCTCGCGAGCCGGATGAGCGAGATCGGAACCGAGACGCTGTTCGGGCAATGGGTCCTCGCCGTCATTCTCCTCGACGGTTTGTCGCTCGTCATCGATGCCATTGACGTCGGCCGCTACATCAACGGAGATCGCACTCCCGCTACGACACTCGAAGACGCGTGATAAGATTCGAGGCCATTCGCTCCTTCTAGGAGGTTCGCCATGGCCCTGTCCCACCGTGTTTTTTGTCTGGTGTTCTTTGCGCTCTTGGCGGGCGCTCTGAGCGCTCAGGAAACCGTCGACTATCAGATGCCGCCTCAGGCGATGGTCGATATCGCCGATGCAGCGCCCACGCCCGGAGTCGTCGTCGACCCGACCAAGACGTGGCTTCTCGTGCTCGAAAGACGGAGCTTGTCCTCGATAGGCGAGCTCTCCGAGCCCGAGTTTCGGCTCGCGGGTCTCCGGATCCAGCCGGCGACCAACACGCGCAGCCGGCGGCGGGTCGCCAGGCATATAGAGCTCGTCGCCATCGCCGATGGGTCGACGCGCAGTGTCACCGGGCTTCCGAGTGGAGCTCGAATCGATGACGCCAGCTTTTCCCCCGACGGCAGTCTTGCAGCGTTCTCGCTGACGACGGCCACGGGCATGGAGCTCTGGATACTCGACGTCGCCTCGGGCGCGGCGAAGCGCGTGCTTGAAGATCTCAACGGTGTGTTTCGCGGACAGCCTTACGCATGGCTATCGGACAGCCGGAGCCTCGTCGTGAAAGTCGTGCCGGAAGACCGCGGTGCTCCGCCAGAAGCTCCTAGTGTTCCGTCGGGACCCATCGTGCAAGAAGCGAGCGGAATAAAATCTGCGGCCCGCACTTATCAGGACCTCTTGACGAGCCATCACGACGAAGCGCTCTTCGAGTATTACGGTCAGACGCAAGTCGTGCGCGTGAGCGTCGAGGGAGCGGTCCATAAGCTCGGAGCGCCAGGGCTCGTCGCGCGCGCCGCGCCGTCTCCGGACGGCAAGCACGTCCTCGTCGAGCGGCTAGAGCGCCCATTCTCCTACCTCGTGCCGTATTACCGGTTCGGCCACCGCATCGAGGTCCTGGACATGTCGGGCGCGCTCGTCAGCGAGGTCGCTCGTTTACCGCTCGCCGAAGACGTCGCCATTGGACGCAACGCCGTACGAACGGGGCGGCGCGATTTCGGCTGGCGCGCAGACGCGGACGCGACGCTCTACTTTATCGAAGCCACAGATGGAGGCAACCCGCGCGCCGAGGCCAAGTTTCGAGACGCGGTTTACACGTGGAGCGCGCCGTTTACGGGTGAGCCCGAGCCGCTCATCTCGCTCGGGCTGCGCTTCGCCGACGTCCATTGGGGAAGCGACGCCGTCGCTCTCGTTACGGAGTGGTGGTGGGCGACGCGGACGCGGCGCGTGTTTCGTGTGAAGCCGGGAACGAGCGACGAGCCCCCAAAGATGGTCTTCGACTATTCCTACGAAGATCGCTACAACGCGCCCGGCTCGCCGCTCATGACGCACAACGCGCGCGGCGCGCTCGTTCTCGCGACCTCGGCGGACGGCAAATCGATCTACTTGACGGGCGAGGGTGCCTCGCCCGAAGGCGACCGTCCTTTCCTCGATGCGCTCGATTTAGAGAGCGGCGCCAAAACGCGCCTGTTCCACTCCGAAGCTCCGTATTACGAGATGCCGATCGCGTGGATCGACGCCGAGGCGGGACACCTTCTAACGCGGCGCGAATCGCGCGACGAGCCGCCGAACTATTTCGTGCACGGGTCGGGGGATGCGCGGGCGGTGACGCACTTTCCTAATCCTTATCCCGGGCTCGAGGGCGTTGGGCGCGAGCTCGTCCGTTACGACCGCGAGGACGGCGTGAAGCTGAGCGCCACCCTGTACACGCCCGCCGGCTACACCTCCGAGGATGGCCCGCTTCCCATGCTCGTATGGGCTTATCCGCGTGAGTACAAGAGCGCGAGCGCCGCCGCACAAGTCCGGGACTCACCCTATCGTTTCTCGCGCGTGAGCTGGGGCTCACCGCTCTACTGGCTGACCCAAGGCTACGCCGTCATGGAAGGCGCGACGATGCCCATCATCGGCGAAGGGGACGTAGAGCCGAACGACACTTACGTCGAGCAGCTCGTTGCGAGCGGCCGAGCGGCGGTGGACGAAGCGGTGCGGCGAGGTATCGCGGATCGCGATCGCGTCGCGATCGCCGGTCACTCCTATGGCGCCTTCATGACGGCGAATCTTCTCGCCCATTCCGACACGTTTCGCGCCGGCATCGCGCGCAGCGGCGCTTATAACCGTACCCTCACGCCCTTCGGCTTCCAATCCGAGCAGCGTACGTATTGGGAAGCGCCGGAGATCTATTTCGCCATGTCGCCCTTCATGCACGCGCAGAAGATCAACGAGCCCATCTTGCTCATTCACGGTGTCGCCGACAACAACTCGGGAACGTTCCCCATTCAAAGCCGCCGGCTCTATCACGCGCTCAAAGGGCACGGCGCGACGGCGCGTCTCGTGATGCTCCCCCACGAGAGCCACGGCTATCAGGCGAGAGAATCCGTCATGCACACGCTCTGGGAGATGAACGTGTGGCTCGACAAGTACGTCAAGAACGCTCCCCCGCGCAACACGACGAGCGAGGAGCATTGAGCCAAGACCCCTCGGACGAGACCGAACCGCCATCGCAAGTCACCGAGCTTCTCAACGCCTGGCAAGCAGGCCGGCAGGGCGCGGTCGACGAGCTGATACCGTTCGTCTATCAAGAGCTGCGAAAGCTCGCGCGAAGCTATTTGCGGAACGAGCGCCCAGACCACACGCTGCAGGCGACGGCCCTCGTGAACGAGGCTTACTTGCGCTTGATGGGGCAGAAGAACGTCCAGTGGGAGAACCGCAAGCACTTTTTCGGGATCGCGTCCCAGCTCATGCGCCGGATCCTCGTCGACCATGCGCGCAAGCGCGCCGCCGGCAAGCGAGGCGGCGCCGAGCCTCTCGTTCTCTTCGACGAAGACAAAGTTGCCCCATCGGAGCAACCCGACCTCGTCGAGCTCGACGCGGCTCTCGACGCTTTCGCGAAAATCGATCCCGATCAAGCGAAGCTCGTGGAGCTCCGATACTTTACCGGCTTGACCATCGACGAGACGGCCAAAGTGCTCGAGCTGTCTCCCGCCACCGTGAAACGAGAATGGATCGTTGCCAAAGCTTGGCTGCGACGCGAGCTCATGCGCAAGAATGGGTGACTTCGTCACGGGTAGCGCATTGGACGAGCTTCAATCGTCATCGGCCACACGCCTCGCGGCCGCGATCCGCGACAAGGACGTTTCGTCCGAGGAGAGATAGTCCGCGCGTGTCTGGACCGCATCGATGCCGTCAGTCCCCAATTGAACGCCGTCGTGCATCTTTGTCGTGAGCGCACTCTCGCAGAGGCGCAAGAGCGAGACCGCGCGGTGGCCTCGGGCACCCGGGTCGGACCGCTTCACGGCGTTCCCATGACCATCAAGGACACGTTCGACACGGCCGGCGCGCGGACCACTTACGCAACGCTCGGCCGTACCGACCATATTCCAGCAACCGACGCGACCGCCGTCGCGCGCGTGCATGCCGCGGGGGCGGTGCTCATCGGGAAGACCAATACACCCGAGCTCACGCTTTCCTTCGACACCAAGGTTTTCATCGAGACTGTAGAGGTCGCTCTTTTCCGTCACCTCTTGCCCCGCCCGCTGCTCGGGCGCCATGTAGCCGGGGGTACCGCTCCGGATGTCCTCTCGCTCGATGCTCCCCACGGCCGCGGCCAAACCGAAGTCGGTGATCTTTGCCTCGCCACGCTCGTCGAGCATGACGTTCGCCGGTTTGAGATCCCGGTGGAGCACACCTTTGGCGTGCGCCGCCGCGAGCCCGGACGCCAGTTGCTGCGCAATCTCGACAGCTTTGTCGGGCGGGAGCCGTCCGATGCATCGCAATAGCGATGATAGATCCTCGCCGGCGATGTACTCCATGGAGAGAAACATGAGACCATCGGCCTCGCCAATGTCGTAGACCCGGCAGACGTTGGGATGCGCGACCTGCCGGGCGATGCGGACCTCCCGGCGAAAGCGCTTCAAGCGCTCTTCATCCTGGCCGAGGGCTTGGGAGAGGAACTTCAAAGCCACGGGCTGCTCCAGGGTCAGGTCGTCAGCGTGATAGACCTCGCCATGCCACCTTTGCCGACGCGCTCGACGATGCGGTAGCGGGCGGAAAGAACGTCGCCGGAACTGAAGCGCCCATGAGTGGAATCAGACGTCGGGTCAGAGGAGCGACTCGGGTCGCCGCGGAGGACGCCGCGCTCCCGTTTTCCCGTTTTTCCCGTTTTTTAATGATGCGCCGCAAGTCCGAGCAGAAAGAGACGTCATCAGCCACAGGCCGTGAGCAAGCGGGGCAGCTTGGGACGCTCACATGATCACTACGTTCGAGTGGACGCTCACACCTTGAAGCCGGACTCCCCCGCGTCGTCGCCGATCCCGATGGCGCGAAGCGCCCATTGAAGCTTGACCGCGTCCTCCGACTGGATGCGGATGCCGTGGCCACCATCGTCCGGGAGCGAATAGGCCTTGACGAGCATTTCCTGAGCTTTTTCACCGACCTCCATCGCCTTGTCCAAGAGCTCGAGAAGGCGCGGGACATCGCTTCGAAACGCCGCGGCCAGATCGGCCTCGGACGCTTCCGCGTCAGTGGACAGCTCTTTCAACCGAGACACGAGCTCTGAAACCGTTTTCACTTCACCGCTCACGGGTCGCGCTCCTTTTCTTCGGGAACATCTGGACGCTCGAAGAGCTCGGGCGCCGGCGAATCGTTGAGCGTCCAGGATTTGATCGTGATCTCGGCGGCTGGCTCTTCGTCGTGAAGGACCGATATCCGCTTCGGGAGGTTCGTCTCGTCGTCGAAGTCGGAGAAGACGCGCTTTTCCGTTACCGGGGTGCCCATGATGTTCGCGCCGGGCATCGAGAGCTCGAGCAGTCGTCCTGTCGCTTCGTCGAAGGAGGCGCGAAGCTCTAGGCCTTCCACTCGAAGAAGAAGCGGACCGTCCGGAGTCTCCTCCGCTTCGACGCGCCCGTCTCTGACCGCCCACAGAAGACCAACATAGTTTCGGTAGAGCCGCTCGATCGTACGCTTGCGTTGGTCCGGTGTGAGATCCGAGACGCCGCGCGGGGTCGCAGCCCAAGCCTCGTCGCCGCGGCGTACCGTCACGATCTTTCCGAAAGACATCGTCGCGTCCTCGCGATAGGCATCGGGCGCCACGAAATAGCCCTGCGTCACGGCGGTGAGCTCGCCGCTGGGCGTCTGAACGACGCTCAGAGTCCGGTAGGAAAAGCTCTCGATCTTGGCCGGCCCAGCCGAGGCCGCGAAGAGCTCGAGAACGGCGCAGCAGGCGGTACCCATCACCCAATACATCGCGAGATTTTAACCCAGATCTCGGAGGGAGGTCCGGCGTCGTCTTTCTCGACCTTAGAAGACGGAGGTAGAATGAGGACATGGATAGAGCGACCGAGGTACTCGGGCAGAGGCTCTTCACCGTGGTGGAATACGATCGCATGGTGGAGGCTGGGCTCCTCGCCGAAGACGAGCGGGTGGAGCTCATCCGAGGGGTCATCCGCGAGATGAGCCCAAAGAATAGCCGGCACTCCATCGCGATTTGGAAAATCACACGTGTGCTCGACGATGGATTGCGAGAGCGGGCCGCCACGTTCTCGGCGGTTCCAATCGACTCGAGACGCTCGACTCCAAACCCGAACCGGATGTCGCTGTGATGTCGCATCCGGACGGTGAGCTCTTCGGTACCGATGCCAGTGAGCCGCTTGTGGTTGTGGAAGTCTCGGATTCCTCGCTCCGCTACGATCTCACCGAGAAGGCCGCCCTTTACGCAGCGAGCCAGATCGCCGACTACTGGGTGGTCGATCTCGAGCACCGCGTTCTCGTCGTTTTCCGCGACCCGCGAAACGGCGTTTATGAGACGCGCGAAACCTACCAACCGGGCTCGCGCATCGGCCCGTGCCGTGGCCCGATTTCGAGCTCGATGTGAGCGCTCTTTTCCCGGCCGAAGCCGCATCGTCTTCGTAAATTCACTGGCGAACTTCTTCCCGCCGGCGCATGATCCCTGAGCGAGCACGAACGCGTGCTCCTCTAGCGATTTTTTTGCGGGAAAGGAGTTTCTAAATGTCTGACAATCGAGGGCGTTTCGTCTGGTATGACCTCATGACAACGGATCCAGACGCGGCACAATCTTTCTATACAGAGCTCATCGGCTGGGGCACTCAGGCCTGGGAGGGCGCGATGCCCTATACGATGTGGACGAACCACGACGTTCCGCTGGGCGGCGTCGCCACGCTTCCCGAAGAAGCCAAGCAAGCCGGCGCGCCGCCTCACTGGCTCGCTTATATCCAGACTCCGAACGTCGACGAGACGGTGACGACAGCCGAGTCGAACCAAGGCAAAGTTGTCGTCCCGGCACAAGACATCCCGAAGGTCGGGCGTTTCGCGGTGCTAGCCGATCCCCAAGGCGCTGTCTTCGCCGCGTATACGCCCGCGGGCGATACGCCTGAAGATTCTCCAGCCAAGGTCGGCGAATTTTCGTGGAACGAGCTCAACAGCTCGGATCACGAGAACGCTTGGGGCTTTTACGAAACCCTCTTCGGCTGGCAGAAGACCGAGGCCATGGACATGGGCGAGATGGGCATGTATCAGATGTTCAAGAAGAAGGGCGGCGAGCTCCCGCTAGGCGGGATGTTCAACAAGCCGAAAGAAATGCCCGGGCCGCCTTTCTGGCTCTACTACACACGGGTCGACGACGTGCACGCATCCGTGGAAAAAGTCAAAGAGCTCGGCGGCCAAGTGCTGAGAGGACCGATGGAAGTGCCTGACGGCGACCATGTCTTGCAGTGTATGGATCCGCAGGGCGCGGCCTTCGCGCTTCACTCGAAGAAGAAAGGCTAGGGAGCTCGATTTGTTCTCCAGAAAACAACGCCTCGGTAAGCCCTCCGACGAGCGGCGAGACATGCTGGTGCGCCGGATCGAGGTGGTTCGGAGGAGGTCTCAAGAAGACTGAGCGGATGGATCCCAAGGAGGCTCGCCACGGCCCGCCCAGATCGCTTCGACTTCATAGGCAGCAATCTTTTCATTGACCGTGAGGACCGGCAGCTTCTCAATTTGTGACTGCGCAACAATCAGGCGATCGAACGGATCTTGATGATGCGCGGGCAGCGACGCAACACGTAGAGCATGCACGTGCTCGATAGGAAGCCCTTTCATGCTTTGTGCTGCCAGCCGATTCGGAACGTAGGCATCGGGAGGCTCGGGCAGCGTCAATTTCCCTAGCGACACTTTAATCGCGATTTCCCACGAGCTCGCCGCGGACAAATAGACGTCATTCTCCCCGTCACCGACGAGCTCGCGTGCCGCTGGGCCGAGTCGCGGATCGTTGGCAAGCCACCACAAAAAACAGTGGGTATCCAGAAGGAGCTTCACTGGAATAGCGACTGGACTTCGGAAGGAAGTGGCGCATCAAAGTCGTCATCGATCCATATGCGGCCTTCATCCTGTCCTGGAACGCGCTTCGCTTTTCGGTCTTGGATGGGTACCAAACGGGCGATAGGTCGTCCCGCTTTGGAGATGATGACCTCCTCCCCGGCCGCTACACGCGACAGCAGACGCGAAAGATGGGTCTTCGCCTCGTGCACGTTCACTTCAGTCATGACATTAATACTGAACTAAGTCTATGACTAAGTCAACCGCTAAAGCCTGATGGGCGCAGGCATTCGTGAACGTCTTCATTCCGCCGAGACAGCGTGGTGCAATCCCGCGCTCTCGGGTCGACATCCATCGAACGCAACAACAAGTTGAGGAATCCCTTGTTCTGGTCCGCGCGGAAGGTGGCTTCTGATCTAATACGCGGTTGTCACCGTCAGGTGATGGGGCCAGTGGCTTTCGTGATAATGCGTCCAGAGACGCGTGTCCAACACGGTGTCGATCACCTGGCGGTCGGATGGCCGCCTAGCGTTGATCGCGCGTGTCAAGAGGTGGCTCGCCCAAATCGTCCCCGCGCGGATCTCTATTTCCTCTTCGCTATCCCGAGGGATGAGGCGGCGCTCGTTGATGGCGCGCTCGAGGGCGTCGGAGTAAGAGAGTATGCCGAGCCGGCGTAGCCCGACCGGCACGATGTAATCGGCGAAGACGGTCAACTGCTCGGGGTCTTCGAGAGCGAAATAACCACTCGCTCGGAAGCGCGCATGGAGTTGCCAGAGCAAGAGCTGCGCGCGTTTCTGAAACGCTACGCGCGCTCCGCGATAGGCGCTCTCGTCGCGAAAGGACGGGAAGGTCTCAATCAACCGTTCGAGTGCGGCCGTCGTCCCACGCGGTCCGTCCTTCAGAAATTCGTGAAAACGGCCGCCGTAGCTTTTCTCCAGAGCGCCGCCGATCTCCCGAAAGATCGCGACACGCTCATCGAGCATCGGCATCTCGATATTGCCGCGGAAGAGCGCCTCTAGGTCGGCGCGCGTGACCGCCTGGAGGTAGCGTCCTTCGAGAATCGGTGTGCCGCGATCGTAGGCACGCTTCAGACAAGCCATCATCCCGTCGGAGTCCGAGCGCTCGGCGCCGTCATACTCGGTCGTGAAAATTACGTGCTTCTCGAAGTCGGTAAAGGCGAAGTTGATCGATGCGGTGAGGAAAATGAAATCCATCGTGTCGGCATCGTTTCCGTCCGGAATCGTCGGGAAGCGAAAATCGGGCCAAGACAGAGACTCGTAAGCCATCCATTCAGCGACGGCTTCGATACGGTCGTCGTGCACGCGCACATGTTGCGCTCTTTCGACCACGGGCTCGATGGTCGAGAGGATTGGGTGAGGTGCTTGAAGCCGCTCTATCATGGGCACCGCGACTAGACTCAAGAATTGTCGACGATCGAGCATGCCGCACTTATCCGCGCGACAATTCCCTCAGCGCCCGGGCCACGAAGACGCGGGCCATCTTTTTGCGATAGGCGTGCGTGAGGTCGGTGTTGTCGAGAGGCTTTGCCGGACGATAAGCGACAGCGGCCGCTTCGTCAATCCATTCCTCGGTGAGCTTTTTGCCGACGAGAAGCGCTTCTGCTTTTTCCGCTTGCACCGGCGCGGACTCGACGGCGGTCAAAACGATGCGCGCCTTCTCGACGGTACCGTCTTTCGCGGTCTCGATCGCTGCCGCGACGCCGAGAATCGGAAAGTCGATGCTGTCGCGCCGACGAAGCTTCAAGTATGTCGCGCGCATCCCGTTGCTCTTGGGCACGTGGATCTCGGTCAAAATCTCGTCGCGCTCTTTTTTCAGAAAGTCGATGCCGTCGAGGTGATACAAGCTCTTCACTGGAACACGGCGCACGCGTCTGGGGCCGACGAGCGTGCATTCGGCGTCGAGCACCATGAGAACGGGTGCGGTGTCCGAAGAGCTCACCGCCCAGCAGCGGGGGCTCGAAGGCGCGACCCAGCAAATCTCACCGTCTTTCTTCATGCAGAAATTGATCGACTTACGCCACTCGTAGTTCTGGTTGTAGTAGTTGCAGCGGGTATCGATGCACAGGTTTCCACCAATCGTTCCCATATTGCGCAGGATGGGTGCGCTCACGAGACGCGCGGCTTTCGCGATGGCGGGATAGTGGGCTTGTAAGATCTCGTCGTTCTCGACTTGGGTGAGCGTCGTCATCCCGCGAATCGTGACGCCGTCGTCATCCTCTTCAATGCCGCGGCTTTCCTCGAGCCGGTGAAGGCCGATGAGGACCTTGGGCGTAAACTGCCGACGCTTCATGTTGGGATAGAGGTCGGTGCCGCCCGCCACCGCCATCGCTTCGTCGGCCGCGTGATCGGCGAGCATCTTCGCCGCTTCGCGCGCCGTCTTGGGCGCGAAGTACCGAAATGGCGGAAGTCTCATCATGAGTCTTCACGCATCGGGGGCACCTCGGCCGGTGGAGGGAAATCGTATTCGGGAACGGTCGGCTTCGCGAGCCGGCCTTCGAGTGCTTTTAGAATCTTGTCCGGGCTCACGGGAGTCTCATCGATGCGCACGCCAACCGCGTCATAGATCGCGATCGGCACGGCGGGGATGACAGGCAGCAGCGGACCTTGGCCGCATTCTTTCGCGCCGTAGGGACCTTGCGGGTCCAGCGTTTCGATGAGGATCGACGTAACAGGCGGCATGTCCACGAAGGTCGGGCTCTTGTAGTCGAGCATCGATGGGATCTTGTGGACACCTTTGCGGAAGACTTGCTCTTCCATGAGCGCCTCGCCGAGCCCCATATAGACACTGCCTTCGATTTGCCCAATGGCGAGTAGTGGGTTGATGGGCTTTCCCACGTCATGGGCAATCCAGATGTGCTCGATCTTCACCCACCCGGTATCTTCGTCGACTTCGAGCTCGAGAACGCAGGCCGAATAACTATAGGTCGCGCTCGGTCCGACGCCCGCGCCCTTGTAGCGTCCGCGAGAGCGCGGCGGCGTGTAGCTTCCGGTCGAGCCGAGCGTCCCGTGCTTGGCTTCCGCGAGCACGACAGCTTCGGCGAAGTCCATCGACACTTCGGGATATTGGCGGTCGAAGATCTTCCCGTGCGCCATCGCGAGTCGTTCGACGGGAACTTGCAGTTTCTCCGCGGCCGGGTCGAGCAAAAGCGGCTTGAGACGTCTCGCCGCTTGGATAGCGGCATTTCCAGTCATCAGCGTCACGCGGCTCGAATAGCTTCCAAGATCGACGGGCGTGAGGCTCGTATCCGCCGTCACGACGTGGACGTCCTCGACCTCGACGCCGAGCTCTTCGGCCACGATGTATGCGAGCACGGAGTCGGAGCCTTGGCCGATATCCGTCGAGCCGCAAAACGCCGTGACACCGCCGCCGCGGTCGAGCTGAAGCTGCACGCCGCTGTGCGGGAGCTTGTTCCAATAGATGGGTAGCCCCGCTCCGGTGAGATAGCTCGACGCCGTAATAGCGATCCCCCTTCCCCGAGGAAGGTTGCGGTGCTTCTTGCGGAAGTCGGATCGTTCGGCGACGCGCTCGAGGCATTCTTTCAATCCGACCGTGCGGATCTTGAGCTGGTTTGCGGTGGTCGAGAACGGCTCGACCACTTTCTCGAGCCGGATGTCGAGCGGGCTCTTCTGGATCTCCTCCGCGAGCTTGTCGAGATGGCACTCGATCGCGAAGCGCGGCTGCACCGTGCCGTGGCCGCGCTTGGGGCCGCAAGGCGGTTTGTTGGTGAACACACGCAAGCCTTCGAACTTGTAGCGTGGAATTTTGTAAGTAACCGTCTGAAGCGCACCCGTATAGTACAGGCTCGCTACACCGTAGCTGCCATAGGCACCCCCGTCGAGAAACGAACGGAAGTGCATGGCGGTGATCGAGCCGTCTTTCTTGATACCGGTCTTCACCCACATCTTTACCGGATGCCGGCCGCGATGACAGTAGAAGACTTCCTCGCGCGTCAGCGTAATTTTCACCGGCCGGCGCGTTTTCATCGAAAGCTTTGCGACGACCATCTCGTGGTTGAACGGGTCGCTCTTGCCTCCGAAGCCGCCGCCATTGGGGCAGGCGATGATGCGCACGCGGGATGGCGGCATTTCGAGGACCTTCGCCATCGCGCGATGCACGTAGTGCGGCGTCTGCGTCGAAGACCACACCGTCATCTTTCCGTCCGCGCCGTAAACGGCGATCGCCGCGTGTTGCTCCATGGGAAGATGAGTATTGCCTTCGAAGAAGAACGATTCTTCCCGTACGACGTCGGCCTCGGCGAAGCCTTCTTCAACGTCGCCGAACTGGAGCGTCACGGCTTTGTGAACGTTCCCGTCGATGCGCTCGCTCGCGTGGATCGGCTCGTCCGTGTCCGCAAGAGCCTCCTCGATGCTCATGATGGACGGCAGCACCTTGTACTCGACATCGATATGTTCGAGCGCCGCTTCCGCCGTTTCTTCATCGACGGCCGCGACCGCCGCCACGGGGTCGCCGACGAAGCGTACTTTGTCGAGACAAAGCGCATGTTCGTCCTGCGACACGGGGAGGATCCCGAACGGAATGGGGAGCTCGCTCCCCACGAGCACGGCGAGAACGCCCGGCAGAACTTCCGCTTTGCTCGTGTCCACGTTCAAGATGCGCGCATGCGGATGCGGGCTGCGCTTCATTTTGCAAAAGACCATCCGCGGAAAGGCGAGGTCGTCGGCGAACAGAGTCTCCCCGGCGACTTTCGCCATCGCGTCCACTTTCATCAACGGCTTGCCGATAATCGAAAGAGGCTCCGCCTCCTGGGCCGGGGAGGATTGTTCGGGAGCAACGTCGGTCTTGGTGGGCGGCATCAGCTTCTCAGACAGAAATCGGCTTGGTATAATCAGCGGGGTCAGCGGCGGCGGCGCGCTCGACGGCTTGTAGGATCTGAATATAGCCCGTGCAGCGGCAAAGATTCCCCGCCAACGCTTCCTGGATCTCCAGCCGCGTTGGTCGCGGGTTCCTCCCGAGGAGCGCTTTGGCCGCCAGCAAGATTCCGGGCGTGCAATAGCCGCATTGGGCGGCCCCGGTCTCCGCAAAGGCAATCTGGAGCGGGTGGGCTCGTCCGTCCTTGGTCAACCCCTCGACCGTGGTAATTTCCGTACCTTCGAGCTCGATGGGAAGCGCCAGGCAGGACAGAACGGGCTCGCCATCGACGAGGACGGTACAGGTACCGCATTCACCGAGCTCGCAACCGTGCTTGGTGCCGGTCAGGCGCAGGTCCTCCCGCAACACTTCCAAAAGCGTATGGTGGAGCGGGACCGCGACCTCGACCGGCTCTCCATTGACGCTGAGATTCAAAAGGTGCTTCATAGAACCCTTAATTTTACCACGCTACGATAGAGCGATGGCGGTCGTAACGTAACGTGGTTGATGGTGCTCTTTCCACAGTTCTTGGCCAGCCCCCGGTCGAGGATCTGGCTGCCCTCGAGCTCGAGATGGCCGAGCTCATCAACGTGGAACGAGAGGCGCGCGGGATCCGAGCGCTCAGAGAGCTCACCGCCGTCGCGCGTGCGTATAGCCGCCGGATGGCCACTGCGGGAAACGCGAATCACGAGCTGGATCGGCCGGTGGAGGAGCGGATCAGGGACGTGCTCCCCAATAGCTGCCTGTTTGGCGAGAACGTGTCCAAGCATACGAACATCGACGATTCCATCGGTGACATGATGGCAAGCGTGGGCCATCGCGAAAACCTGCTGGACAAGAGATTCGAGGCGCTCGGCGTAGGCATCGCTCGGGGCAAGGACGGCTTTCTCTACTTCACGCTGGAGTTTGCACGGTTATGTGAGGCGCGTTAGCCGCACCCTCGAGAGCCTCGACAATCTCGCCGAGCAGGAAGATCGATCCAGCCACGACGATTTCTCCCGTCGGGCCCGCGATCTCTCTCGCGCGGGCGAGCGCTAGAGGCGATGAAAGGACCGACTCCGAGGGTGTGCCTTGCTCCTGTGCCCACTCGGCGAGCGGCACAGGCCCGCGCGCCCGCGACATTTCGGGACGCGTGGCGACGAAGTGAGATACATGCGGCAACAGATGGGACAGCATCTCGTGCACCCGTTTGTCCTTCATGACGCCGAAGAGCAGCACGCGATTCTCGCTAGGGTGCGCCGAAAGGAACCGGCCGAGCTGCTCGGCCGCCATCACGTTATGCGCAGCGTCGAGGAGGAGAGGAGGGCTTCCCGATATGCGCTCGAGGCGTCCAGGCCATGTCGTTCGGGCGACGCCCTCTCGGACGTGACGGGCCTCGAGACCTGGGTGCGCGATCTCGGCCACACGGACGGCGAGAACGAGATTGTCGAGCTGATGCAGGCCGAGAAGCGGAAATTCGAGCTCGCCATAGTCCGTCTTGGCCGTTTTCAGGGAAACGAGCTGGCCGGCTTCAGTCGCGCGCGCGGAAATCTGAACCCCCTCGTGCGCGAGAACGAGCTCTGCGCGTTTCCGACGGGCTTCCTCGCGGACGACGTCGAGTACTTCGCCGTCGAGCTTGGACACGACGACCGGCCGTTCCTCTTTGATGATCGCAGCCTTCTCCGCCGCGATTTTGGGCAACGTGTCCCCGAGAAATTTTTCGTGGTCGAAACCGATCGGCGTAATGACCGAAATATCCGCGGGGACAATATTGGTGGCGTCCCAGCGCCCGCCCATCCCAACCTCGAGAACGGCCATGTCGATGGACTGTTCGGCGAAATAAGCGAAGGCGCAGGCAGTGACGGCTTCGAAAAATGTCGGCTCCCCCACCCGTGACGACACTTCGGCGACGCGACTCACGACCGCCGTCATGGCATCGACCGAGATGGGCTCACCATCCACCTGGATCCGCTCCGTCAGGCGACGGATATGAGGCGACGTATAGCGGCCGGCGCGAAAACCAGCCGCGTGCAGAACGGAGCTCAGAATCGCGGCTGTCGAGCCTTTGCCGTTCGTGCCCGCGATGAGGATCGACCGGAAGCAGCGTTCGGGGCGACCCAAAGCCTCCGCGAGCTGGTTGATATTCGAGAGCCCGAACTTGATGCCGAATTTCTCGCGGCTGCTCAGGTAGGCGACCGCCTCTTCGTAGGTCCGCGTCAAGAAACGGACTCTTCCTTCTGGACCCTCGACCTCGACGTCGAACTATCAGTCTCAGTGCTCGAGCCGCTACCGGTGGCGGGCTTCACCGATTGTGTAAAGAAGCGCAGCATTCTTCCGAGCGTTTTCCTCATGTCTTTGCGCTCGACGATCATGTCGAGCATGCCGTGCTCGAGCAGATATTCGGAGCGTTGAAAACCCGGCGGCAGAGCTTGGCGGATGGTTTGCTCGATCACCCGGGGGCCGGCAAATCCAATCAAGGCTTTGGGCTCGGCGATGTTGACATCCCCCAGCATCGCGAAGCTCGCCGTCACGCCCCCGGTGGTGGGATCGGTGAGGATGGAGATGTAGGGGACCTTGCCGTCGTCGAGACGCGCGAGCGCCGCGCTGATCTTGGCCATCTGCATGAGCGAGATCGCCCCTTCTTGCATGCGCGCTCCTCCGGACCGCGACACGATGATGAGCGGCACGCGCTCTTCGAGAGCGAGCTCAACGGCTCTCGTGATTTTTTCGCCGACCACAACGCCCATGCTGCCGCCAATGAAGCCATATTCCATGGCCGCGAGCACGACGGGGATTCCGTCGATGCACCCGCGAGCGATGAGCACGGCATCATCAAGGCCCGTCGATTTCTTGCTACGGCTGAGCCGGTCGCCGTAATTCTTGGTGTCGGAGAAGGAGAGCGGGTCGTTCGAAAAAAGACCGGTCTCAATCTCTTCGAATCTCTCGTCGTCAAAAATCGATTTCGCCCGCTCCACCGCGCTCAGCCCTATGTGATAGTTGCACTTAGGACAAACATTCAGGTTTTTGACAATCTCCTTCGTGTAAAGAATCTCCGAACACTCTTTGCACTTGGTCCAGAGCCCCTCAGGCATCCGGCTGTGCTGGATCGGTGCCAGCGGAGCCTTCTCTTTCTTGAACCAGCTCATAAGTCAGCTTAGGATCCTAGCAACGGCGTACAACGGGGGTCAAGGCCCGCCTTCGCCCTTCGGGCTTCGGCGGGCTTAACTGGCGGCTACGGGCTCGGTTTCGCGCTCGTTCTCGATGCCGAGGATCGTGCACGCGGCGTCGTAGACCTTCAGTGAGGCGGCTCGTTTTTCCTGCAGCACCCCGATGCGCTCCCGCACGTCGGCGAGCTCGCGCTCGATTTGAGCGTCGATTTCGTCGAGCTGACTCCGCGCCATTCCCAGACGCTTTTCGAAGACTGCAGCTTCCTCCTGGGTCAGAGGCGCCATGTCTTGATTCGTTCCACTAGACAACGTATGACTCCCTAACGTTGGCTCGCATGAACCACGCGTCCTCGCACAAGTCTCATTTCTCTTCGTAGAGCTCGCCGATGAACCGAGCCAGCTCGCTCGCGCCCACGGCGGGCCGTTTTCTCAAATAGGTGTCCAAATCCAGAAGCATTTCCGCGGCGTCCTGATAGCGCTCGTCGGGGTTTTTCTGCAACGCTCGTGTCACGATGGCTTCGATTTCTATGGGAACGGCGGGGTTCAGCGAGGACGGTGCAAGGAACTGCGCATCTCGAACTCTCTCGAGAACGCTTATCTCGGAGTTGCCGCTAAAGAGCGGGTGTCCCGTGAGTATCTCGTAGAACACCGCCCCGAGCGAAAAAATATCGGAGCGCCGATCCTGTGTCTTACCCCACGCCTGCTCGGGAGACATGTAGAGAAGCTTTCCGCGGAGCGAGCCGCTATCCGTGTGCGAGGCCTTGGTGGCCGCCCGCGCGATTCCGAAATCGACGAGCTTCACTTCCCCCTCGTTCGAAACGAGGATGTTCTGAGGGCTCACGTCACGATGAACAATTTGGAGCTCTTTTCCCTCTTCGTCTCTGTGGCGATGAGCATATTCGAGCGCCGCACCGACTTTGGCCGCAATGAGAGCGGCGAGGTCGACGCCGAGACGCGTGTCGCGATCGCTGGCGTGACTCAAAATCGTCCGGAGGTCCTTGCCTTCCACGAACTCCATCGCGATGAAGTAGCTAGCGTCGATTTTCCCCAGATCGAAAATCTGCGCGATGTTTGGATGGGTGAGTGAAGCGACGATCTTCGCTTCGGCGATGAACATCTCGACGAAATCCGCATTGTTCGACAAATGGGGGAGGATACGCTTCACAGCGACGATCTTCTCGAATCCCTCGACGCCTTCTCGCTTGGCCCGGAAAACCTCCGCCATCCCGCCCGTAGCGATACGGTCGAGCAGAACATAGTCACCGTAGTCAGAGCTTTCGTCGCGCTCCGAATCCTGGGAGGCGATCTTATCGAGCCGCTCGACATCTTTCTGTAGCTTCTCGTCTTTGAGCAGCGTGGAATAGGCGGCGTCGAGGAGCGAATATTCGTCCTCTCTCGGGGGCGGCGAACCTTGATAAGGGTCGGTATCGGCGCCGAGCAGCTCGGCGGCCGCTTCCATAGCGCCGCGTTCGTTCTCGTTCTCCGCCCGCGCGCTCGGCTCGGGCGGGTGGACGGGCTCGGGCGGCGGGTCGACGCGGGAGACGGGCTCGGATTCCACGGAGCGGAAGTCGTCGATGATGTCACCGAACAAGTCTGTCGAGTTGAAAAGGCTGCCGCGATCTTCCGTATCCACGCGGCCTCGAATTTTCTTTCGAACTTGACTAGGGTCGACGCCGAGAATCCTGCCATAGGCGGCACTGTCGTCGAAGAGATCGGCGTCTTTGTTCTTAGTCATGGCCCGTCAGAGGCACTCATCGCCTTCTAATTTGGAAGGCCGTAATGATATGACGAAACGCCCTTCCCGTCCTAGCATGTTCTCGACTTTCAATGTACCGCGGCGGGAACGGCCTCTGGTTCTTTCCCACTGCTCCCCCCGTCCTCGGCGCCGATCCCGATAAGCGCTTCTTTGTTCTCTCTCATTCTCCGGGCCAGGGCTACCACTTCGTCATCCGAAGATGCGCTTTCGATGGCCTTCAAATCCTCGATGTCGGAGGTCGCACGTCGCCGGAGGTCGTCCAGCATCGCATTGAACACCGGCGGGTAGTCGATGAGAAAATCGGTCTCCCGGAATTGGAGGTTGAAAGCCCAATCGCCCGAGATCATACGGTTCATGCTCATCTTCGCCCGGTGGAGGGGACCGGCGATCTGATTACTGACAAACAGCGACATGATCCCGATCACGATGATCCCGAATACCGAGACGAAAGCCACTGCAGACAAGAGAAGTGCGGGGATCGTGAGTAGCGGGTAGAGCCCTTCTTTGGGCACGAGGTCATAGAACCGATTTATGTTGCCTTCGAAAATGAGATAGAGCACGATCGTAAAGAACACCGAATTCGCAAACCAGACAGCGAACAACAGGCCCATAAACCGGTACTGCAGGGGTTTGTTGACGATGTACTGACGCTTATGCAGAGGCGGGCGGTTGCCCCATTTTTTCTTCTTCTTGGGCTTCGATGGGCTTTCGTTACTCATCAGAGTGACCTCCGGCTGACCGGGAAACCGACGCGGTTCCCCGAAAGCATTGGCAAACAATCCAACTGCTCGAAAACGCGGGGGGAACGACTATTCGATTTTCGGATTGGACAAACCCAGGGTAACACGGCGCTCGCACCGCCGGCAACCGGGCGGAAATAGCTAAAATAGCTATTCGGCGCTGACTTTCGCCGGCACGTAGAAGCGGGTTCCACGCGGCATGAGCCGAATCTCTTGGAGAAGAGCCGCGAGATCGGCATGGGGTTCGGAGAAGTCGACCTCCGCGGAGCTCACGACGAGAAGCGGCGTCACCGTATAGTGGAAGAAGAAGTAATCATACGCCCGGACGATGTCGCGGAGGTCCTCCTCCTCGGGGAACCTCGCTTCCGAGCGCGCGCGGAGTCGCCGCGAAAGGACCTCCGCCGGAGCTTGGAGATAGACGACGAGCTCCGGGGCCGGTACTTCCCCCGCGAGTGGGCCGTAGATTTTCTCGTAGAGCATGAGCTCCGCATCATCCAGGCCTAGATAGGCGTAGATCTTGTCTTTCGCGAGAATGAAGTCCGAAATCTGCGTCTGAGAAAAAAGCTCTCTCTGCGCGAGCGCCGCGAGCTCCCGGTAACGGTTGAGCAGGAAGAAAATTTGCGTCTGGAACGCGGCGCCCGGTTCCCCCGCGAGAAATTTATCGAGGAAAGGATTGTCCTTCTGCTCGAGTAACGTCCTGCCTTCCAGGTTCTGGGCAAGCCACTCGGCGAGCCCAGTTTTGCCCACCCCGGGTGGGCCTTCGACAGCAATGTAGCGAAAGTCCATGACGCTAACCGGTGACGTCCTCGAGCGGTAAAACGGCGCTCTCGTCGTCGCACACCGCGAGGAGCTCCCGCATCGTCCGCTTTTTCACGGGGTGGATCACATCGGGGGCTATCTCGACGATAGGTACGAGGACGAAACGTCGCAAGTGAAGCCGCGGGTGCGGGATAGTGAGATCGTTGCTCGAGACCACGAGCTCACCAGCCAGCAACAAGTCCAGGTCGAGGGTCCGGGGACCATTCTTGACTCCGCGCTCGCGCCCTCGCACGTTTTCGACGGCACGGCAGATATCCAGCAGGTCGCGCGCGCCCCCGGCGAAGCGAATCTCGAAAACCGCGTTGAGGAACCAGGCTTGACTTTCCGCGGCAGCATCAACGGGCTCCGTGCGATAGACGCTCGAGCGTTGCGTGATGGTGACTCCTCGATCGAGGAGCTCGGAGGTGCCCGCGCGGAGCTCGGAGACGGGCTCGCCCAGGTTCGAACCCAGTCCGATATACCCGTCCACGGCGCGATTATACGTTAATCAAGGCGCGGCGCCGGGTGTGCTAACATCTCGCGCAAATCGAGGTGACTCATGGAGTTCGGGACACTTAATCAACTTCTCGCCGGCGCCGTCAAAAAATACAAGAAAGAGGATGCGCTTCGCTTCAAGAAGGACGGCACCTGGCATTCCATTTCTTCGGAAGAGTGGCTTCGCCGCGCGCGCCACATCGCTTTGGGGCTTCACGAGCTCGGAATCGCCCACGGGGATCGCGTCGCTTTGTTGTCCGGGAACCGACCGGAGTGGTTTCTCGTGGATTCAGCGCTCCAGATCCTCGGCGCTGTCAACGTCCCGCTCTACGCGAATCTGATGCCGTCCCAAATCAGCTACATCGTGAACGACTCGGAAGCGAAAGCCTTCGTCGTCTCAGATAGCGACCAACACAAAAAAGTCGCCGAGATACGGACCGAGCTCACGACCGTAAAGCATTTCGTGAAGCTCGATGCGAGCGCCGAGCTCGAAGGGGTGATGCTCGAGGACGTAGAAAAGAAAGGCCAAGCCAAAGCGGCCGCGGAGCCCGATCTCGTGCAGAAGCTCGCGGACGCGGTCACGCCGGAAGACTTGGCCAGTATCGTCTACACATCCGGCACTACCGGCGAACCGAAAGGCGTCATGCTCACGCAAGACAACCTGGTCTCGAACACGAAGGCCGGCTTGGAAGTTCTTCCGCTCGACGAGAACGACATCGCGCTCTCCGCGCTTCCCTATAGTCATGTGTTCGAGCGGATGGTCGCTCACTACCTCTATCCGGCCGCCGGGGTCAGCATCGCTATCGCGGGGAGCATCGAAGACGTGGCGCAGAACCTCGGCGAGATCCGGCCGACCGTCATGACGATGGTCCCGCGTTTCTACGAAAAGCTCTACGCGCGGGTGAACGAATCGGTGGACAAGGGAAGCGCGGGCAAAAAGAAAATCTTCCATTGGGCCATCGGTGTGGGCGGCGAGCACGGCAAGTATCGGCTCGCGGGCAAGTCCGCGCCCTTGGGGCTCGAGCTCAAATACAAGCTCGCGAACGCCCTCGTCTTCAAGAAACTCCAAGCCCGCATCGGCGGCCGGCTGCGCTTTTTCGTCTCCGGCGCCGCGCCGCTCGCCCAGGAGATCGCCAATTTCTTCTGGGCAGCGGGGATCACGATTGTCGAGGGCTATGGTTTGACCGAGACCTCACCCATCATTTCCGTGAACCGGCCGAAAAACCTGAAATTCGGCACCGTCGGTCAAATCATTCCCGGGGTCGAAGTGAAGATCGCCGATGACGGCGAGATTGACGTTCGCGGGCCCAACGTCATGAAAGGCTATTACAAGAACGAGGCCACCACCGCAGAAGCCATCGACTCGGACGGCTTCTTTCACACGGGAGATATCGGCGAGCTCGATGGCGATGGCTTCCTGAAAATCACCGACCGCAAGAAAGACATCATCGTCACCGCCGGAGGGAAGAACATCGCTCCTCAACTGATCGAGGGCCGTCTGAAGACGAACGCCTATATCGCGGAGATCGTGGTCGTCGGCAACAAACGCAAGTTTCCCGCAGCACTCGTCGTGCCCGATTTCGAGAAGCTCACCGTCTGGTGCGCTCGGCAGTCGATCGCGGCGGACAGCCCCGCCGCTATGGCGGCCCACCCAAGGGTCACAGAGTTCATTCTCGCGGAGATCGAGAGTTTGAGCAGCGGTTTCGCCCAGTACGAGCGCATCAAGAAGATCACGGTTCTCGCAAAGGAGTTCACGATCGAGGACGGCGAGCTCACCCCTACGCTGAAGGTCAAGCGCAGAGTGATCGAGTCCCGCTACGAAGGCTTGATCGACCAGATGTACGCTTCGGCATGACGGAATACGAGACCGTCATCGGGCTCGAGTGCCATGCACAGCTTCTGACGGAGACGAAGCTATTTTGCGGCTGTCGCGCTCGCTTCGGTGCGCCCCCGAACACGAACATATGTCCGGTCTGCATCGGGCTTCCCGGGGCTCTTCCCGTTCTCAACGGCCGCGCGGTGGAGCTTGCCGCGAGGATGGCTTTCGCCGTGGGGTGTCGGGTCAACGAGACGTCGATCTTTGCGCGCAAGAACTATTTCTATCCCGACCTTCCCAAGGGATATCAGATCTCACAATATGACCGCCCGCTCGCCGAGGATGGCGAGGTGTGCATCCGGCTCGACGATGCCAACAAGCGCATCCGAATCGAGCGCATCCACATGGAAGAGGATGCCGGGAAGCTTCTGCATGACGGCTTTATGGGCTCGAGCACGAAAAGCGGCGTCGATCTCAACCGAAGCGGCGTTCCCCTGATCGAGATCGTGAGCCATCCCGACCTGTCGAGCCCCGAAGAAGCGACCCAATATGCGCAAGCCGTGAAAGAGATATTGGAATATACCGAAGTGTCCGACGCCGACATGGAAAAGGGCAATTTCCGTTGCGACGGCAATGTGTCCGTACGTCCGGTGGGGACGAGCGAGCTCGGGACCAAAGTCGAGCTCAAGAACATCAACTCCTTCCGCTTTCTCGCCCGCGCCCTCGCCTACGAGGTCGAACGGCAGATCGCGGCTTGCGAATCAGGCGAGCGCATCGTCCAGGAAACGCGGCTCTACGATCCGGACGCCGACCGCACGGTCTCGATGCGCAGCAAAGAAGACGCTCACGACTACCGCTATTTCCCCGAGCCCGACCTCCCGCCGCTCGTGCTCGAGCCCACGTGGCTCGAGGAGCAGAAGCGAAAACTTCCGGAGCTTCCGGAAGCGAGGCGTGCGCGGCTCCAATCGGATTACAACATCCCCGCCTATGACGCCAAAGTCTTGACGAGCTCGCGCGCGCGCGCCGATTACTTCGAAGCCGCCGCGAAGCGCTCCAAAAACGGCAAAGCCACGAGCAACTGGATGATGTCCGAGCTTCTACGCAAATTGAAAGCGTCGGGCGTGGCCATCGAAGAGCTCCCCGTCACACCGGAGGCTTTCGGCGAGCTCATCGAGCTCGTGGAGAAAGGGACGTTGAGCGGCAAGATGGGCAAAGACGTCTTCGAGAAGATGTTCTCGTCCGGAGATGGGCCGGCGGCCATCGTCGAGCGCGAAGGTCTCGGTCAAATCTCCGACAGCGCAGCAATCGAAGAGCTCGTCCGGACGGTCATCGCTAATAACCCGGAACAGGTCGCCGAGCTCAAAGCGGGCAAAGACAAAGTCATCGGTTGGATGGTGGGTCAGATAATGAAAGCGTCGCGCGGCCAAGCCAACCCTCAACTCGCACGCGAGACACTCGTGCGGCTCCTCGAAGAATCGTGATTCAGACGTTCCACGTCTACATGAATTACGGACGGGACAACATCGCCCTGAACGACGTGACGCTCGAGATCGACCGAGGCGAGTTCGTTTTCCTCACCGGTCCGAGCGGCGCGGGCAAGACGACTTTCCTGAAGCTCATCTTCCGCGAGGAGGTCCCGTCGCAGGGCCAGATCCTCGTCAATGGCAGAAACGTCTCCGCGATCCCCGAAGCCAAGATCCCTTTTCTCAGGCGCAATATCGGCGTCGTGTTCCAGGACTTCAAGCTGCTTCCGCGCAAGACGGTTTTCGAGAACGTCGCCTTCGTGCTGCGGGTCATGGGCATTGCCAAGCTCGAGCGCAAACGCCGCGCGTTCCAAATCCTGAAACAGGTGGGGCTGCACCACAAGATGAACTCCTATCCATTGCAACTCTCTGGCGGCGAGCAGCAGCGCGTCGCGATCGCGCGCGCACTCATCAACGAGCCTGTGCTCTTGCTCGCCGACGAGCCGACGGGCAATCTCGATCCCGAGCTCGCATTCGAGATCATGTCGCTCTTTCAGGAGATCAATGCCCGCGGGACGACCGTGCTCGTCGCCACCCATGATCGCGATTTGATCATGCGCTTGGGAAAGCGCGTCATTCTTCTCGAGAAAGGACGCGTGGCGGAATCGTGACGTCCGTCGTGATCGGAATTGCGGGTGGAACGAGCTCGGGAAAAACGAGCTTCACGAAAGAGATCGCGGATCGGATGGGGCCGGACAAAGTCGTGGTGCTGTCCCAGGATGCCTACTACGTCGACCCGTCCCCTCTTCCGCTCGAGGAGCGCGCGAAGATCAACTACGACCACCCGGACGCTTATGAGACCGAGCTACTGGTCGAACATCTCGACATGCTCAAAGCGGGCAAGGCCGTATCGCGGCTCGCCTACGACTATGTCGAGCACGCGCGCGTCGCCACCGGCGACAAGGTCGAGCCACGACCCGTGATCCTCGTCGAGGGCATCATGGTCCTCGTCGACGCCCGGCTTCGCGACCGATTCGACATCAAGCTGTTCATCGATACGGACGCCGATATCCGCATTCTGAGACGTTTGGCGCGTGACGTTCAAGATCGAGGCCGAACGATCGAATCGGTCACGAATCAATATCTCGAATCAGTGCGCCCTATGCACCTGGATTTCACCGAGCCTTCGAAACGCTACGCCGACCTCATCGTCCCAAGGGGCGCTCGCAACGAGGTAGCACTCGACTTCGTCGCCGCCCGCATCGCCGAGCTCACGAGCGATTAACCCGAGCCCGTCAAAGATCAATATTAAGAAAAGCGTAACGCAAAGGCGCAAGGGCGCAAAGACGCAACGGAAAAGAAGGAAAAAAAGAAAAGCCTGCTTACGCGACGCGAAACTTTCTCACCTCGAAGGGACTGCTGAAGTCAGCCTCGCGCCCCACCACACTGACAAAGGGGGTCATTTTTCCCCATCTCAGGCACATTCTGACCTAGAAATCTCGCGGCAAAACATTTCCTCTCAACTTCTTTTTCTTGTCTTTTCTTTGCGGCTTTGCACCTTTGCGCCTTTGCGCCTTTGCGTTACGCTTTTCTTAATGTTGATCCTCCAACGCGTGGGATAAGTCTCGGGCTCCAATTACACTGGGCTGGCGAGGAACTTTCGTACGGATAATGCGCTTCCGAGGAGGCCTACGAACATCCCGCCGAGGATGAGAGCCGCCCAGGCCGGGGGTGGGACGAATTGCAACCAATCGTCCGACGGCAAGAGCTGAACGGAGCGTAGCGCCTCTCGGAGCAGATATTGATGCGCGACGTAGAGCAGTCCAAGCGCGAGCCCGCCGCCGAGCCCACCCTGAAGAATGCCCTCTACTAGAAACGGGCCACGAATGTAAGCGTGGGTCGCGCCAACGAGGCGCATGATGCCGATCTCTTCCTGCCGCCCATAGACGGTGAGCTTGATGACGTTGAAGATAGTGAAGACCGACGCGATGGCGAGGGCGCTCCCGATCGTGAGACCGATCATCTGGACGAGCTCGATGATGCCCGTCAACCGCTCGATCCATAGCAGGTCGTAGTCGACTTCGGAAACGCCATCAAGGCCCGCTAGGCGGCGCGCCACTACGCGCACTTGGTCCGGCTCTCTAAAGTCCGGTGCTACGCCGACCTCGAACGACGCCGGAAGAGGGTTCGACTCGAGAAGGTCGGGCAAGGTGCTGAGCTCGGGGAAGTAGGACCGGAAACGCTCGAGCGCATCTTCTTTGGAGACGAATTGGAAGGATTCGAGCTCCGGACTATTTCCGAGCACGAGGTCGAGCTGTTCTCGATCGGAGGCGCTCAAGCCTTCTTCGAGGTAAAGCGTGAGCTGAACCCGTCCCGCCCAACCTTCCAGCAGTTGGTTCAAGCTGGCCGATACGGTCAGGAAGATGCCGAGGATAAACAGAGAGACCGCGATGGTGCCGATCGAAACGAGGTTTACGAGACGATTTCGCCAGAGCTCGACGAAAGCCTCCTCGACGCAGTAAGCGATAGCCCGAACGAATCGCATCTTCGGGCGTGATTCTACCGCGTGAGCACTGGTAGTGACGCTCAGAAATTATATGTTTTGCCTTGCTCGAGCAACTCGACGCGCGCAAGGTTCATATCTTCGAGCTCTTGCTCAATCAGATGCAAGTGGCCGGGTTTGGTATGCGTGACCAAGACCGGCACGTCCTTAGTGAGTTTTTTGAGCTCCTCGGCCAGGATGTCCGGCGTCATATGGCCGCTCGCCTCTGCGAGCGCTCCTCCGGCATTGGAGAAAGAGATTTCCGTGATGACCGCTTTGAGGTTGTCTTGCGCGTTCGCAAGCTGCCAGATGCGATCCGTCGGGCCGGTATCGCTGGTATATAGAATCGCACCGTCTTTGTTCTCGATGAGAAGGCCCACGGTCGGTGTGAGGTGCTCGACCTCGATAGGCGTGAAAGTCAGATCGCCGATCACGAACGGTTTTTCGGCCTCGATCTCCTGAAAACGCATCGTCGGTGCGTCGGCCGACGGTAGCTGCGTGAAATCGGGCCAGAGGTCGCCGTTGAACATGTGAGCCTTTAGACTCTCTATGACAGTGTGCGTCCCGTACACCATCACGGGCTCGCTCACATCACCAAACACGTTGTCCAGAAGAAACGGGAGACCGCAGTTGTGATCGAGATGGGTGTGACTCACGATCACATGGCCAACCCCTTGCTGCTCTTTGAGCGTGAGCGCATTGGTGAGGCCACCGGCATCGAGCGACACACGATCCTCGAGAAGAAAGCAGGAAAGAAAGCGCCCGCGAACGCTACCCCCGGAACAACCCAGAACTCGCAGCTTCATGACGGGTGTCGACGGCTGTTCGAGTTCAGTAGGGGCCGTTTTGGCGTAGGCATTGATAGAGGTCGTGTTGTTTTTGCGTTTAGGAGCAACTTACGTCCTGAATATATCGGGTAAAAATAAGGAATGTCAACAATCCCACCGTCGCTTCGGGCTTTCGCGTGACGAGCTTCGTCGTGATTCTGGGCCTCGTGCAGCTACTCATCGCGCTGTCGGCTTTCTTCGGAGGACGCCGCAACGAAGTCGACGAGCCCACTTCGATGGAGGGCGAGAGCCCTTCGGTCACGCTCTTCGTCCCGTGCTGCGGCGTAGAGGAAGGTTTGACGGCTAATCTGAAGGCCCTGGCACAACAGGATTATCCGAACCTCCGGCTTGTTTTCGTGGTCGAGCGCGCGGACGACACCGCCATTCCGTTCATCAAGCATCTTCCCCGCCACGAGCTCGTGATCGCGGGGGCGGCGGAAGGGCGTGGTCAAAAAGTGCACAACCTGCTCGCTGCCATCGATTGGGCCTCACCCTCGGACGTTCTGGCCTTTGCCGATTCAGACGGTCGGCCCGACCCCGGCTGGCTGCGCCGTCTCGTCAGGGAGCTCGACCGCCCGGGCGTGGGTGTCGCGTCGACCTATCGCTTCTACGTGCCCGAGCCTTTGAGCTTCAGCACGTTGCTGCGCTCCGTGTGGAACGCTTCGGTGCTTGCCCTCCTCGGCAACCACAACCGGAACTTCGCCTGGGGTGGAGGCATGGCCATCCGGCGCGACGTGTTCGAGCGGATCGGGGTCGTGGAGGCATGGCAAAGAGCACTTTCGGACGACTACGCGCTCACCCGCGCGGTGCGACGGGCGGGCTTGAAAGTGTTCTTCGTACCCAGCTGCCTCGTGCCTTCCTACGGCCGCGTCGGGCTCCTCGAGCTGGGACTCTGGGTCACGAGGCAAACGACCATCACGCGGGTTTATTGGCCCGCGCTCTTTCGTGTCGCGTTGCTCCATCACAGCCTGTACTCGGCTTTCTTGTTGCTGGGACCTTGGGCAGGCGGGAAGGCCGGACTCATCTTGTGGCTGCTCGTCCTCGCACTCGGAGCCTATTCCGGTGGCTCGCGAGCCATCGCGTCCCCTTGGGGACGAAGGTATTGGTGGGCCTATGCAACACTATTTCCTCTGTCGAGCTTCTTGACGATCCAAGCAGCCTTGCGAGCGTTGCTGTCACGGCGCATCACGTGGAGAGGGCGTGTCTATGAAATGAGGTCGCCGACAGAGACCGTCATTCTTTGAGTAGTCAGTGCTGTCAAGCTGCCGCCTGCCGCTGGGCGCACATCACCAGTGTGAGGAAGCTCGGATCGCGCGGAACGTAATAGTTTTGCGAACTCGAATCCTACGGCTATAATGACCGTAGGATAGTAAGGATGTTGCCCCGAGAACCGATCCCCACAGTTGTTCGTAAGCGCGCTAAGGAACTGGCCGAGCCGACTCCGATGCGCCGCGGCTCGGTGTCCGAGCGGTTTATGAAGTGTAGTCAAAAGGAGTGTCGCTGCCAGCACGACGCGCAGGCGCGGCACGGCCCGCACTTTAGTCTCACGCGTAGCGAAGAGGGCAAGACGCGGTCCCGCTATCAGCGCGGAGCAGGCCGCATTGGCCCGCCAGCACGTGGAGGCAGGCCATGAGTTTCGCAAGCAGGTGGAAAGGTACTGGCAGGCCTGCGAGCAGTGGGGCGACACTCAACTGGAAGCCTCCCAGGCGGCCTCGCAAGAGGCCGCCAAAAAAAGGGCTTCAAAACGGCGTTCGGGATAGAAATCGTCACCGAGATCGAAGCGCTCCTAGGCACGGGCGTCGTCGACGAGTGGGATCTCGAGAGGCCATCGAGACAGCTGCGCGCCGCATGGCGATGCGTGTGGGGCCCGCGTCGAGGAACAACGACTGAACGCCGATACCTCGGACCATGCCGGCCCGATGTTCGGAACTGAACCCAATTACCGCCGGGGCCGTAAACCTTCGGAAGAGCTCGGCCTTGTCGTCGTGAACGCGATACTCCCAATAATATGCGAAGAGCGTCATGGTTGCGCTCTCGTCAGCTCAAGGCGTCGCCGAGTGCTGCCAAGGCTTCCGCCAACTCTGTGTCGGGCGGTGCGCGGCCCGTTTCGACGAAATGACCTAGT
>SMYC01000248.1 GCA_004356105.1 Acidobacteriota bacterium | reverse complement strand
TGATGGTGTTTTTCGCCGCGGTCGTTGGGGCCACGGCTTTCGGTTTCATGAACGTCCCCGGCGGGTTCATCCCCGATGAAGACCAGGGCTACTTCTACGCGAACGTAGACTTCCCGACAGCGCTTCGCTCGAGCGCACAAGGAAGGTGTTCGACGGCATCACGCAAACGCTGATGGACAACCCGGGAGTCACCGACGTCATCACGATCGGCGGCTACTCACTGCTCGATTCACTCCAAAGCAGCAATGGTGGCGCGGCGATTGCTGTGCTCGAAAACTGGAGCCAGCGGCCGGATCCGGAGCTTCACGCGAACGCGATCACGGCGAAGTTGCTCCGGATCGAAGAGGGAACGGCGTTCGCCTTCATCCCACCTCCCATCCAGGGGCTCGGAAACGCGGGGGGGGGTCGAGCTCATAGCAAGACCGCGGCGCCGCGGGCGTGCAGCAGCTCCAAACGATCGTGGATGATCTCGCCTTCGAGGGAAATCAAAATCCGATATTGACGCGCGTCAATAACAGCTTTCGCGCCAATGTGCCTCAGCTCTATCTGGATCTCCATCGCACGAAAGCCAAGACGCTCGGCATCCCGCTCTCGGATATCTTCGATACGCCTCAGGCCTATCTCGGCTCGGCCTATGTCAACGATTTCAATCTATTGGGCGAACCTATCGGGTCATGATCCAAGCGGATGCGCAGTTTCGCTCGCGCGTCGAGGACATCCGAAGCCTCGAAGTGCGTGATCAGGCAGGCAACATGATCCCGTTCGGTACTCTCATGGCCGTCGAGGATACGGTCGGGCCTCAAGCGATCACGCACTACAACGTCTACCCGGCGGCCAGCATTACAGGCTCGCCTCGCCCGGGCTTCAGCTCGGGCGAGGCGGTCGCGTCCATGCAGGCTCTGTCGAGCCGCTTGCTCCCACCGTCCATGGGTTACGAGTGTACCGGAGTCACCTACCAGCAGCTCGCCGCGGGGAACCAGACGCCCATTATCTTCGGCCTCGCTTTCATCTGAGCCGACCGGCATCGCGACAGAGATCTGGACGATGCCGCCAGCTTATTCGGTCGACGAAGTCGAAGCCGCTCTCAGGGCGCATGCCACGGAGTTGTTCGTGGCGAAAGGGATCACCTCGATCCAAACCTTGCCGCTGGCGGGCACCGATCTTCGCGCCGATCAGAAGCTGCAGTCGTCGGGTGAGCTGCCGATCCGCCTGCGCGCCTACTATCACGTGCCGCACTTGTTCTCACTTGATGACTACCTCGCGATGGGGCTCGAATCGGGTTTCGGAAACGACATGTTCCGCTTCGGCGGCGTCAAGATCTTCGTAGACGGGGCTGCGAGTGACGGGCTCGGCCGCCGCTTCCCCGATTTCAAGTGGACCCAGCAAGAGCTGAACGAGTTCGTGTTCCGGGCGCATGCGTCGCGCGTCCAACTGATGATGCACGTCATTACAGACGAGGCACACCAGCGTGCCGAAGCCGCCGTCGAAGCCGCGCTCGAGCGTGACCCGACGCCCATGCGCCATCGGCTCGAGCATGGCGGTAACGTTTTGGACCTCGACCGGATCCAGCGGCTCGCGACGCTCGGTTTGATCCCGATCATCACACCGCCACAGGAGCGCGGCGTTCGGCCGCGAAGGAGCCCGCGATACCGGACGCTCGTCGAAGAGGGTGTGCAGCCGGTGGCCGTGTCGGACGCGACGGGGACCATACCGGTGTTCAGTCCGCTCGGCGCCATCGCGTCGATGGCGAACTCAGCGGAAACCGGTGGCGGCGCGCCACCGGGTGAAGAGTTGACGTTCGAGGACGCGCTCCGGATGCACACGATCTGGGGGGCGCGCGCTGGCTTCGAAGAGCAGGACAAGGGCTCGATCGCCGTCGGCAAGCTCGGAGACTTTGCGGTGCTATCGGCCGATCCAGCCGAAGTGCCTCACGAAGATCTTTTCGACCTCGAAGTAGATGCGACGATTGTCGGCGGCGAAGTCGTCTACGAACGCTGTGGGAGGAGAGCGGATCCGAAGGCTCGTGCCGAGAATCCGTTCTCGAGCCACAAGCCAGGCTGAGATGTCGCCATCAAGGTTGTGGTCCGCAAAAAACAAAGTCGGCCGGTCGAGCCGGCAACGGAGTTCGCTGATCGGGTCGCTCCGACGAAATCGATCAGGACGTACGTGTCGAGTTCGCGAAGCTTGTACGGCGTTCAGACCGTAGAGATCGGGCTCGCGTGCAGACGCCTCGAAGACGTCGGAAGCGCTGCGTCTGAGGGCTTCGCCCGGTCAGGCGGTGCGTTGCCAATCGATAATCGTGATGGTCACCCCGTCGGGCCGGTCGGCGCGAAACGGCCAATCCTGGCAGGTCTAAACCGCGGAATCAACGCCGGAACGAGTTTTTACGGAGCACAGCTACCGGCCCTCGAAGGAGCAGTATCGGGTTCTGAATGCTCTGACGGAGTGCCGGACGGCGGCTTTGGGCGCCTGCTGCAAGCGATGCGACAAGTGCGGTCACGAGGTGACGGTGTACTGTTCGTGTCGCAATCGGCATTGTCCGAAGCGTCAGGGAGCAGCTCGAGCGGCATGGCTTCAGGCCCGTGAGCGAGAAGTTCTCGATGTGGAGTACTTCCATGTCGTGTTCACGCTGCCGCAGGAGCTCGCTCCACTGGCGCTTCAGAATCGCCGCGTCGTCTACGGGATGTTGTTCCGTGCCGCTTCCGAAACCCTGCAGACGCACACCCGGGACCCGAAACACCTGGGTGCGGAGTTTGGCTGTCTGGCGCTGCTTCACACCTGGGGACAGGACTCTGCTCGCCCATCCGCACCTGCACTGCGTGATCCCAGGCGGAGGCATCAGCCCCGACGGCAAACGATGGGTCAGTTGTCGTGACGGATTCTTTCTGCCCGTTCGCGTTATGAGCCGAATGTTCCGCGGCAAATTCCTCGCTCTACTGCAACGCGCCTTCGAGCAACAGGAGCTCGAATTCCACGGACAACTCCTCGAGCTCGCCCATCCCAAAGCGTGGGAGGGCTGGGTCGACCCCTTACGAAACAAAGAGTGGGTGGTTGCCTTTCGGCGGTCCCACCCAAGTGCTCAAGTACCTCGCCCGCTACACCAATCGGGTCGCCATCGCGAACCAACGCATCCAATCGATCAACAACGGCAAAGTCAGCTTCAGCTGGAAGGACTACGCCCACGGCAATCGAAAACGCATCATGACCCTGAGCTCCGTGGAATTTATTCGGCGTTTCCTTCTCCACGTTCTTCCCTCTGGATTCATGCGTATCCGCTACTACGGCTTTTTCGCCAACCGCCACCGAGCGGAGAAAATCGAGCTTGCACGAATACTGCTCTCCGAGCTAACGAGCTCAGCGGAAAACGACCCCGAAAGCCCCGAGCCTCGCAACCTCAAGCGGACGCCACCGGTGAGCCGATAGACGATTTCGATATCTGCCCAAAGTGCAAGCAAGGTCGGCTCGTCATCTTTCTCCGCGTCGGGTTCTTCTTCGCACGTAAACCCTGGAGCTTTGACTCCTCATGACGGCGCCCACCGCGATTTCAAAAATAGACCCGCTCGTTTCAACGCCCGAGCTGTGCCTGTACACTTTACCGAACACCGAAATGCCACACGCCAACAGATTCTTCGTGCTCCGAGCGGCACAACACCGGTCCCACGAGACCAAACCTACCGCTCCAGCGTGCCCCGAGACCACCGTCGTTCCATACAATACCCATAATCTATAGCCTAGGGCGGTTTGCTCAACTGATTGTGATCCGGCGCGAGCGGCGCTGTGCCACTTCGCAATCTCGCCGCGCGCCGGATACAATCCTTACGTTCGGCGGACAAACCCTTTGGAGAAAGATCGACATGATGCAGGCGATCCTAATCGCGCTCTTGAGCGCACTTCCCGTGACGACCCAGGCTACGAAGCGCGGTACGCTCGCAGAGCGTGTCGTCGGAAGCTACCGTCTAGTTTCGGCCGAGGGGCGGAGCACTGACGGAAAAATAACCTATGACTGGGGACAGGAGCCGCTTGGACGTCTGATGTTGGACGCTGGCGGGGGCATGTCCATTCACCTCATGAACCCCACTCGACGGCGTTTTACGTCAGGTGATTTTCTGCGCCCTACGCCGGAAGAACTTGAGGAAGCGTTCGTTGGCTATTTCGGCTACTTCGGCTCTTATACAATTGAAGAGAGTCCGGACGTTCTAATCTTTCACGTCGAAGGCGCTGCGTACCCGAACTACATTGGTACAGATCAGCGACGGTTCTTCGTTCTAGATGGGGACCGCCTAACGTTACGAACGCCTCCAGAGCGCGCGGGCGGCGCCGACATAACATACGTCATCATATTTGAACGTGAACGTTGACAGAGTGCGAAACGGTCTAGGATACGGAGGAGCGAGCGGCCGGCTAACACCGAATTCGAGCCGAAGGCGGGAACGACTGTGAGCCTGTAAATGCGTCATGCCGAATGGCAACAATATCGTCTTACGAAGAGGCCGCCGAACCTCCGATTGCAGCGGACGAGGCCCTTTTCGGGAAACTGTAGCACCTGGCCAAATGTAGTAGCCTTCGGGAGGCGGCATCGCAAGGCTATACGCTGGCCTCGCCGCTGAACCGAACGTTGGGCGGGCATTGCGTCCGATTGGAGGAGGACGATGCGATGAAATGTCTTTCAATCTCGTTCGTCGGATTCTTGATGGTCGTGCTTTCTCTCTCAGCTGGGAGGCCGATGGAGCCGTAGTGTCCGCCAGTGGCGATCTCGGCTACACCTTCGGTTCCAACGAGATCAGCCTCAACAACGCCGTGGGAGTCAGGACCACGACCAAGGGGAAGTACGTGACAATCTGGCGGAAGCAGGCGGATGGCTCCTGGAAGGTGGTCGTGGAAATCGCCAACGGCGACGCCCCACCGGCTCCCGCGGCTACCCCCGAGCCGTAGATGCGGGGCAGGAGCGCCAACGAAAGGAGGGCCGTCGAACATCGGGACCGAGCGGACGTGGCCTTTCTGTTCGAGTAGCATGCGAGCATGAATAGCGCGGGTGGCTTCGTGCAATGTCGTGCTGGGAACCGAAGGTCTGGCCGCGCCGCTCAATACAGCGTTAGATGGCCACCGTGCTCATCTTGCCGTCGGCGACAAACTCCCTGACACAGGGGTTTTCTTCAATCCACCGCTCCTAGATGCCCGTGCTAGGATGAAATTATGAGCGTGACTGTAGACGAGCTTTTGCGGCAAGCCCTGGAATTAGAACCTAAGGCACGAGAAGAACTTGCGACTTTGCTTCTCGAGAGCGTGCCGACCGAGTCGCCAGAAGAGGTCGATGCCGCTTGGGAGGCCACGATACGCCGCCGCGTAGAGGAGTTGGAGTCGGGCGCTGTGCAAACGATTCCGTGGGAGGAAGTACGCCAAAAGCTCGTCCGGAGCGAGGGTGGCGCATAGCGTACGATTTCACCCAGAAGCTGCGGAGGAGGTGCAAGCCGTATCGGATCGGTATCGCGAGCGAAGCGCGGGTGCAGCCGCCGGCTTCATTGCTGAGCTGAACTACGCGATTGAGCGAGTTGCGGAACTTCCAGAAACCTGGCCGTCTTACAACGCCAACACGAGAAGGTTCATCTTTCGTGTATATCCCTTCAGCCTCGTGTACCGGATTGCCGAGAACGAGATCGAAATCGTTGCTGTTGCGCACTTCAAGCGCAAGCCTGGCTATTGGACGTCCCGAGTGGACTAGCTTTCGGAAGAAGCCCTCTAACCCTGAATTCGAGCGGACGGCACCTCGCCTTCGTGGAGGAATGAGATACTCCGGACCCGAGCGGCTTCGCGCATCTCTTTCGCAGTGCCGCCGCTCAATTCCACGTTAGGTGGCAAACAGAACACGGTCAAATTCGGAACTGGATAGTACTTTGCTTATCCTGTGGTTCGTCAAAACACGCCCTTAACGTTCCGTCACGCTCGCTGCGCGTCCCCGCTCCACACCGACCACGTCGTAGCCCTCACCGTTAAAACGAAGATAAACCCCGACTGGATGATTCCACGCGGGAAAGCTCGGGTGCTCGGAGCGGATCTCGGCAAGAAGAAGCTCTGTCTCTGAAAGACCTGTCGGACCCGGGAGCCCACGCGGCGGGAACGCCGCTGAAGCGAGCCGGACAGGTCGTGCTCGTCTCGGCAGCGCGACACTCATCGCGGTCGAAGAAAGTGGGCTCTCGATACCCTCGACGGACCCATCAGCGTTGTCATACACGAACCAGGAGACGGTGTACGTGGTTCGAGGTTCCGCGAAGTCGTAGAGCTCCGCAAGGTTCTCGAACTCGAGCTTGTCCCCCGACACGCGAAACCCGTCGATCGGGTTGGTCCCGCTCATCCCTAAGGCACCCGATTTTCTCTGACGGGCGACGAGCGTCTCGTAGAAATACGCCGCTGCTTCCAAGCTCGAATACTCGCCGGTCTCGACGATGGCTCGAAGCTCCTCGGCCGTAAACCGCATGAGAATTTTCGCGGCCCAAAAAGCGTCGCGCGCCGTCATGCGAACGAAGGCCGGGTTTGGATAGTCGCTCTTCCACTCCTCGGGGTCGAAATAGGTCGACTCCCACCGGCCAACGGAAGGATAGTCGCCGAAGTGAGGCCACTCAACCTTCCTGTATTTCGGCACGTGAAAGCCGAAGCCGAGCGCGTTCTTTTTGATGAGGCCCGCATCAAACCAGTAGTGAAAGCTCAGGTTCGGCAGCTGCAAGTCGACCGTACCGCTGCCAAAGGCGGAGCCGAAGTCCATCAAGTGGTGTTTCACATAGCGGGTTCCATTCTCCGTCACCCAGCTGTCCTGTGTGTTGTGGGCACGGGTATCGTCATGATTCAGCCACGCCGAGAACAGCCGTAATCCCCGAAGCTCCCTCCGGTCCTCGTGAGCCACGATATCGTTCGGGTCGTCCGTGCGCGTGCCATGGTAGCGAAACGGGCCGAGAGGTTGGCCGTCGACATATTTGCTCGCCATCGCCCGGATCCGCCCATCGGGAAGCCGCGGGACGTGCCGGAGCATACGAGAGAGCCGCTGCTTGGTGAGAGACACCGCGTCGCCGAATCGGTCTTCCGCCTGCGCGCCCTCTGCCACCACGAGCTTGTCGGGATCGAAGCGAACGATTCTGTTCTCGGGAACGTTGTACCCCATCGCATAAAAAATCTTCGTCGCGATGACCTCGGCTGCGGAATTCAGCTCAGGAACGTCTACGGGGTCGAGCTTGATGACGTAGCGCGTGCCTCGCGCGTCCGTGATCTCGAATCCCGGAGTAATCCCCTGGCTCTTGCCTCTCGAAACGGTCCACGTCTCGTCGATGCTCGGCGCTTCGCCACGGTTCGGCCCGCGAACGAGCTCGTCGAGACTCATGCGTCGCACGCCGTGCCGGTTCGAGAACCAAGAGCTATCTGGAACCTCGTCCACCGTATTGACGTTCAACGCTTCGCCGCGATCCTCGTTTCCGTAGTCGTGAAACGTATTGCCGAGCCGGTCGTAGAGGTCACTGAGCTCGATCTTGGAGGGCTCTTGCGACGTATCGAGCTGGATCTCCACTTGCATGGGATCGTCGTTGTAGAATTTCTGGTCATTCGCGCTCACCGCACGAATCATCGACATCGCTAAAAAGGCTACACATCCATAGCTCATCCTGTTCATTGTCCTCTCCTCTCTCAGAAACTCGGCCCAGCACCGATGTGCAGCTTCGTGCCTTCGACGCTTCTGGCCACATCGAAACGCAAGACGAATCCACCGGGCGTGTGGAACCGCGCCCCGAAGCCGTAGCCCGTATGCAGGCCCGAAAAATTGAAATCGTCGGCGCGGGAGAAGACCTTCCCCGCGTCGAAGAAGATGGCTAAATCGAGATGGGTCCATGCCTCCCAGCGATATTCGGCAGACATGAGCAGATTGCGCGTGTCGCGAAACCGCTCCTCGCTAAAGCCGCGGATGGTCCCGGCTCCACCCACCGTCTCCATCAAATAAAGAGGTACCCGCTGGCCGCTATCGGTCACCGCTTGCGACGTCCGGAACCGAAGAGCCACGTAGCGGTTTCGATAGCCGAGAGGGATGTAGCCTTTGAAGTCGGCAACGTAGCGGGTAAATCCATAAAGGTTATCGGCTCGATCGTCATAGCGCTTCGCGTCGAATCGGACACTGAGCCCCGCCGCCGGGATCTCGTCGTCGAGCAGGTCGATCGTCACGTTGCCGCCATAAACGGCGAACTCCGTTCGCTCCCCGACGAGCCCGGGGATACGGCTCGGGTCGAGCCGGTCGCTCAGCGTGGGGGAGCGGTCCGACTCGCCCGCGTCCAGTCGAAGCCATCCTCCGTCGGCTCCGATCCGAAAACGACGCCCGAGATCCGCCACGAGGCCGCCGCTGAAAGAGCTAGCGATCTCGCGGTAGAAGCTCTTGTTGTCGGCGCTCGAGTCGTTTCCGAGCCCGAAAAATCGCAGGGACGTGTAGTCGTGGTACTCGGTCTCGAATCGCGCCCGGACGGGGCCGCCGTAGCGCGCCGTCGGTATCTCTACCGCCGCATCGAATTGTGTAAAGTCGCGCGTCGAGTAGCGCGCGTTGGCCTCGATGTTCACGAGCTCGTAATCGAGGCCGCGCACGTAGCCAATCCCGGCGACGGCGCCCGACCCCGACGGCATGCCGCCGATGAGAGGCCGCACGCCGTGAAAGCCCTTCACGAAGATGTTCTGCGGGAAACGTGACTTTTCGAGAGCCCGTACGCGCTTCTCGCTTCGCGAGACGCTCTCCTCCACGAGACGCTCGGCTTTGTCTCGCTTCTGCGCCAGTAGCAAATCTTGGCGCGACTCTCCCGACTGTCCCGACAAGGGCACTGCCGCGGTGAGCAACAACAAAACGGTCAACCCTTTAGCGTACATTTCAATCCTCCCTCCCTTTCACTTCGTTCGCGACCGGCTCGAGCTTCTTCTCGTGTGAAACGTCTCTGGATATGCTGCTCACAGTTGCGATCCCAGGCCTCGACGTGGAACACGAGCGCACGCTCGACGCGAGCGCCGTAGCTTTCGTCCGTGAGACGCGCGATGAGCTCTGGCTCGTCAGAGAAGTGCGCCGTACCCCAGATCTTGATGCGCGTTCGGTTCGGGTAATCCATCAAGAAGATAAAGGCTTTCGGGTTCTCACCTAGGTTGCCGAGCGAGATGTATTGCGCGTTTCCGGAGAACTCAGCAAAAGCGAGCGTCTTCTCGTCGAGCACTTTGACGAAGCCCTGGGGGCCTCCCCGGTGCTGGATGTAAGGCTGGCCGGAAGCACTCGAGGTGCCCAAGTAGAGCGAATCGCGCTCCGCAATGAATGCCTCGAGCTCCGGCGTGACGACGGACGTCCAGCTGCCACGCTTTTCCACGTTCGCGTAGGCTTTTCGTGAGCCGAGTCTCTCCTGCTCGGCTTTGACCGCCGGGGTAAAAGCGATGTCACTGACGTAAGTCGACATGGTTGTCTCCTATTTCAGAACTCATTGAGTCGCGTCTGTCGTGGCGAGCCGCTCGACGAGCTCTTCGGTGGTCCATACCGTGTTCGCGATGAAGCGGAAGTTCACGACAGCGGCTTCGTAGCCGTCACCTTCGGCCACTTGAGCCGCGGCGGTCGCGTCCTTGATCACGGCCACTTCGAATCCCTGCTCGAGAAGCTCTCTCATGTGGCTCTCGGTACAAAGATTCGCGGACATGCCGCCCAGGATGATCTTGTCGATGCCGCGCTTACGTAGCTGCAGTACGAGGTCGTTGGTCTCCGGCCCGTAGACTTTGTGAGGGCTCGTGACGATGGTCTTGCCGTCCTCGATGTAGGGCTTGTAGCGCTCG